>OMOG01000452.1:0-1201 GCA_900290305.1 Candidatus Sulfopaludibacter sp. SbA4
CCTGTTCTGCGCCTACCTCGTTTACCGCTACAAGTACTTCGGAGACTTCGGCTCCGCCAGTCAGCAGTTGGACATTAGACTCGGCACGATTAATACGGTGGTACTCATCTGCTCCAGCTTGACCGTGGTTCTAGCTATTCGTGCGGTCCAGCTTGGCAAGCGCATGGCGCTCGTGTTCTGGCTGCTCGCTACCATCTTGTTCGGTCTCGCCTTTCTGGGCATCAAGGCCGACGAGTATGCCGAAAAATTCGAGAAGCATCACGTGCCCGGAACCAGCTTCAACTATCACGAGTTGCTTCCCGGACAGGAGAAGTTCCCTCCGGCGGAACGCCAGTATGCTAACCCCCATCACGCTGAGATGTTTTTCTCGCTCTACTTTGCGATGACCGGCATGCACGCTCTGCACATGGTTATCGGCGTCGGCCTGTTCGGATTCCTTGCCTACAAGGCCTGGCGGGGCAAATACACGCCCGATTACTACACACCCATCGAAAACGCAGGATTGTACTGGCACTTCGTCGATGTTGTCTGGATTTACTTATTCGGTTTGCTGTACCTGATCGACCGTCATAGGTGAGATAAGCATAGGTGAGATAACAATGTCTGATCACAATTCCGCTTCCGAACATACTTCCGAACGAATCTCCGAACACATTTCGTCGCTCGGTTCTTGCCTCGCGATCTGGCTGGCCTTGCTCGCGGGCACTACCCTCACCGTGGCTGCCGCCTTCATCGATCTCGGCCCGTTCAACACCATCGTCGCCCTCACGATTGCGACCATCAAGGCCACCCTGGTAGTGCTCTTCTACATGCATGTGAAGTACACGCATGAGAAGCTGACCGGCCTCGTCATTGTGAGCGCGATCTTCTTCCTGTTCATCCTGCTCGCCCTCAGCATGGCGGATTACGCCACGCGCCTCTGGCGCTGACCTCGCTGGCCAAATGTAGCGCCGCCGTCCCGGCGGCTGTCGTATGGCCCACCTGCGAGGGCAAGATGCCCCTCGCGACAGCCGGCAAGATGCCGGCGCTACCAAGGATCTCAACACAGCGAACGGTGGTTACAAAAGCCGCTGCCCAAGATATAATTCAACTCCATGGCAACCGGGCCGGAAGTCGCAAAAGCGCCGGGGTTGGTGCCTGACGAGCTGAAACAAGAGCCGCGCTCGAAGGGCCTGACTACCCCCCGCAAGAAAAAGCCGAA
>OMOG01000452.1:1211-1380 GCA_900290305.1 Candidatus Sulfopaludibacter sp. SbA4
AGAGCCGCGCTCGAAGGGCCTGACTACCCCCCGCAAGAAAAAGCCGAAAGAACTTGCCGTCATTACCGAGTGCTGTACGGGCTGCGCGGGATCGCCGGCCTGCGTCGAGTATTGCCCGGTGGAAGATTGCATGTTTTGGATCCCGGATGACGATCATCCACCGTACGGC
>OMOG01000451.1 GCA_900290305.1 Candidatus Sulfopaludibacter sp. SbA4
ATGCGCCACCTGATGAGCCACAACGGCCACCTCAAGACGGCGATCGTTCCCTAGGAGCGGGCGTCCGGTGCCGCTTGCCCCAGTCGAGTTCGTGCGGTCTCCCGAGGCCCTCGCCAGGATTTACTCCGTCGACGAAGCCAAGGAGTACACGCGCTGGCTGGCGACTCACCACTACGAGAACTTCCACGTGGTCAGCGTTCTTCTGCCCAAGCGGCTGCACCAGGACTTCTACAACGTGTACGCGTATTGCCGATCGGCGGACGACCTGGGCGATGAGACAGGCGACCGCGCCGAAAGCCTCCGCCTGCTGGCCTGGTGGCGCGAGGAACTGGACGCGATGTACGAAGGCCGCGCCACGCATCCGGTCTTCGTGGCCCTCCAGCCAACCGTGCGGGAATGCGGCATTCCGCGCCAACCGTTCGCGGACCTCATCGACGCCTTCGTACAGGACCAGACGGTGACGCGGTATCGCAATTGGGAGGAGTTGTTCGGGTATTGCCGGAACTCCGCCAACCCGGTGGGGCGGCTGGTGCTCTATCTCTGCGGATACTCCGACGCGGAGCGGCAAAGGCTCTCCGACGCCACGTGTACCGCTCTGCAACTCGCCAACTTCTGGCAGGATGTGACGGTGGACCTGCTCAAGGACCGCGTCTACATTCCGCTCGACATCATGGAGAAACACGGCTACACCGTCGAGGAACTGTTTGCCCGCCGGTTTACGCCGGCATTCCGCGAGGTGATGCGCGAGATCGTGGAGAAGGCGCGCGCGCTTTTCCTGGAAGGCCGGCCGCTGGTCGACATGGTGAGCCCGCGGTTGTCTCTGGATATCGACCTGTTCAGCCGCGGCGGCATGAAGGTCCTGGACAAGATCGAGCAGCAAGACTACGACGTGCTGGCCGCGCGGCCCGCCATTTCGAAGGCCGATCGCGTGTGGCTGCTGCTGCAGTCGTTCGCGAAAGTGGCCATGGCGGTGACTCCGCTGTGAGCGAACTAGACCAGTCCTATCGGTATTGCCTGCGCGTGGCGCGCACCAGGGCCAAGAACTTCTACTACTCGTTTCTGCTGCTCTCCGCGCAGCAGCGCAAGGCGATGTGCGCCATCTACGCGTTCATGCGCTACTGCGACGATTTGAGCGACGAGCCGGGCGCGAACCGCGAAGCCATCGACCGCTGGCGCGCGGAAATGGAGGAGGCGCTCGAAGGCCGCTTCAGCCGGCACCCGGTGTGGCCCGCCTTTCATCACACCGTGCGGCGGTTCGGCATTCCGCACCGCTATTTCCGTGAGATGATCGACGGCGTGGCTTCGGATCTCGATCCGCGGCGCTTCGAGACCTTCGACCAACTCTACCGCTACTGTTACCAGGTGGCGTCGGTGGTGGGGCTGACCACCATCCACATCTTCGGCTTCGATACGCGCAGCGCCCTGCCGCTGGCGGAGAAGTGCGGGGTGGCGTTTCAACTGACCAACATCCTGCGCGACATCCGCGAGGACGCCGAGCATGGCCGCATCTACCTGCCTGCCGAAGACCTGGACCGCTTCGGAGTGACCGAGGCGGACCTGCGGTCGGGCAATCGCAGCGAGGCCTTTCTGCGGCTGATGAGTTTCGAGAGTAAGCGCGCGCGGGCGTATTACGACGAATCGCGGCCGCTGCTGGACCTGATTCACCAACGCAGCCGGCCATCGCTCGCGGCGCTGATCTCGATCTACTCGCGTTTGCTCGAGCGCATCGAAGGCAGCAACTACGACGTGTTCAAGCGCCGGGTGCGGCTTACGACATTGGAAAAGTCGTGGATCGTGGTGCGGGCGCTGGTTTCGTAGGTACGAGCTGTCAGCCTGCAAGTGGTGATGTGGAGTGCGCCCGCAGAACGGCTCCCCCTCGGCCCGGCCCGCTCAATCTCCGATCAGGCTCAACCGGCGCGGATCGTGCTGCGGCACCTTCGGGGCCGGCGGACGTTTGAGATCGTCGTGACCGCGGTCGAATTCGCGGATGAGCTGATTGAGCTTGAGAGAGGCTTCCCAGATGTCGCACAGCAGGTGCAGCGCGAGCAGCCGCCTTTGATGCCGCCCCGTCCATCGACCGCCGGATTGTATCGCCCGTGTCTGGCGCAACGGCCATCGAACTTGCGGGATCGGATCTTCGAGGAAGCCCCAACCCATACACATTAGCAGGGAACCGGAAGATCGTGGTTTTGCTCAGTGGCAGATTCCGCAGCAGCCAGGTCTCGAACAGCGGGTCGCCACACTTCGATAGCGCGACGACGGCGGCAAGCCTCCGCACGTCTTCGGCCCCGAGCGGAAGAAACTCGGCGCCGCAGTGCTTGGCGCGTTGGACGAGTTCCGCACCCCTGGGTCCTGAGGGAGGATCATAGTTCCGTAGCAGAAACAGCCGGCGACCGGCGAGTTTTTCCGACACCCCGGAAGTTGTGAGGGCGGCAGTCAGGGACGCGCGTCAGGCCACGCCATCACCGAGGGCCGCTGGCAAAGGGGCTGCTCTACGACGCCTCCCTGACTTGACCTGTTCTAAGATAGCGTTGTATCTCCTCGTCGATTTGGGCCAGATCGTCAGCGATCTCGGGCGGTGGCGAGCCGAGACGCGCCTCCCGAACCAGTTGGGCAGCATCGCCGTAAAGGCCACAGTCGAGAGCTAAGCTCGCGGCGCTACGGAATAGGACGGATCTTGTCGGTTCCATGCCAGGATCGGCTAAGCGAGCGGCCTCCAACTCAAGCCTAAAGGCCGCCTCGAAGAGGTTCTTTGCGCGCACATCACTCGCGTTCCGCCGCACCCTCTCCGCCAGATCGGCCGCTTCCATAGCGAGGTGATGCAAAACCTCAAGATGTCTCATATCCTTATCATGTGAACCTGGGGCTGACCAAACTCAACAACGCCAACGAGGCCCGCCACTTCACTAGAATAACCTAGGAGGCGGTGCACTTTCTTATTGACGCGGCGCTCAATCTCACCGTGGCCACCCCGGAGAATACCCGACACCTCCAGGCGCATTGCGTTTTGGAACAACCTGCTCCGGCTGTCACCAAGCCAATAGTCGAATCCGCTCGGTCTTCTTGCCCGGGCAACCACGACCAGGCCCAGTTCCACCTCGGCGATATTCGCTGCCACCGCCGTGGCCCCTCTTTCGACTGCAAAAACAAGATCCGCGAACGTGTTACGAACCTGAGCGGTTGGCGGAGGCCAAACGACGTCGCTTGCTCCGACAAGGGGCAGGAACATCTGGAACGGAAGTTGCTGTCGCGGCGGAATCCTCCATTTCTGAAGGGCCCTTTTCGATTCCAGGAACACGTCCCCCGACAACAAGAGCGCTGTTGGAGGACTGTGGCCGCATTCGAAGAAACACATTGAAGCGGCTTCGACGAGGCTGGTCGACTCCGCAGGAGTCAGCCCGGGTCGCCCAGAGCAAAGCGAGGTCAAGTCGTATTGTTGGACAGACAATACACCATTATCTATGAACGCGACGATCGAGCAGTCATCCGGCTGGGAGTCCAGTGTGGGGAGCCAGCAAGAGTCGGTGGATTTGCTCAAGGACCACGTCTACATTCCGCTCGATATCATGGAGCGTCACGGCTACACGGTGGAGGAACTGTTTGCCCGCCGGTTCACGCCCGCGTTTCGTGAGGTGATGCGCGAGATCGTGGAGAAGGCGCGCGCGCTTTTCCGGGAAGGCCGGCCGCTGGCCGGCATGGTGAGCCCGCGGTTGTCTCTGGATATCGACCTGTTCAGCCGCGGCGGCATGAAAGTCCTCGACAAGATCGAGCAGCAAGGCTACGACGTGCTGGCCGCGCGGCCCGCTATTTCGTTGGTCGATCGCTCAAAGAGCTTGACACACAAGTCACGGGGGTGCGCAGAGATGACGGGCGCCGCGAAGGTGGCGCGTGTGGCTGCTGCTGCAATCGGTGGCGAAGGCGGCCATGCTGGTGGCTCCCCTGTGAGCGAACTGGAGCAGTCCTACCGGTATTGCCTGCGCGTGGCTCGCACCAGGGCCAAGAACTTCTACTACTCGTTTCTGCTGCTCTCCGCGCAACAGCGCAAGGCGATGTGCGCCATCTACGCGTTCATGCGCTACTGCGACGATTTGAGCGACGAGCCCGGCGCGAACCGCGGGGCCATCGACCGCTGGCGCGCGGAAATGGAGGAGGCGCTCGAAGGCCGCTTCAGCCGGCACCCGGTGTGGCCCGCCTTTCATCACACCGTGCGGCGGTTCGGCATTCCGCACCGCTATTTCCGTGAGATGATCGACGGCGTGGCTTCGGATCTCGACCCGCGCCGCTTCGAGACCTTCGACCAACTCTACCGCTACTGTTACCAGGTGGCGTCGGTTGTGGGGCTGACCACCATCCACATCTTCGGCTTCGACACGAGGAGCGCCTTGCCGCTGGCGGAGAAGTGCGGCGTGGCGTTTCAACTGACCAACATCCTGCGCGACATCCGCGAGGACGCCGAGCATGGCCGCATGTACTTGCCTGCCGAAGACCTGGACCGCTTCGGAGTGACCGAGGCGGACCTGCGGTCGGGCAACCGCAGCGAGGCCTTTCTGCGGCTGATGAGTTTCGAAAGCAAGCGGGCGCGTGCGTATTACGACGAATCGCGGCCCCTGCTGGACCTGATTCACCAACGCAGCCGGCCATCGCTGGCGGCGCTGATCTCGATCTACTCGCGTTTGCTCGAGCGCATCGAAGGCAGCAACTACGACGTGTTCAAGCGCCGGGTGGCGGCTTACGACATTGGAAAAGTCGTGGATCGTGGTGCGGGCGCTGGTTTCGTAGGCAGGCCTCAATCGCCGATCAGGCTCAACTGGCGCGGATCGTGCTGCGGCGGCTTGGGAGCGGGCGGGCGTTCGAGGTCGTCGTGGCCCGGGTCGAACTTGCGGATGAGCTGATTGAGCTTGAGGGAGACTTCCCAGATGTCGCACAGCAGGTTGCAGCGCGGGCAGCCGCCTTTGATGGCGCCCCGCCCGTCGACCGCTGGATTGTATCGCCTGTGCCTGGCGCAGCGGCCATCGAACTTGCGGGATCGGATCTTCAAGGAAGCTCCAACCATACACATTAGCAGGGAAGCGGCGGCGGGGACAGAGCATCGCACCAAAATGTCGGGTTTGGAACGTGTTTTTCGTAATTGAGGAATGAGAGGCTATTTTTGGAGCACACATGCTATCCAACGCATCTCTGGCAATCGCGCTCATGGCCGGCCTGGGCCTGGCGAGTTACGCCCAAACCGCAACATCGATCAACATCTCCGCCGACATGACGATCGTCATAGACTTCTCGGCGGGCACCTCCACGTCGACCATTACCGGTTCGGGGGCCGCGACCGGGTTCGGGTCCCTGACCGCCACCGCCGGCGGGAGCGTAACGACATCGGACTGTGTTTCGGGCTTCGCTCCGGTTACCATCGGGACGACGGGGATAGCGCCGGCCACTTTCAAGCTGGATTTTGGCGGCGGCAATACCATGAGCGGCAACCTGATCCTGCCTTGCAGCGCGCTGGTCACGGCGCTGAACGGATCCTCGGCGCCCTCATCGGGCAGCGGAACCGGGTCCGTCACGGTAACCGGAGGCACCGGCAAGTACACCGGGGCCACCGGCTCGTTTCCCTCGGTGAACATGACGGTGACCATTACCGGTGGCTCGGCCAGCGCAAGCGTGCTCACCTACGTCTGTACCGCCCAGATGTCCGGCAACGGCACGATCACCGTGCCGGGAGGCGGCCCGAACCAGAGCAGCGCCCCGGTGGGCGTCAGCCCCTCATCGGGCAGCGCCGCGGGCCAGTCCTTGCAGTTCACCTTCGCCGACCCGCGCGGCGCGCAGGACCTCGACGTGGTCGACGTCCTGATCAACAACTTTCTGGATGGCCGCAATGCGTGTTACCTCGCTTACAGCCGCAGCGCGGGCGTGTTGTACCTGGTGGCCGATAATGGCGGCACGCTGCTGGGGCTGACGCTCAATGGAACCGGCTCGGTCTCCAACAGCCAATGCAGCGTGGCGGGCGCGGGAACCTCCGCCAGTCCCAGCGGCAACAACCTGGTGCTGACGGTGAATCTCAATTTCACCGCTGCCTTTGCCGGCAACAAGATTATCTACATGGCCGCCCGCGACCTGCAGGGCAACAACTCCGGCTGGCAGGCGCTGGGCGTTTGGGCAGTGCCGGGCTTCAACACATTTCCGACTGCCGTCAGCTCCAGCCCGGCGCGCAGCACGGGTACGGTCCAGACTTTCACGTTCACCTTCAGCGACAGCAAAGGCGCTCAGGACCTGGGGGTGGTGAACATTCTGATCAACAACTTTCTGGACGGCCGCTCGGCCTGCTATATCGCTTACAGCCGGCCGTACGGGTTGCTCTACCTGGTAGGCGATGCGGGTGCAGGATTGTCGGGGGGCCTGGCGCTGGGCGGCTCGGGAACCGCGAAT
>OMOG01000450.1 GCA_900290305.1 Candidatus Sulfopaludibacter sp. SbA4
GGTGGATCGGGGGCCAGCGGCGGGGCGGCCGGCGGTCCGGGCGGCGGTGGAGCGGCCTTGGGCGGCGCCATTTTCGCCAGTGCGGGCACTCTTCGGTTGCTGAACGTCACCTTCGGCAGCAACAGCAGCACCGGCGGCGTGGGCGGCTCCGGCGCGGGAAACGGGCAGGCCAAAGGCGCGGCCCTGTTCATTTGCACGTCCAGTTTCTGCGGCGCGGGCCACGACGCGACTGCGGCGGCGGCCGGCTCCAATGCGTTCGGCGGAAATGTGGCGCCCGATGCCGGATCGGCCCCGGCCTGTCCGGTGACGGACAACGCGGATGTGTGCGGCGTCCTGACGACCATTGGTCCGGTGGTCAAGCTGGCAGTCACCACACCGGTCACGGTCACGTCCGGGGGACCGTTTGCGGCCGCCGTCACGGCGCAGGACGGGAATCTCAACACAGTCTTCACATACCAGGGCACCGTGCACTTTTCCAGTACCGACCCTATCGCCACGTTGCCGCCGGACACGAGCCTGGCGCAAGGCGCAGGCACTTTCACCGCGACGCTGAAGACTACCGGCAGCCAGTCGATCACGGTCAACGACACCGCGACGCCCGGGATCAATGGAACTTCTGTACCGATTACGGTGACTCCCGGCCGAGGCTTCGCGGCCGTGGGAGCGAGCCCCCCAGCGGGTAGCGGACCTTCGCAGATTTTTACCTTCACCTACGCCGACACGGATGGGTGGCAGAGCTTTGACGTGGTGAATGTGCTGATCAACAACTTCCTGGACGGGCGGGGCTCGTGTTACCTGGCGTACAGCCGGCCGCTCAACGTGCTGTACCTGGTGAACGATCCGGGCACGGCGCTGTTGGCGGGCTTGCCGTTGAACGGCGCCGGGAGCGTGGGAAACAGCCAGTGCACGATCAACGGCATGGGATCGTCGGCCAGCGGCTCCGGGAGTTCGTTGATCCTGACCTTGAACATCGCGTTTAGCCCGAGTTATGCCGGCAATAAGGTTGTCTACCTGGCGGCTCGGGACCTGGCGCAAAACAACACGGGGTGGCAGGCTCTGGGAACCTGGAACATACCGGGGAATCCTCAGGCCTCGCCGGCCCCGGGCGCGGTGAATCCGCCACGCGGCAGCGGGTCGGCCGGGATCTTCACCTTCACCTTCCTGGATACCAAGGGCTGGCAGGACTTGGGCGTGGTCAACGTGTTGATCAACAATTTCCTGGATGCGCGGCAGGCTTGCTATCTGGCTTACAGCCGCCCGCTAAACGTGCTGTACCTTCTGAACGATGCAGGAACGGCGCTGCTGCCGGGTCTGGTGCTCAACGGGACGGGGACGCAATCGAACAGCCAATGTACCGTGATCGGGGTACAATCTTCGGCGAGCGGGGGCCAGGATACGCTGACGCTCACGGTGGGTCTGACCTTTACCGCGGCATTCTCCGGAAACCGGGTGATCTACACGGCGGCCCGCGACAATGCGGACGCCAACAGTTCGGGCTGGCAGGCATTGGGGACCTGGACGGTGCAATGACCTGGGGCGCACTAGCCCTTTGGGGCTATGGCGCTGAATTACAAGGGCTTACGTATTCGGCTTGATCTGGTCGTAATATGGGGTGAATGTAGCTTTCGTACAGCACGCCGAGCACGATGTACACCGTCACCACCGCGGCCAAAATGATCATGATGATCGACTTTGCGCTGGAGGAGGAGCGCAAGGAGGGCGAGCAGCCGCTGGAAGCGATCTACCAGGCGTGCCTGCTGCGGTTCCGGCCGATCATCATGACCACGATGGCAGCCTTGTTGGGAGGTGTTCCGCCGGCCCTGGGGTCGGGGACGGGACAGGAGTTGCGGCGTCCGCTGGGTGTGACGATCATGGGCGGGCTGATTTTCAGCTTGCTGACGTTGTATACCACGCCGGTCATTTACCTGGGATTCGCCAGCCTGGCGCGCAAGTTCCGGCGGAATCGATCGGCGGAGGAGGAGTTGGAGCCGGAGGTGCTGGAGGGGGCGTGACTTCAGTTCCTAAAGATGGAGTCTGCGACGGATTCGGATGTTTCCAGGGCTTACCACAGAGAACGCATCAGGCAGTTCGTGCCCGTGTTCTTGAGTGGCCGTCGAGACCATCGCCGCTTTCGTATCCGGTCCAGACCCCATAAGCGCACCAGCAGCACGCCCGTTGACGCCTCCCGTTGCTTAAAAACAAGCTCGCCGAAATCCTTGTCGGCCGTGATCAGAACCCTCCCCGCATCTCGACTCTCCCTTAGAACCGCATCGTCCAGGAGCCCAGGCGACATCTCAGCCACGTAAGCGACCTCATGGCCATCGAGCCGAAGACGTTCGACAATCTGACGGTCGACGCCTTCGTCGGCCAGGAACCTCATCGGGAGATGGTCTCGACTGGGTAGACGACATCAGCGCGGAGTGCGTCAGCCGCAAATGCTAGCGCTGCGCGAATGGCGTGTTCGCTGAGCCGCGGATGTGCGTCCAGGACCTGTTCAACGGTCTCGCCGGCGGCCAATTTCTCCAGAATCAACTCGACGGTAATGCGCGTGCCCGCGATCACGGGCTTGCCCATCATGACGCCTGGGTCGGAAACAACCATCTCCCGGTAATCGTGCATATGGCCTCTGCAAACCAGCGTACTCCTCTGAACGTGAGAAATCATCCGCGCTGGGGCGGATTATCGGCCACTTGACCGAATGCAAACTATGCCGAGTGCAATCAGCATACCTATTTAGCCCAGACGTCCGAGCCCAAAATTTCTGGCTGCGTCTCGGATTTGAAGAAACAGGATTAGATGAACTCGTTGAGAAGGCCAGGAATCACTATCAGGTGATCGAGTTTGCTAAGGCTTGTGCCAGAGGGAAATGTTGGAAGACCAAAGCATACCGACGGCACGTCCCGTAACCACGGCAAGCTCAGTCCTGTGGTCGACGTCGGATGGAGGCTATCCGGCGTCCGCGGCGCTGGAAGAACTCATCTCGAAGCGTTTGTAGCAGAAGCGGGCGGTGTTTTCTCCTCGCTTGCGTAACCTACCAATCCTCGATCCACTTTGACGCGTTGTCGTCAAACCGGAGACTGGCGCTAACAGCGTTGTGTCGCTTAAGCAGTGCGCCGGGGAATGACAGCCATCCGCCCAAACTTCTTCCTGAAGGACTGCCCGCTCGGATTGGATTCGATAATTTGAGGTAGCGGAACTCGCCCACTGGTGGAGAAGCTGCAGGGACGCGCGGCTTCGCGACCTGGCGAGCGACCAGCAGAACACCGGCCTGCAGACGCGCCTGACGATCGACCGCAACACGGCGTCGCGGTGGGCATCACGCCGCAGATGATCGACGACACACTGTACGATGCCTTCGGGCAGCGGCAGGTGGCGATCATGTTCACGCAGTTGAACCAGTATCGCGTGGTGCTGGAGATCAAGCCTGATATCCAGTTCGGGCCGCAGGATCTCAGCAAGATCTTCATCCGGTCGGCGTCGGGTGGGCAGGTTCCGCTGGCGGGCTTCACGCGTTACGAACCGCTGACGGTGCCGCTGGTGGTGAATCACCAGGGCCAGTTTCCGGTGACCACGGTTTCGTTCAACCTGGCGCCGGATGTTTCGCTGGGCGACGCCGTTAGGGAGATCGATGCCGCCAAGCAGGACCTGGGAGTTCCGCCCAGCGTGCAGACGGATTTCCAGGGCACGGCAAAGGCGTTCATCAGGTCGCTGGCCAACGAGCCGATTCCCATTTTGGCCGCCGTGGTGACGGTGTACATCGTGCTGGGCGTGCTTTACCAAAGCTACATTCACCCCATCACGATTCTCTCCACGCTGCCCTCGGCGGCGGTGGGAGCGCTGCTGGCCCTGATGCTGTGCCACATGGAGCTGAGCGTGATCGGGCTGATCGGGATCGTGCTGCTGATCGGCATCGTGGAGAAGAACGCCATCATGATGATCGACTTTGCGCTGGAGAAGGAGCGCAAGGAGGGCGAGCAGCCGCTGGAGGCGATCTACCAGGCTTGCCTGCTGCGGTTCCGGCCGATCATCATGACGACGATGGCGGCGCTGTTGGGCGGCGTTCCGCTGGCATTAGGGTCGGGGACGGGACAGGAGTTACGCCGTCCGCTGGGTGTGACGATCGTGGGCGGGTTGATCTTCAGCCAGTTGCTGACGTTGTGTACGACGCCGGTGATTTATTTGGGATTCGCCAGTTTGGCGCGGAAATTCCGGCGAAATCGATCGGCGGAGGCGGAGTTGGAGGCTCGTGTGCTGGAGGCGTGAGGGCGGGGCTTATCCGTGACTGCGCTCTTTGCCGAAAAGCGAGACGAGGTACGCTTGGGCAACGGGCTCATCGCGAACCGCCTGCCAGCTTTCGAAAGCCGCCGACACGGAATCGATCAGAATTTGCACGTCGTAGCGCGTCCAGTCCCTCGAGGTGTTGTAGTCCGCATGGTTCCGTTCTTGTTGCGCTTCCATAAAGGCGTTGACAACCGTGTTCAGATTCCGGGCTACGTCCAACTCGGCGCCTGTCGGAGGGTTGCCCTTGAAATATTTGTTCAGGGCGTCCGCCTTGTTCTTTGACGCGCTTTTCATCGTGCCGTGCTCGAAGACCCTACCGAGTGCGGGGCGCAACTCGACCTGGGCCCAGTTTAGCGTGGCCTCGGATATCAGGAGATGCCTGAGCCATGCCTGGCGAGGGGGCTCGCCTTCCATTCTTACCAAATATTGGGCCAGTTCGAGCAGTTCGCCGGGGTATGACATTCATCACGCCCAAGCTTCATCCTGAAGAACGGCCTGTTCGGATTGGCTTCGAAAATTGAAATAGGGGCGAACGCCCCATTGCTCCACGGGCTCTATCTGCTCCCTCAGCGTTGTCTTTACATGGCTGGAAACCTTGCGAATTTGATCGCGGCTGCTGAAGTCCTCGGAGATAACGATTCTGAAGAAGACCGCTGGATCGCCGCTCCAGTCTTCTCCGATCGTGTAGCGTATGCGCTGAACCTCGGGACGGAGCATCCGCTCGACTTCGGCGACGGCGGCAGCGAATTGGCGCTCCTGGAAAAACGCTCTTGGAGGCATCACATGCCCATTATCTCGCGTCTTGAGCATGCGGCGGTGGCATGCTAACCGGTCAACTCGGCGAGGAGCACCACTCGCGCTGCTAACCTCCGCACCTTGCGGGCGGCTCTGGCCAGCCGTTCGTCCGCCGTTACGAGGGGGATTTCACGCCGCAACGCCAACGCAAGGTACAGGCAGTCATAGATCGGATGCTGCAATTCAAAAGAAAGATCCATTGCCGAGGGCAAAAGCTCGCGGCCGGCGGTGAAGTTCACGGGTGCCTGGAGTAGAACAGCAAGGCAGCCGATCGCGTCCTGGCGGGTGAGATCGCCGATCCGCACCTTCTTCCAGAGGATGTTTGCGCATTCGACCAGAAGCAGATCGGGTGATTCCAGGCTGGCACGCGAGAGCGACCGGGCACTGTCGCTGCCGGTCTCCTTTACTACCCACTTTACAGCCACGCTGGCGTCCACGACGGCCGCCTCGATCACCGCTCATCCCTCATTTCGCGCTGCAACGCGGCGCTGTCGGAGCGCTGTTTCCGGGACTGAGCCCGGCGGGCGTCGGCCCTTACCCAGAAGTCCGCGGCTTCGCTTTCGAGGACCTGTGCAAGAATCAATCGGTGCTCCGATTCCGCGGAACGGCCGTTTCTTGCAGCTCTCACCCGCAAGGCCCGCACGATCTCTGGCGGGATATTTCGAACCGTCAATTGGGACACGAGACCTCCTGCCTTCATTATAAACAATGACAGCGTTGGCTGCAGTTGCTGTCCGCGGAGTGAGGATTCAGCGTATATTCAGCCCCTTTTCGCGGGATGCTACACTGATCCATAATGTCCTACGGCCACATCCTGTTCGAGGTGGACGAGCACGCCGTCGCGCTGATTACCGTCAACCGCCCCGACAAGCTGAACGCGCTTTCGGGCGCGGTGGTCGCGGAACTGCGCGACGCCTTCGAACGCGTTGCCGGGGACCGCTCCATTCGCGCGGCCATCCTCACCGGCGCCGGTGAAAAGGCGTTTGTCGCGGGCGCGGATATCAACGAGCTGGCGGTGCTCTCGCCCATCCAGGCGCTGGAGTTCGCGCGGCGCGGGCAGCAGGCGTTTCGATCGCTCGAGACCATGGGCAAGCCGTCGGTGGCGGCGGTCAACGGATATGCGCTGGGCGGCGGTCTGGAACTGGCCATGGCCTGCACCGTGCGATTCGCCTCCGAGAATGCCCGGCTCGGCCAGCCCGAAGTGAAACTGGGGATCATCCCCGGCTATGGCGGCACGCAGCGGCTTCCGCGCCTGGTGGGGCGTGGGCGCGCGCTCGAAGTGCTGCTCTCGGGCGAGCCTCTCACGGCGGCCGAAGCACACCGCATCGGCCTGGTGAACGCCATCGTGCCGCAGAACGAGCTTCTGAGTTACAGCCGCGCCTGGCTGCAAAAGGTGATCGCCAACGCGCCCGTGGCCGTGGGGCTGGTCCTGGAGGCGGTGGACGTGGGGCTTGACTCCAGCCTGGATGCGGGGCTGCGCTTCGAGGCGTCGGCCTTCGCGGCCGCCGTGGCAACCGAAGATAGTCGCGAAGGGACGCGCGCGTTCCTCGAAAAGAGGAAGCCGGCGTTCGTTGGGAAGTGAACTATGTCGAGAGTGTTTGAAGGGCAGCTTTCGGCTGCCGGACTGAAGTTCGCGGTGATCGTCAGCCGCTTCAACAGCTTCATCACCGAGCGCCTGCTCGCGGGCGCCATGGATGCGCTCACGCGCACCGGCGCCAGCCCGGACCTGATCGACGTGATCAAGGTGCCCGGTTCGTGGGAAGTGCCGATGGTGGCCGGAGAACTGGCGCGCCAGCACCGCTACGACGCGCTGATCTGCCTGAGCGCCGTGATCCGCGGCGAGACCCCGCACTTCGATTACGTGGCCACGGAAGCGGCCAAGGGAGTGGCGCACGTGGCGGCGGAGACCGGTGTGCCGGTGGCCTTCGGCGTGCTCACCACCAACACGCTGGAGCAGGCCATCGACCGCGCGGGAGCCAAGGGCGGCAACAAGGGCTTCGATGCCGCCATGACCGCGGTGGAGATGGCCAATCTGATGCGAACGCTCCGGCAGGCTACCTAAATGCCCTCTCGCCGCAGGTCCCGGCAACGCGCCCTTCAGATTCTGTTTCTGTGGGATGCCCGCCGGCAGCCGGTGGACGAGGCGATTGACGGTTACTACGACACGCTGTACTCCGAGGAGCATCCCGAGCGCGATCCCTTCGTGGCCGACCTGGTGCGTGGCACCGTGGAACACGTGGCCGAAGTGGATGAGCAGATCTCGAAACACCGCCGAGCATTGGCGCATCGAGCGCATGCCCGCGGTGGACCGCAACGTCCTCCGCCTGGCGGTTTATGAAATGACTCGCGGAGGCACCCCGGCGCCCGTCAGCATCGACGAAGCTCTGGAGCTGGCCCGCAAGTTCTCGAACGAGGAGTCGGTACAGTTCGTGAACGGGGTGCTGGATGCGATCCACCGGGCAATGGCTAAAGACGGGGTTGGGGGTTAGGGGTTGGGGGTTGGGGAAAGGTGGCTGGCTG
>OMOG01000449.1 GCA_900290305.1 Candidatus Sulfopaludibacter sp. SbA4
AACCCCCAACCCCCAACCCTCAACCCCCAACCCCCGCTCTTCAGACGCTCTTCAGACGCCTGATTTTACCATGGTAGAATTGGGTTTTCCCCCTTACAACCTTATGCTCTGGAGCAAGCTCTTCATCCCTACCCTTCGCGAGAACCCGGCGGAAGCCGAGGTCCCCAGCCATCAGTTGCTGTTGCGCGCGGGCTACATTCGCCAGCTTTCGGCCGGCATCTACAATTATCTGTTTCTGGCGCAGCGTTCGCTCTTGAAAATCCAGCAGATCGTGCGCGAGGAAATGGATGCCATCGGCGGCCAGGAAATGCTGCTGCCCGCGCTCCATCCCGCGGAAGTCTGGCAGGAGTCCGGCCGCTGGGACGTCATGGGCGACAACCTGTTCAAGCTGAAGGACCGGTTTCAGCGCGACCTGTGCCTGGGCATGACCCACGAAGAAGTCATGACCATCATCGCCCGCGGAGAGTTGCGCAGCTACAAGCAGCTCCCCCAGATCTGGTACCAGATCCAGACCAAGTTCCGCGATGAACCGCGCCCCAAATCGGGCCTGCTGCGCGTCCGTCAGTTCATCATGAAGGATTCCTACACCTTCGACATGGACCAGGCCGGCCTCGACGCGGCTTACGACAAGCACTACCAGGCCTATTGCAAGATCTTCGATCGCTGCGGGCTGGAGTACACCGCCGTCGAAGCGCACTCCGGCGCCATGGGCGGCAGCCAGTCGCACGAGTTCATGGTGGCCTCGGAAGCGGGAGAAGATTTCATAGCGGTGTGCAAGGGCTGCGGCTATTCGGCCAACCTGGAGAAGGCCGTCTCCAAACCTTCCAATCCCCTCACTGCCGATATCGAGGGCGACCTGGCGCCCGAAGAGTTCCACACGCCGGGGCGGAAGACCATCGCCGAAGTCGCCCAATTCACCGGGCTGCCCGAGAGTTCGCAGATGAAAAGTCTGGTGCTGGTGGCCGACGGCAAGCCGGTGCTGGTGATGCTGCGCGGCGACCATCAACTGAGTGAAGCCAAGTTCGGTACCCTGGCGGGCGATCCGGAATTCCGCCCCGCGCATCCGCACGAAATCCGCGAGTGGTTCGGCGCTGAGGCCGGCTCCCTGGGCCCGGTCGGCGTGAAGAACATGCCGATCTTCGCGGACCATGCGCTCTCCGGCCGCCGCAACATGATCGCCGGCGCCAACAAGGACGACCACCACCTTCGCCACGTGACGCCGGGCGAGGATTTCCAGGCGGAGTTCCGCGATCTGCGCGTGGTGGCCGCGGGCGACCTCTGCGCCAAATGCGGAGGCCCGCTCGAGATTCGCAAGACCGTCGAAATCGGGCACATTTTCAAGCTGGGGTACAAGTATTCCGACTCCATGGGACTGCGCGTCCTCAGCGCGGACGGCAAGGAAGTGACCCCCATCATGGGCTCTTACGGAATCGGCATCGAGCGGATTCTGTGCGCGGCCATCGAGTTGTATCACGATAAGGACGGCATGATGCTGCCCGCGTCCATCGCGCCGTTCCAAGTGGTGGTGACTCCGGCGAATAATTCGGACGCCGCACAGATGGAGGCGGCGCGCCACATTTACCAGGGCTGCCGGTCGCTGGGCCTCGACGCGCTGCTCGACGACCGCGACGAACGGCCCGGCGTCAAGTTCAAAGACGCGGACCTGATCGGCGTGCCGTTCCGCATCGTGATCGGCAAGAAGCTGTCGAGCGGCATGGTGGAAGTGGTGGAGCGGAAGACCCGCAAGACCGCGGACGTGCCTGTTGCAGACGCCGCCGCAGCGGTAGCACAGGCATTCCTGCCTGTGTCTCTTGCTCCTGTGTCTCCTGCTCCAGCTACCGAAGCGCGTTGACGTTCACGGTGTGGCTCACGGGGTTGGCCTTTTCGCTGCGCGCCAGGATCGCCGCGGAACGTTGTTGCACTTTCCGGGCGTCAGCCTTGCGGCCCATGCGTTCGAGTATCGCGGCGTAGTTCGCCAGGTGCCACCCGAGGCGGTAATGTTCCGGCCCGTAGATCGCTTCGGCCTTCGCGACCGCTTCCTTGCCGTAGGACTCCGCTTCGGCGAACCGGCCGGTCAGCGAGTAGAGCATTCCCAGGTTGCTCATCGTATTGATGAGATCGGGTTCCCCCACCCCGGGGGTGTTGCGGAGGATCCGCCATGTGCGCTCGGTTACGGAGAGCGCTTCTTTGTACTTGCCCTCGCGGGTCAGCGTCGTTCCCAAGGGGCCTAGAGCGCTGGACAGCATGGGATCGTCAGGCCTGAAGCGCTCTTCGAGGAGGGCCAATGCTTGCCGCAGGAGCGCTTCCGCCCGGCCGAGCTTCCCCTCGTATTTGTAGACCAAGGCGAGGTCGGCCAGGGCTATCGCAGTGTTCTCCGGGTCGGAATGGGGCGCGTTTTGCCGGGCCTCAAGGACGTGGCGGAACAGCGACTCCGCTTCGCGCGCCCGTTGTTCCACCAGGTAGACTTCGCCCAGATGGCTTTCCACTGTGAGATCCCTGCGAATCGCCAGGGAACGGGTCAGCAGGCTCTCCGCCGCCATGAAGTTTCCGAGATCCTGTTCGGTAAGCGCCAGGTCGTCCAGAACCGTGGCCACGAAGACGCTCCCCGGGCCGCGCTGTTCCGATTCCCGGAGCAGGGACGTGAAGACGTTTTGCGCTTCCGCGTATCGGCCCACGACCCGCAGGTTCCGGCCCTCCGAAAGTCCGAAGGCGGCCAAGATGAGAGACAGAAATAGAGACACGACGAGTCCTCACTCTTCGTATCCCGTATGCAGACCCTCCGTGTCAGAGTGGACGGAGAGACGGCCGATCCGTCTCGTAAACTCTTCGGCTCGGTTATGGTAGGAAGTGATCCATGTATAAAGCCATCATCTTTGACTTGGGCAAGGTGGTCATCCATTTCGACTTCAAGCGCGGCTACCGCGCGCTCGAAGGCCTGTGCCCCTATCCCGCCGCCGAGATCCCCAAACGGATCGCCACCACCAACCTGGTGGAGCGCTTCGAAACCGGAATGATCGAGCCGCGCGATTTCGTGAGCCAGTTTTCGCGGCTGCTCGGCCTGGACGTGGATTACGACCACTTCTGCCGCATCTGGAGCTCGATCTTCTGCGAGGTCCTCATACCCGAGAGCATGCTGGAGAGCCTGGCGGCGCGCTATCGCCTGCTGCTGCTGTCCAACACCAATGCCATCCATTTCGAGATGATCCGCGCGAACTACCCCATCCTGCGCCACTTTCACGACCTGATTCTGTCGTACGAAGTGAAGGCCATGAAGCCGCGGCCGGAGATCTATCGCGCGGCGGTGGAACGAGCCGCTTGCCGGCCCGAAGAGTGCTTCTACACCGACGATATCGCCGATTACGTGGAAGGCGCCCGCCGCCTCGGCATCGACGCGGTGCAGTTCCAGTCGGCGGCGCAGTTGGAAGAGGACATGCGAACGCGCGGTATTTTGTGGTAGAACATACATATTTGCTATGAAACACTGTCGTAATGGCGCTCTCGTTTTTGGCCTCTTGTGCGGCGGCATGGCCGTTCACGCCCAGGGCCCGATTCTCGGCGATGCCCCAACCGCCTCCACGCTGCCCGGGTCGCTTCCGCCCCGCGCGCCCACGCCTGAGACCACCACCGGACCGAACTGGTACATCATCACCAGCCGGCAAACCGTGCAGAATAGCTGGAACAACGTCTTCGCGCCCACTTCCTCCGCGGTCATGGGCTGGACCGGAAGCGTTGTCCCCGATAACCCCGGCACCACCAACCAGTCCTACAAGGACGCGGTAGCCACCCGCATCAACTGGGTCCGTGCCATGGCCGGTGTTCCCGGCCCCATCACCCTCGACCCCACCCTCAGCGCCAAGGATCAGCAAGCCGCCCTCATGATGAGCGCCAACATGCAGCTCAGCCATTTCCCGCCGATGACCTGGCTGGACTACTCGGCGGACGGCGCTACAGCCGCCGCGAACTCCAATATCTGTGCCGGCTTCGGCGCCACCACGGACGTCGGCTGCGTGCTCGGCTACGTCATCGATAACGGTGCGAACAATACCACCACGGGCCACCGTGGCAACCTTCTCTTTCCCCAGACCCAGACCATGGGAACCGGAGACGTGCCGCAGAGTGGGCCCGCGAGCAACCCGTATTACTATGCCAACGCAATCTGGGTGATACAGAACTCGAGTGTCTTGCTCAGCCCGCGCCCGGCCACGCGCGATACCTTCGTGGCCTGGCCGCCGCCCGGGTACGTGCCGTACCAGGTGGTCGGGCCGCGCTGGTCGTTTATGTATCCCCAAGCGGATTTCTCCGGCGCCTCGGTATCGATGACCAGCAATGGAGCGGTGGTTCCGGTTCGGATGGAAACGTTACCTGCGAACAACTGTCTTCCTCCTTTTGTCTGCCAGCCCGAAAACTCCATCGTCTGGGTGCCCAACAATCAGGACACATCGAGTGGCCTGTTCACTCCCGTGGCGCCGGCATCCGACACAACGTACATGGTCACCATCACCAATGTAAAGATTAACGGCACGCCACAAACTTTCAACTACTCGGTGACCGTCTTCGACCCCAGCACCGGCGGCACTCCCGGACCGCCCGCACCGGCCAGTCTCTCACCCTCGGTGAGCACCGGCGCGAACCAGACTCTCACCGCGACGTTTAACGACCCGGCCGGGTACCAGACTCTCAACGTCGTCAACGTCCTGATCAATACCTTCCTCGACGGCCGGCATGCCTGCTACCTCGCGTATTCAGTCCCGTCGAACGCGCTCTACATCGTGGGCGACATTGGCGACCCCACGCAGATTACGGGCAAGGTCATGGATGGCACCGGCACGGTCTCCAACAGTCAGTGCACCGTGACCCTGGCCGGTTCCTCGGCCATGGGCAGCGGCACGACTCTCACGCTGACGCTGAACCTGAGTTTCTCAACATCCTTCGGCGGCAACAAAGTGATCTACACCGCGGCAGGCGATACCTCCGGAAACAATTCGGGCTGGTCGACAATGGGAGTGCACGGCGTGCCACCGCTGCCCTCGACATTCCCGAACCCGGTAGGAATGAGCCCGTCTTCGGGGAGCACGTTGAACCAGACGATTACGTTCACTTATCAAGACCAGACCACCGCCGGCAATCTCCAGACCGTGTGGGCGCTCTTCAACACCGCCCTCGACGGCCGCGCGGCCTGTTATATCGCCTATTACCGTCCTGGCAACCAGGTGTACCTGGATCCCGACAACGGCGACGGCAATGCAGCCACGAGTATCCCGCTCACCGGCAACAACACCGTCAGCAACAGCCAGTGCACCGTCTCGGCACAGGGCTCTCAGGTACAGTCGAGTGGAAACACCCTGACAGTGACGCTGGCGATCACCTTCAAGCCCGCCTTCGCCGGATTCAAGGGCGTGTGGCTGGCGGCGCAAACCTTGAACGCTGTCGCCACCAGCCCCTGGCAATCGCTCGGGGCGGAGGTGATTCCGGCGCACTAAGCCGGGCTTGCCATGTGACTACACTCCCCAGAGATAGTCGTCACTCACTGGGGCAAGAGCCTCTCCCGACTTGCGGGCCTCTTCGCGGCCGCGTTCGAGCGCGGCGAGATCGAGGTGGAACCACTTATCGCTTTTCACCAGGCGGCGAAGGGCCGCGGTTACCTGGTCGGGCTCGATGAGGCTCTCCGCTTCGAGCAGCGCGCCCAGCATCACGATGTTGCCGACCTTCGAGCTGCCCAGCTCGTCGCCCAATTCGGTGAAGGGCAGTGCGACCATGCGGACATCCGGCCTCGTGCAATCGTCGGGAAGCGCCGGCGCATTGTAGAGGACGATGCCGCCGGGCTCGACCGCGGGCAGGAACTTGCGGAGCGACGGCTCATTGAGAGCCAGCAGCACGTTGGGGCGGGAGACCAGCGGGGAATCGATGGGGCCGCTGGAAACGCGGACGTGACAGTTGGACGTGCCGGAGCGCATCTCGGGGCCGTAGGAAGGCAACCAGGAGACCTCGTAGCCGGATTCCAGCCCGGCTTCGGCCAGCACCTCGCCGAGCATCAGGACGCCTTGGCCGCCGAAGCCGGCGACCTTGATGCGAAGGTCGAGCTCGTGGGTGGGGTCGGGAACGGCCCCTACCGGCAGGTTGTCTACCAGGCCCAGGATGCGGGGCAGGTCTTCGACGGGCGGCGGCGCCGGGCGGGCGGAGCGGGGCACGGCCTCCTTGGTGTGGTCGCGAACATTTGCCACACTAAATGTTTTGGCCATCTCCTCGCGCACGAATGTCTGCGCCTCGATGGGGTTGAGTTTCCAGATGGTGGGGCAGGGGGATAGCACTTCGACAAAGGAGAAGCCCAGGCCCTTGACCTGGTTCTCGACCGCCTTGCGTATGACCTTGGCCGCCTGCATGATCTGCTTGTTGTTGCCCAGCGCGACGCGCTCGATGTAGACCGGCGCTTCGAGCGAATTCAGCAGCTCGCACACGTGGATGGGAAAGCCTTCGGTGGCGGCGCTGCGGCCGAACGGCGACGTGGTGGTCTTCTTGCCGAGGGGCGTGGTGGGCGCCATCTGCCCGCCGGTCATTCCGTAGATGCCGTTGTTGACGAAGATCACGGTGATGGGTTCACCGCGATTGGCGGCGTGCACGATCTCGGCGGTTCCGATGGCCGCCAGGTCGCCGTCGCCCTGGTAGGCGACCACGATGCTGTCGGGGCGGCTGCGCTTGACGGCGGTGGCGGCCGCGGGAGCGCGGCCCCGTGGGCCACCTGGATGTTGCCGACGTCGAAGTAGTAGTAGGCGAACACGGAGCATCCGACCGGGCTGATGAGCACGGTGCGGTCCTGAACGCCCAGGCCGTCGATGGCTTGGGCCAGGAGCTTGTGCACGATGCCGTGGCCGCATCCCGGGCAGTAGTGGGTCTGGTGCTGCAACTCGGCTTTGCGCTGGTAGGAATCGTAGAAGCAGTCGGCCTTTTCGTGGATGACGGTGTAGCTAGCCATGGACCAGGACCTCCTCAAGTTGACCGGCGGGGGGCTCGAGAGAAGCTGCGAACTTCTGCTCCAGAAACGCCAGCACCTCTTCGGCGGAGGGCACATTGCCGCCGACGCGGCTGAAGAATTCCACCGGGACGCGGCCTTCCAACGCCAGGCGTACGTCGTCGACCAACTGGCCGGTGCTCATCTCCACTACGACGAAAGCTTTGGCGCGGCGGCTCAGCTCGCGGATTTGCGCGACCGGGAATGGATATAGAGTGATGGGGCGAAGCAGTCCGACCGCCAGGCCGCGGGATCGTGCCTGTTCCACCACGGCCTTCAGGACACGGGCCGTGATGCCGTAGCCCACCAGTATGATTTCGGCATCTTCGGTGCGCCGGCATTCGGCGCGCGCGGCCTCGCGCTCCGCCTGGCGGTACTTGGCTTCGAGCTTGCGGATGTGGCGCTCGAGCAGGTCAGGCTCCAGGTAAATGGAAGCGACGAGGTTGTGGCGCGTCGCGGCAGTGCCGGTGACGGCCCACTCGGGCGGCCGGGGAACGGCGATGGGCGGGGCGAACTCCACGGGCTCCATCATCTGCCCGATGTAGCCATCCGCGAGGACCACCACGGGATTGCGGTACTGATCGGCCAGGTCGAACGCCCAAGTGGTGAGGTCGGCCATTTCCTGCACGGAATCGGGAGCGAGGACGAGCGTGCGGTAGTTGCCGTGGCCGCCGCCCTTGACGATCTGGTTGTAGTCGCCCTGCTCGGGTGCGATGTTGCCCAGGCCCGGTCCACCGCGCATGATGTCGGCGACCACGCAGGGGAGCTCGGCGCCGGCGATGTAACTGAAGCCTTCCTGCATAAGGCTGATGCCGGGCCCGCTGGAGGCGCTCATGCATCGCACGCCGGCTGCGGCGGCGCCGTACAGCATGTTGGCGGCGGCCACTTCGCTTTCGGCCTGGAGGAACACGCCGCCGGCCTGCGGCAAGTAGAGGGCGGCGGCCTCGGCGATCTCGCTCGCCGGAGTGATGGGATACCCGTAGAATGCCCGGCAGCCCGCCAGGACCGCGGCTTTGACGATGGCTTCGTTGCCCTTGGTCAGTTGCTTCTGCATGGCTGCTCTCCTTGGTGCGTCAGGCGGCGGCCGCGAGGCGCAATACGGCGATTCCGCCGGGCTCGGGACACACGAAGAAACAGATGCCGCACCCGGTGCAGCCGGCGCCCAGGTATTCGGCGGGATGGTAGCCGTAGCGGTTCAGGGGATGGTAGCCGTAGCGGTTCAGGTGGTCCGCCAGGCGCAGGACCTTGGGCGGGCAGGCTTCTACGCAGAGGCCGCAGCCCTTGCATTCTTCGGAGTTCATCCGGACCGAACCACGGTCTGGTTTGCCGTTTGTTGTCATGACGTTAGCTCCTCAGACGGCGGATAGCCCCACGTCGAGCAGGTGCTATCCATCCTTATTATAGATCTCAGATAACCAGATCTTCAACGGGTATTTCAAGAGATACGTGTAGCANNAGTTTAGGGGTCGGGGGTTGGGGGGCCGGGGGCCGGGGCCAGGAGTCGGGGGCCAGGACGGTGCGCGCCGGACCCAAACGCAAGAAGTCACCGAAGTGGAAGTTGCGTATGTGACGACGGTGACGGTAATGGCCACAGGCGCGGATTCGACGGTGCCAGCCTCATTAGCGTTCCCGCTCCTTCCCGCGCCTCTGGGGTTTTGCGGGCTGAGGCACGCATGTGTGGGTACAAGGGATCCCGAACATCTCTGGCGACTATGATTAGAAACAGCATAATTGTTGACAAGCTCCTTTGTCCATGGCATAATGAGGCAGCTTGATTCCGGCCTTTGACCCGAGTACCGGTGCGTTGCCGCCGGGTGACTATCGAGCGACGTTGGACGAAATAGCAAAGCGCTTGGGGTTCACACCTCGACGACGGTGGCTGTTGAAGGGGCTCCGGGCTGGGGTCGAGGCATTTTGGGTAGCTGGGATTGAGGAGATCTATGTGGACGGCAGCTTCTGTTCAGAAAAGCCAGATCCGGGAGACATCGATGGCTATTGGGTCGAGCCCGATCCGGGAGTCTACGATCGCATTGATCCATACTGGATCGACTTCGAGATGATTTTGGTTCCCCATATGCCAGTGGCGGATGTGGGTAGACCATGGGGTTGAGTTTTCATCCATCCTGCGATGCTGGCAAAAGCGGATCTGGCCTTTCCGCAGTTCTTCCGCCAGGATAGGGATGGCCAGCCGCGAGGCGTGATTCGGGTGGTCAAGGTGGAGCGAGCATGATCAAGAGCGATGCGCAAAGAGAAAGGACGGTGGCTCAGATAGAAGGCTTTCGCCACGCACTGGCGAAGGTCGCCGAGGAGAAGCCGGGCAAGCGCTCGTCCGCGATTCGGGCCAGCTACGATGGCATGATCCGGCAACTGGAAGGCGAACTGCGCGAGTACGACCAGTTGAAATCAGGTGAGGTAGCCCTGCCGCACGTAGAGCGGCTCGACCAGATCGCTCCGTTCATCGCGAAAATCAGGATCGCCAAAGGCGTTTCTCAAACCGAATTGGCGCGGCGGCTAGGCGTGAGCAAACAGGTGATCAGCCGCTATGAGGAGAGCGATTACCAGACTGTGGCGATCGCCCGGCTCCAGGAGATTCTGGATGCGATTGGGATCAAGACTTTAGTGACCTTGAGCGCGTAAAGATTGGCCTGGGCATTGGGAGCCAAGTTTGGCTCCTTACGTGCACTCAAAGTACGTCATGCGGGCAAATTGGCTGTTTTTGCTGGCCTTGGGGCCGGTTGCCGTTGCGCAGGTTGACGACGTTTGCAATCCGGCGGACCTGTTTGGGCCGTACGCGTTTCAATTGACGGGCTCGACGAGCATTGCCGGGACGCCGAAACCGACTGCCAGCCTGGGCCGGATCGTCTTCGATGGGCACGGCAACCTGAGCGGGACGGCTTCCGCCACCTTCCGCGGACTATTGTTGGGAAATCCGGTGACGGGCAGCTATGAGGCGAAATCGGATTGCACGATGACGTGGAAACTGCAGGACGATTCCGGCGGCTTTCAGAATTTCAGCGGGAAGCTTTCGACCGACGGAACCGAGGTGCAATTCAGGCAGACCGACCCGGGCGTGGGGCCGCGCGGGGTCATGATGAAAACTCCCGACACCTGCTCGGCGGAGGATCTGCGGAAGGAATATGGCTTCACGATTTCCGGAAGCACTACACCGATGCAGGCGGGCGATGTGGCGCGCACGGTGTCCGGCAAGGGCACGCTGGATGTGGCGGAGAACGGCAGCTTTCAGGTGGACAGCGACTGCTCGGTACGGTTCGACTTGAAGGTCCCGGACCAGGACGGCGAGCCTTCGCTCATCACCATGCGTGGATTTTTGGTGAGCGGCGGCAAGGAGATCCTGGCGTTCCAGATTGACCCGGGCGCCATGGTGGCGGCGCGCCTCAGCTCCGATGCAAAGTAGAGGATGGGGCTACTCTTCGCGCAAGACCTGAAGCGGATCGACGCGGGTGGCGCGCCACGCGGGCACGACGCTGGCGACCACCGCGACGGCGGCCAGGATCACGGCGACGGCGGCAAAGGTCGCAGGGTCATTCGGGCGTATGCCGTAGATGAGTTTCGTGAGCAAGGTGCTGAGCAGGAACGATCCCGCGAGACCCAGGGCAATTCCGGCCAACACGGGCCGCATGCTTTCGAGCGCCACGAGGCTCAGCACATCGGGAACGCCGGCGCCGAGCGCCATTCGAATTCCGATCTCGCGCAGGCGGCGCCGCACGGTGTACGCGAGGACGCTGTAGAGCCCGAACGCCGCCAGCAGCAGCGCGAGCGAGGCAAAGGCCGCCAGCAGCAGCATGCTCATGCGGCGGCCGGAGATGGACTGATCGAGGATGGCCTGCATGGTGCGGACGTTGCGCACCGGCTGTTCGGGGTCGAGTTGCTGAATCGTGTCCGTAATCGGCGCGATGAGAGTCTCCGGAGGCGTGGTGGTGCGGGCGACCAACGACATCGGCCAATTGGTCTGCTGCGCCTCGGCCTGATACAACACGGGCGACGGCTCGCGGATGTCCAGGCCGCCCTGTTTCACGTCGCCGACGATGCCGACCACCTCGCGCGGCTTTTCGGGGACGAAGGACAGGGTGAGGCGCTTGCCAAGGGGATCCTCGCCGGGCCAGAAGCGTTTGGCCATGGACTCGCTGATGAGCACGACGCGCGGCTGGGCGGCGGTATCGGAGGCGGTGAAGTCGCGTCCGCGCAGCAGTGGAATCCGCATGGTGCGCAGGTAGCCGGGGGAGATGGAACGAACGGCCACGGTCGGTTGTTGGGCGAACAGGGCGGGCGGGCGGCCCTCGATCACGAAAGGTTGGACGCTGCCGCCGGTGAGCGGCAGGTTGTCGATCAAGCCGGCGGATTCGACGCCGGGCAGGGCGCGCACACTCTGGAGGACGTTGTCATAGAAGGCCGCGGTTTGGACGGCTTTGGTGAATCGCCTGGTGGAAACCGATGCCGTGAGCGTCAGCACGTTTCGCGGGTCGTAACCGGGATTCACCCCGCTGAGCATCCAGAGACTGCGGATCATCAGCCCGGCGCCGGCCAGCAGCATCAGCGAGAGCGCCACTTCGGCTGCGACCAGGGCGCTGCGGGTCGGGCGCGCTCCGGAATCGGATGTAGTGCGGCCCATGCCCTGCTTGAGCGCTTCGTTCAGATCGGTTTTGGATCCACGCCATGCGGGGAGCGCGCCGGCGAGGATTCCGGTGGCCATGGAAATTCCGAGCGTGAAGAAGAGGACGGGGGCGTCTAGCGGAATCCGACCGGCGAGGGGGAACTGTTGGCTGACATAGACGACCAGCAGGGGCATCGCGAGGCTTGCGGCGGCTAGCCCGGCCAGTCCGCCGGCGAGCGCCAGTATGAGCGTTTCGCACAGGAGTTGCTGCAGCGCGCGGGGACGGCTGCAGCCGAGCGCGGCGCGGACGGCGATTTCCTTTCCGCGGGTCAGATTT
>OMOG01000446.1:0-832 GCA_900290305.1 Candidatus Sulfopaludibacter sp. SbA4
GTTGCCGCAAGGTTGTCTTGGTGAGAGGAGAGAAAATTGACTAAGCTTTTGGNNAGCGCCATCGCCTTGCTGTCCGGTGCGCTCCTGGTGATTCGGGGCCGCCGAAAACCCGGGAAGTAATACGCTGCCGCAAGGCGTTCTCGTGGAGAGCGGAAAAATAGACTAAGTTGATAGGCTTGGGTAGTGCTCTTGCCTGGCGCTTCAGGATTGGCCGTGGCCGGTGAAGCTGTCACTTCCGAGACCGGGGGGCCGGGTTGAGGTGCAGGCGTGATCGCCCTGCTTTCCGGTGTGCTTCTGGCGATCGGAGGCCGTCGAGAATCCGGGAAGAATCAAGCTGCCGCAAAACATTTTCGCGGAGGGGAACATGTGTACTAAGTCTTTGGGATTGACGATGCTATTGATGGGCACGGCGGGGTTGGCCATGGCCGGTGTGGCTGCTGTCCCCGAGATCGGGGGCCCGGCGTCGGGTATCGGCGCAGTCGCGCTGCTCACCGGCGCGCTTCTGGTGATCCGAGGCCGTCGAAAGAAGTAAGACTGACCGTTAGAAGGCGTCTGCGCCGGAAATGCTACCTGGCGGCGGCCACCCGAACGTCCGGGAGAGCGCCGCCCTGTGGCTCCGGCAGGAACGGCTGCTTGAGCATGAAAGCGACGGAGAAGTATGTTGCCGCAAGGTTGTCTTGGAGAGTGGAGAGAAAATTGACTAAGCTTTTGGGATTGACGATGTTCTTGATCGGAGCGTCAGGACTGGCCTTGGCCGCCCCTGTGCCAGAGATCAGTCCAGCCTCGGGCGTGAGCGCCATCGCCTTGCTGTCCGGTGCGCTCCTGGTGATTC
>OMOG01000446.1:842-18354 GCA_900290305.1 Candidatus Sulfopaludibacter sp. SbA4
AGGCGCGGTCGCCCTGCTTTCCGCTGTGCTTCTGGCGATCGGAGGCCGTCGAGAATCCGGGAAGAATCAAGCTGCCGCAAAATCTTTTCGCGGAGGGGAACATGTGTACTAAGTCTTTGGGATTGACGATGCTATTGATGGGCACGGCGGGGTTGGCCATGGCCGGTGCAGTTTCTGCCCCCGAGATCGGGGGCCCGGCGACGGGCGTCGGCGCAGTCACGCTGCTCACCGGCGCGCTTCTGGTGATCCGAGGGCGTCGAAAGAAGTAAGACAGACTGTTAGAGAGCGTCTGCGCCGGAAATGCTACCTGGCGGCGGCCACGCGAACGTCCGGGAGATCGCCGCCCTGTGGCTCCGGCAGGAACGGCTGCCTGAGCATGAAAGCGACGCCGAGGCTGGCCTCGTTCTGAAACCCCTTGAGTCCCGGGATCATCCCGTCCTGCCCGGCTGCGGGCGCGGCGAGATAGGTTCGAAAGAGACGATCCCACCAGGGAAAGATATCGCCGAGATTCCTGTACTGTTCCCCAACCTCTTCGGAATGATGAATACGGTGCATGTCCGGGGTGACGATCATCGAGCGCAGCGGCTTCTCGGCCCATCCCGGAAGAGATGCATTCGCGTGGCCGAAGAAGCTTTGGACACAACTCGCAAGTTCCGCAACCAAGACCGCGATTACCGGCGGGGCGAAGATCGCGATAGCCGCAAAATACGCGCCCTGGTTCAAGATCACTTCGATCGGATGCACACGGACTGCCGTGGATACGTCGAAGTCGGGGTCGGAGTGATGCACCTGGTGCACACGCCATAAGAAGGGCACGGAGTGATACGCCCGGTGCGTGGTGTATTTTACGAGGTCGAGAACCAGCACCGTGAGCGCACATCGCCCGGCAAACGGCAACCACGGTTTGTTCAACAGGCCAAATCTGCTGCCCGCGAAGGATACGGCCATAAACACGGGGCTGACTCGATACAACCCCACGGATATGACGGAGCAAATCATCATCAGTGTGCCATGCCTGCCCCATCGCCGCTCCGTGGGCACCGACAGATCGCGTTTGGGCCGGAAGGACTCCCAGATCGCGACGCCCAGGAACGTAGCTGCGAACAGAAACCAATAGGCAAAACTTTCGATCCGTATCCAAGGCACAGGAATGGTGACCCCTCGATTTTGACTCTCCATCTTACGTCCGCCTGGCCGGGATCGTCAAGAAACCCGCCACCTCCGCCACCTCGGCCTACGCCTGAACAATCGCCGGGTAGACCTTGCGAATGGCGGTCACGGCGTCCTGCGTGTCGCGCTCGGTGTACTTGGGGCTCATCATAACGCCGGCAAAGCGGCTCAAAATGTCGATGGTGCGCGGGCAGCACCCGGCGCCGTAGCGGATGGATTGGCCGCGATCGGAGGCGAACGACGGCCATCGCGGCGTCACCGTCACCTTCTGTTCGATCTCGGGCACCGTGGGCAGGATCACGGAGCCGGCCGGACCGGATACCGGCACCCCCTCGGCTTTCATCGCTGCCGCGTAGCGCTGGCGATCCTCTTTGGTCTTGAAGCCGAGGAAGATGCCGGTGCCCAACTCGCCCTGGGGATCGTAGAGGCGGCGCAGGTGCGTGCCCGGCAGGTCGCGTATGCCGGCATACACGCGGCGGGCATTGCGGCGCACATCGCCGATGATGGTGTCGAGCTTGCGCAGTTGGGCCAGCAGCACCCCGCCGGTGAATTCGTTCATGCGGTAATTCAGGCCCGGCATGAAGCGCAGTTTCGCGGGCAGGTCGCGGCGAAAAGTCACATCGTGGAAGCGGAAGGCGCGTTCGAACAGGTAGGGGTCGCTCGTCACCACCGCGCCGCCTTCCCCGGCGGTGATGGTCTTGCTCTGCTGCAGGCTGTAGATTCCGATGTCTCCCATGGAGCCGAGCGGCCGCCCTTTGTAGCTGGCGCCCACACTCTGGCTGGAATCCTCCAGGACCTTCAGATGGTGCTTGCGCGCGATCTCCAGAATGGGGTCCATGTCGGCCGGGTTGCCTTGCAGGTGCACCGCCATGATGGCCTTGGTCTGCGGCGTGATGCGGTGTTCGATGTCGTTGGGGTCGAGGTTGAACGACTCGTCGATTTCGGCGAAGACCGGCAGGGCGCCGGCCTGAATGACGGTGTTGTAGCAGGAGTACCAGGTCCAGGCCGGAATGATCACCTCATCCCCCGGGCCCACTTCCAGGGCGGCCATCGCGACATGCAGGGCGGCGGTTCCGGAAGTGACCGCCAGCGCGTATTTGGTCTGCATGCGGGCCGCGTACTCGTTCTCGAAATTGGCGACTTTGGACTTGTCGAGCGGGTTGCTGAAGCGGAAGGGATTGTGGCTGTCCAGCACTTCCTGCAATTGTTTTTGTTCTTTGTCGTCGTAATACTGCGGCCCCCAATTGGGGCCTCCGAGGGGTTGGATGCGAACGGGAGCACCGCCGTTCATGGCCAATTGCGGCGCGGCGTCCGCGTTGGCGACAGCGGCGAGGGCGGCCGCGGCGAGGAAGTCTCTACGATCCAACATGGCAGTCTCCTTTACAGGTGAGCCTAAGAACAGTCTACGCCTATGGAGGGGCGGGCGCTGAAAAAGCGATTTCGACGCGGAGTCGCGGGGGCGCGGGGGAAGACGCGGAGAAAACAAGAGAGAAGGTCAAAGCCTGAGACAACGGAGGATGAGGAGGTGTGAGGGCCGCCCCCGCCTCCCTTGCGGCAGTGGGACGAGGGCGTCCGTCCCCAGAGGGGACCCCAGGACCAGGCGTCCGCCCCACCAAATCGTCGCAGGCTGCCGAGACTTGAGCGTGTTGTCAGCAGCCGGTGAACAAGATTTACCATTTTCGGTCTTTTTGTACGAAAATGGAATTTGACAAGCAAGGAGGCAACATGGCAAAAGTGACGATACTGGCGCTGCTGGGCATGTGGGCACTGCCGCTGTTCGCGGGCAGCATCCCGGACCGGTCCTGCTGGCTGCGTGCCGCGGCTGCGCCCGACAGCCAGGTGGTCTACACGCTTTGCGAGCAGGGCGGCCTGTGGGCCACGGCCGACGGCGGGTCCACCTGGACGAAGCGCGATACCGGCGCGGCGGAGCGGGCGCGCGCCATGGCGTTTTTGGATGTAAAGCGAGGCTTCGTGATCGGCGACCACGGCATGTTGCTGGCCACCGAAGATGGCGGGATGGAATGGCAGGCTCGGCCCTTGGATACGAAAGAGCGCCTGATGGACATCGCGTTCGTCGGGGAGTCGGGCTGGATCACGGGCTATCAGGGGGTGATCCTGCATTCCACTGATGGCGGGCGCACCTGGGCCAGGCAAAAGACCGGGACCACGCAGACCCTGGAGACCGTCTTCTTTCTGGACGCGAGCCACGGTTGGGTAGTGGGCTGGGCCGGCACGATTCTGCGCACCGGCGATGCGGGCAAGACGTGGGAGAAGATCGTTGCAGAAAAGGCGTCCTGGTCGTTGACCTCGGTCTACTTCCGGGACGCGAAGAACGGCTGGATGGTGGGGTTCGCCGGACAGATTCTGCGCAGCCGCGATGGCGGCGCGACCTGGCAGGTGGAGACCAGTCCGGTGAGATCGTGGTTGACCTCGGTGGCGTTCGACGGCGCCAACCGGGGGTGGATCGCGTACGACGATGGCCTGCTGGTGAGCGAAGATGGCGGAGAGACCTGGAAGACGGTGCCGGTGGGCGGCCGGTTCTTTCTGGCCAAACTGCTGGCGGTGAATCGCTCGTTGTGGGCGATCGGGCAGTCGGTAGTGCTGAAGTCCTCGGACGGCTTGAAATGGAGCCGGATCGAGAGCCTGGTTCCGGGAGGCACGGTTCCGCCCAATACCAGGACAGCGACCGGCCCCACGACGCGTTAGGCGCCTGGGAAGTATTTACAGTGATGCCTTATCTTAATGCGAAAGATCAACTTGTCATCGGTATCGTTTTTCGCGTCATAGCGCCATCAAGCCGATCAGTTCTTCAGCTTCATCCCGGCGGCGGCGGTTTTGATCGGCGGCGAGGCCCGTCTCCAACTCCGTGAGATTGCTCAAGAACCGAAAACCTTCGACGACTCGCCGTATCATGGCGTGGAGATCGGGATTCTGGTCCTTGCGGAGCAGACTTCGAAGATCATCGACGGCGTAGTTCTGGCCATCTTCAATGCGGCTCCGAAATCGCTCGAAGTCGAGGCCGGGACCGCCGCTAGTCCACAGCTTGTATACGGCGAGCGACCGCGTCAGATCCCGATTGAGAGGACGCATCGACACCTCCGCCAGGTCGTGAAGATCACGGATTTTCGAACGCTGACTGGCGGCACGGATCTTCTCCGCTACCGCTTCCTCCAACATCAGACAGGGAATGGCCTCGGGCCGGAAAGGAAGCAGCTTGAAGTAATCCTGTTCGATCTGGGGGACCGCTTGGACAGGAAGAATGGGACGCTCACGGGTGCTGATCTGAAGCTTGATCTTCACGCCCGTGGGATTGTGTTCGTGTGAGCAAATTGGATTGGCCGCGCAGCCGTCGCCCGTCAGGTACCAATCCTTTTGCTTATCAAAGCGGAAGGCAACGCCGTGGTACGGCTGTTGCAGTGCGTCCAACAGCATCACCGTCAGATCGTCGGGATGGATATCGGTGCGACAGGTGAAGTCGAGGTCGGTGGAGAGGCGTCCGCGAGGCCCGAATACCATCTTCCGCAGCATCGTGCCCCCTTTGAATGCCAGGTGCTCGGTCAGGCCCTTTTCGTGAAAGAGCTGGAGAAGGTAGGTCAGGATTACGTCAATTTCCACGTTGGCGATGTCTCGCGCACCCGAACGCGCCGCGGATTGACGAAGCTGGTTCGCGGTGAGCATCAGATTCCGAGCTCGCGTTGCGGCACATCGGTGAGGAGTTCGTGTCGGGGTGCATTCACGAACAAGCCCCAATCGGCCACATAGCCGATGTCGTCTTCCTGGCGCTTCATGCGCCCAAGCACAGATCGCGCCGATTTCGGTATAGCAGACCGAATCTCGCCGCGCAGATTGTCCGGCCAACGCCATCCCACCAAATCGGTCAGGAATCCCAGCCGTTGCAGAAGAGCAGTAGACTTCATCCGCACGGCGGCGCGGCCGATCTCCTCAGCGTCCACCGTTGCGGAGGAGCCATAGACGATTCGCGTCAGTTCAGCCGGTCCCCCGGCGAGATCGGGACGGTCAAGACAATCAACCACCGTTTTCGCGGGCGTAGAGATTGCCACGTCGCGTCCGTAGACGTTGTAGACAGCAGAGCCGAAGAATTTTCGGTTCGTCAATTTTACGAATCGGATTTCCGCGCCCTCTATCATCCGTGCGGGTATCTGGCGCAATGTGGCAACCGTTATTGACATCGGCTTTTGAGTGGTCAAGCCATGAAAGGAAGCCGCCGACCACCAGCCGACATAGGACGGATCGACGGCGGCGGAGGCCAGCGCCAGAACATTGTTTTCGCCCAGATTCTCAGGGCCGTGTTCTGGCGGCAGAAACATGTAGCGTCCGCCGATCAAGCGGGACAGCCAGCCCTTCCGCAAGAGGTTGCGAATCACTTTACGCGCCGTTGGCTCCGATCCCAGCATGTCGATCACGTCGGCGGCGCGCACCACACTCCGCCTTTGTTCTGTCAGGGACAGAACCACTGTCGCCTCCTTTGGCCCGAGTGTCCGGAGATTTGTTTGCATGGCAATATTGCCCCTGAAGGTCTAATATAACATACGAATCGATCCATAGCCGGTCGAAGCACGTGACGCCGACGGTCCTGCCGTCGGCCCACTGGTCCCGTGAGGCACCATTCGGCCAGCAGGACGACGGCGACCCGCCCCACGACGCCTTAGGCCCGCTTACTGACGGTGCAGGGCTCTCGATCCTGTTCCATTTCAAACCGCCGGCGGGCTTCAGGACCACGGCCTGCCGATCACAGCCAGAAAGAATCGGCCGCCCACCGGCACCGTCTTCCAGGTTTCCCCGCCATCTTCGTTCACCACCAGCCGACACCGGCCGGCCCCGAACGGCACGGACCCGCAGACCGGGCCGCCTGCCCCACCCCCTCGCTGTCCACGCTCTTTACATTTTGTCTCAAGTTCGCACATTTTTGCCGTGACGATTCTGCTACAGGTGCGTCCAATTTCACAGGGCAGATGATAGGATTGGGAGTCGGTAAAGAGACAGATTAGCGTGGCTTATGGCCCAGGATGCAGCCGGAGCGGTAGGCGCCCGATTGAATCCCCAAGTTGATTCATTAATTCGGGCGGCCCAGCGCGGCGACCAGGATGCGTTCGAGCAACTGGTCCGCGCCTACGACCAGAGTGTGCTCCGGATCGCGATGAACCTGTTGCGGTCGCCGGAAGATGCGCGGGATGTGTACCAGGAGGCCTTTCTGAGGGTGTATCGCAATTTGAATGCCTTCCGCTTCGATTGCAGTTTCCACACCTGGCTTTACCGGATCGTGACCAACATCTGCCTGGATCAACTGCGGAAACGAAAGGTTCGCAAAGAGGAATCGTCGGTGGTGGAGACGTCGGATGGCGCGATCGACCGGATGGACACGTTCGAAGAGGAAGCCGCGGAATCGGACCCCGAGCGCAGCCTCTGGAACCGGCAATTGAAGCAGAAGATCGAGGGCGCGCTCCTGGACCTCACACCCCGGGAGCGCATGGTTTTCGAGTTGCGGCATTATCAAGGATTGCGTTTGCGGAACATCGGCGAAATGTTAGGCACCACGGAAGAGGCGGCCAAGAACTGCCTTTTCCGCGCCACACAGAAAATGCGATCGGTGTTGGGAGATTTTGTATGACTTGCGATTCGGCATCGAAACTGATACCGCTCTATTTTTACGGCGAGTTGGACCCCGACGAAGAGGACCGCCTGGAGGAGCATCTCCACAATTGCGTGGAATGCACGCATTCGCTCGACCGGCAGCGGACGCTGGCATCGGCACTCGACCGGCGGCAGGTGGAGGCTCCGCAGTTTCTGCTGGAGGACTGCCGGGCGGACCTGATGGCGGCGATTCAAGGCGGCGCTCCGCATGCGGACCGGAGTGCCAAGGGTCCTTGGACGCTGTTCCTGGAAGCCATCGGCTCGACCTTCGCGGGGCTCAACCAGTTGCGGCAGCCGGTGGGCGCAGTGGCGCTGGTGGCTTTGGGTTTCGTGGCGGCGCGGTTCATCGGCGGCAGCCCGGCGCCGGTGGCATCCGGCGCGCCCTCGGACGAGGTGTTCGCCACGGTGCGCGACGTGAAGCCGGACAATGCGGGCCGCGTGCAGATCGCCTACGACGAAACGCGGCGGCGCACGGTGACCGGGTCCATGAGCGACCAGGGGATTCAGAAACTGCTGCTGGCGGCGGCGCGGGAAGAGAATCCGGCGGTGCGGGTGGAGTCCGTCGGGCTGCTGCAGAGGCAGGCCGGATCGGGCGAGGTGCGCGATGCGCTGATCAACGCGGTGGCGCACGATGCCAACGTCGGCGTGCGTTTACGCGCGCTCGAAGGGCTCAAGGATATGACCGCGGACCCCGAAGTTCGCAAGACGCTGGCCCACGTGCTGCTGGCCGACGACAATCCCGCGGTGCGCATGCAGGTGGTGGACCTGCTGGTGGCGCATCGCGACGATGCCATGGTGGGGGTTCTGCAGAACGCCGTGCAGAGAGAAGACAACACATCGGTTCGCCTGAAGGTGGAAAAGGCGTTGAAGGACATGAATGCATCGATCGGCACTTTTTAGCGCCCTGGCCGCACTCGCGCTGCTGTCGCCCACGGGCGCGCAGCAGGGGCTGACGCGCGAGAACGGCCGATGGGTGCACAGAATCTACGGTTCGGCGCCGGCCAGGCAGCGATTGCGGGTCAACGCCCATGGGCCCGTGACGCTGGAGGGCGGCGTCTCGAAGGACCTGTCTTACACGGTGACCTTGACGGTGAATGCGCGCAGCGAGGCCGAGGCGATCCGCCTGCTGCGGAACTACACGGTGCGGGCGGAATCGCAGGGGCAGTGGATGGTTCTGACCGCTCCGGGCGGTCCGGTGATGGCCGCGGTAGAAGTAAGGACTCCCGCCCTGAGTAACGCCGTGATCTCCACGTCGGAGGGCGCCGTGCAGGCGAGCGGCATCGAAGGGCCGCTGGACGTGGATTCCGGGGCCGGCGACCTGTCCGTGGACCGGGTCCAGGGAGATTGCAAGCTCGTTACCGGCGGGGGCGGCATTCAGGTGGGCAAGATCGGCGGCGCGCTGCATTGCAGCACGGGAGCCGGGCATATCCGCGTGAAGATCGTGGGCGGCGAAGCGGTGCTCGAGACCAACGGCGGCGATATTGTGGCGGAGCAGGCGGGCGGGCAGGTGCACGCCTCGACGGCGGGCGGCGGCGTTCACATTGGAATGGCGGGCGGCCCGGTGACGGCCACCAGCGGCGGCGGCGAGATCATCGTGGAGAAGGCCAACGGCATCGTAACGGTGCGCAATATGGCGGGCCCGGTGCAGGTGCGCTCGGCGGCGGGGGTGCGTTGCGAGTCGGGCAGCGGCGGCATCCGGGTCAGCAATATTTCGGGGCCCATGCGCGTCTCGACGTCCATGGGCAGCATCCTGGCGAATCTGCTGGGGAGCAGGCTTTCGGATTCGTACCTGGCCACCGGGGGTGGTGACATCACGGTACTGATTCCGTCTAACCTGGGTGTAACGATCCAGGCGCAGAATAACATGTCGGACACGCTGCGGCGCATCATGTCGGATTTTCGGGAAATCCAGGCGCGGCGGCAGGGGCCACGGGTGGTAGCGGAAGGATCGGTGAACGGCGGGGGCCCGCTGTTGCAGATTTCGGGGATGGGCGGCACGATATTTATCAGACGTCAACCATAGGGGTTTTGTGTATGCACATCGGGGTTTCTTTGAAGAAAATGCCTTTGGGAATTTGCACGGTATTAGCGGCGGCGAGCCTGCTTGCGCCCGCCGCTGGAGCGCAGCCGAGGCCGCCGCGCACGCGGACCGTCGCCGCGGTTTCCGACAGGCCGTCGTACCTGGGAATCGGCGCGAAGGACATCGACAGCGAGCGGGCCGGCGCCCTGAAGCTGAAAGAAGTGCGCGGCGCGGAAGTCACCAGCGTGCTGGATGACAGCCCGGCCTCCAAGGCGGGCTTCAAGGAAGGCGACGTGGTCCTGGAGTTCAACGGCCAGGCGGTGGAAGGCAGCGCGCAGTTGACCCGCCTGGTTCATGAGACCCCGGTGGGCCGGCAGGTGAAGGTGGTGGTGTGGCGCAACGGCGGCACGCAGACCTTGACTCCCACGCTGGAGGCCGGCAAGAGCATGATCTACGGCGGCGGCACGTGGGTGATGCCCGAGGTGCGGATTCCCGAGATCACCATTCCGCCGATTCCGCCCATCGAGATTCCGAGATTCGAGATGTCGTACCAGAATCCGGTGCTGGGAATTTATGGCGAGCCGTTGGGACAGCAGGAGCAGTTTGCGGAATTCTTCGGCGTGAAGGACGGCGTGCTGGTGAAGTCCGTGACCAAGAACTCCGGCGCGGAAAAGGCCGGCATCAAGGCGGGCGACGTGATTGTGAAGATCGAGGATTCGGCGATCTCGAGCTCGCGCGACATCACCAACGCGCTGCGCGCCAACCGATCGAAGAAAACGGTCACCGTGACGGTGGTGCGGAACAAGAAAGAGATGCCGCTCACGGTCACGATCGAAGCCAGCTTGGGCACCGGCGCCGTGCGGGCCCGGCTGATGATGAGACCGCTGATGATGGGACCGCTGGTGATCCGGCCGGTGGTGACCCGGCCCCTCGTCGTGAGGCCCTTCGTAGTGAGACCGCAGGTACGCGTGCTAAAGTTTCCGGCCGGTGATCGCGTAATCTAAATTTCCGAAGAAGGCGTCGCGGAAATCCGCGGGAAGCGATTCGAGCGACGCCATCGATTCCACCGCGGGCGCCAGCCGGCGCACTTCGATATTCCCCACGCCGAATTCCTCCAGGTAAAAAGCCAGCAGCGGGTGCGGCACCGGGCGAGTATGCGTCGGGTCGAGGTAGAAGTGCGTGGCGAAGATGGCCAGGCACTCGGGGTTGGGAGTCTCGATGGCGATGGCGCCCGAGCGCGACAGGCGGCTGGCGCAGAGCTTGATCATTTCGGGCAGGCGCTCGGGCGGGAGGTGTTCCACCACCTGGGCGCAGAAGATGCCGTCGAGCGAGGCCTCCGGGAGGGCGGCGAGGTACTCGAAAAGGTCGGCGTGCTCGGCCTCGAGTCCTTTGTGCCGGCACATGGCGACGGACTCGTGGCTGAGGTCGATACCGCGGGCGGGGATTCCGGCGCCGCGCATCATTTCCAGGAATTCGCCGCGGCCACAGCCGATATCCAGCACACTCCGGCACCCGGTGAAGAGGGGGAGATAAGCCTGCTGGCCGGATTTTACGTATTCCTCGGTGCCGCGGAAGCGCTCGGCGAAGCGGCCGTNNCGCTGCTGGATCTCGATGGCGCTGCGCGCGAGCGAGGCCGTGAACTCGGTGTGCATGGCGTGCACCGTGTCGCGATAGTTGGCGTCCATCAGGGTGGAGCGGTGCTGGAAGCCGCTCTGCAGGTCCGCCGCGCTGCGCAGGAACTGGACCTCGTTGGCCGCCAGCTTCCGTTCCCAATCCACACGCCATTGCTCCCAGTGGCTGCGCACGTCGTGGACTTCCTCTTCCAGTTGATCGATGGGTTTTTCCAGGGCCGCGGTGCGGCTGTCGAGCGAGGCGATCCGGTGGCCTGTCCCGATCAGCGCGCGGTTGGTGTCGTTGAGCGCTTCGATGGCGGCGTCCACGCACTCCACAATTTTGCGGTTGAACTCCACCTGCTCGCGCACGTGCCAGTCGAGAGCGCGCGCCACCAGGCGCTTCCAGCCCTGGAGCAGCGTGTTGGCGATGCCGCCGCGGCGCGGGTTCACGGTGCCGATGGCCGCCACCTTGCCCAGGGCGGCATCGCGCGCATGGACCATGGAGAGCAGGTCGGGCAGGGGGACGTCCTCCGACCCAGCCGACGATTGGGGATGCCGCGCGCGCACGCGATGGCGGACCTCCCGCAGGATGGCGATCAGCTCATCGCTTTCCACGGGGGGCCCTCGCTTCCGGTCGCCGCGGGCGGCCCGTCCAGGTGGCGGTGACGATGGTGCCCAGGCCGCCGCGCGGGGAAAAATCTCCAATCACGGTGGCCATCTTCGGCCGCGCCGCCTTCACTACGTCGCCGAGCACGCGGTTCACCGCGTTCTCCTGAAAAATGCCCAGGTCGCGGTAGGCCAGCAGGTACATCTTGTAGGATTTCAGCTCCAGGCAGCGCTGGTCGGGGGCGTAGCGCAGCACCAGCTTGCCGAAATCCGGCAGCCCGGTCTTGGGGCACACGGACGTGAACTCGGGGGTCACGATTTCGATCTCGTAATCCGGGTACTGGTTGGGCCAGGTTTCGATCTCGGGCAGCGCGGCGTTCACTCCCGCGCGCGCGTGTTCGTCGGTATAGGCGCGTTTCATGCTAAGACTTTCCACAACAGGTCCAGGAAGAGGCCGACATCCGCCACTACTCCTACCGCCTGGCCGGTGCCGCGGTCGCTGACCTTGGTGGCCACCGCCGGGTTGATGTCGACGCACACGATTTTGACCCAGCTCGGCAGCATGTTTCCGGTGGCGATGGAGTGCAGCATGGAGCCCAGGCAGAGCACCAGGCCCGCGCCGCGCAACTGTTCGGCGTAGGCGTCCTGGGCGGCGTTCATGTCGGTGATGGTGTCGGGCAGCGGGCCATCGTCGCGCAGGCTTCCGGCCAGCACGAACGGCACGTTGGCGCGCACGCACTCGTACAGGATTCCGGATTCGAGGCGGCCGGATGCCACCGCCTGCGCCACCGACCCCGCGTGGAAAATCGCATTGATGGCGCGCATGTGGTTGCGGTGGCCGTGCTCCTCCTGCCGCCCGTCGGACAAGCGGATGCCCAGCGAGGTTCCGAAGAGGGCCGCCTCGACGTCGTGCACGCCGAGCGCGTTGCCGCTCAGCACGGCCTGCACCGAGCCGCTGCGGATCAACCCGGCCAGGCCCGCCACTCCGCCGGTATGCACCACCACCGGTCCCGCCACCACGATGACCTTCTGCTGCTGCTCGATGGTGTGGCGCAGCAGGGCCGCGGTCTGGCGCACAGCGGTCTCCACCTGGCGCTCCGAGGAGATGCCGTTGGACATGAAGGCGAAGGCCAGGCGGTCGCGCTCCTTGGCTTCGGGGATTACGCGGATGCCGCGCAGGCCGGTCACGATGCGGTCGCCCCGCCGGAGATCGCGCAGGCGGCGGCACCGGGCGCGCCCCTCTTCGACCACGATCATGGCATCCATGCGCTGGTTCTCGACTTCGATCCACTTCTGTTCGAGGCGCACGGCGGTGCGGTGGTTGGTGGTGGAGTAGAAATCTTCGGGAGCGCAGCAGTCGCGTTCCACTTCGCGCAGCGCCGCATCGCCGGTATCGACGGGGGCGCAGCCCAGCTCCAGCAGGGTGGCAAGCAGGCGCTGCAGGGTGTCGTTGTCGGGCGTTTCGACCCTGAGACGCAGGTGGGACGGCTCGCTGTTGGTCCGGCCGACGTGGAACTGCTGCACCTCGAAGCGGCCGTTGTACTCCACGACCGTGTCGAAGATGTTCTCCATGATGTGGGAGTCGATCAGGTGGCCCTGGGCTTCGACCACTTCCTGGAATGGCATACAGAATTCTATTGTAACGGGGTTGTTGGTTAACCCGGCGGCCGCTCCCTCACCCGGACGAGCCGGAGCCAATGGAAACTCCGTCCTTGACGCGGTGGCGCGGAGCACGCGGAGGAAGACGCGGAGCAAACCAAGAGAAAGGCAAAACCTGAGCCCACGGAGAAAGCGGAGAAGCGCTGAGAAAACCGTCACCTTCCGGGCTGCGTCAGACCGTCAGAGAGTGGCCGCCGTGCGCCGGTATTTTTCGACGATGCGGTGCAGTGAGGCGCTGTCGATGGGCTTGGAGATGTAGTCGTCCATGCCGCATTCGAGGCAGGCCTCGCGGTCGCCGGCCATGGCGTGCGCCGTCATGGCAATGATCGGGAGATGGTCCCCGCCGGGGAGTCCGCCTTGCCGTTCCAGGCCGCGAATGACCTGGGTGGCTTCGTAGCCGTCCATCACGGGCATCTGCATGTCCATGAGAACGGCGTCGAATTCCTCCTGGCGCACCAGGTCTATGGCTTTGCGGCCGTCATCCGCCGTGACGACCCGATGTCCCAACTTCGAGAGCATCAGCCGCGCGACCTTCTGGTTCACCGGATTGTCTTCGACCAGCAGAATACGAAGCGCTTCGAGGGCCTGGGGCAAGGGCTCGGCTGTGGGCGCCTCGGCATGCGGCTCCGGGTGTGCGGCCAGATCGGCCAGACCAGCCAGCAGTTCCCGGGGATTGACCGGCTTCACCAGGTGTTTGACCGCAACCGTGGCTTCGAGCCAATCGGTCTTGACGTCGGACCATTGATCGACCAGCACAATGACGCCGCAGGAGCGGAGCGCATCCGGCTCTCGATCCTTCCGGGCGTCCTTCTGTTTTGGCCCCGCGCAGGCGTTCAGGGATACCGGATCGACATCCAGGATCAGATAGTCGTACTCCTGGCACGAGGTTTGGCAGAAACAGTCCGGAGAGCCTGGCAGCTCGCCCAGCGATTGCGTGCGGAGACCCCAGCCTCCCAGCAGGCCCTCGACGAATATCCGGGTGGTGGCGTTCAAAGCCACGATCAGGGCGGAGCGTCCGCGGATGGACGCCAGGAGGGGCTCGTTCTCCGGAGCGGAGGGATTCTCGGGCACTCCGAACGTGCCCGTGAAGTGGAACTCGCTGCCTTGGCCGGGAGCGCTCTCGACCCAGATTCTTCCGCTCATCAAACTAACCAGCTTGGAGCAGATGGCCAGGCCCAGCCCGGTTCCTCCCTGGCGGCGCTTGGCGGAACTGTCGGCCTGTGAGAAGGCCTCGAAAATGGCGTGCTGCTGATCCGATGAAATTCCGATTCCCGTATCCCGAACCTTGAAAAGCAACTCGCAGTTTTGGGGCGGCAGTCCGCGGGCAGCCGGGTTCGAAGCCACCGCCAGCGTGATGGACCCCCGCTCGGTGAACTTGACCGAGTTTCCCACAAGGTTGAGAATCACCTGGCGCAACCGCCCGCTGTCGCCGAGCAACTCTTCGGGCACGGAGCGCTCGACCGAGTAGGCGAGATCCAAACCCTTCTGGCGGGCTTTCCACGAGAACACGCGGAGTGCGTCGCTGAGGCATTCGCGGAGCCGGAAGGGCTCATGGGCCAGTTCCATTTTGCCGGCTTCGATCTTGGAGAAATCGAGAATATCGTTGATGACGGTGAGCAGTCCTTCGGCGGAGTTCCGCACCGTCGTCAGGCAATCTTTCTGCTCCGGGTTGAGCGGCGTGCTCAATACGATCTCGGCCATCCCGATGATGCCGTTCATGGGCGTACGGATTTCATGGCTCATGTTGGCCAGGAACTGGCCTTTCAGCCGGGAGCTTTCCTGGGACTTTTCCAGCAGTTCCTCGATTTCGCCCTTCTGCCGCTCCACCACCGTTTTTTGGCCTTCCAGCTCCGCCGTCCGTTCCTGGACGGCCTTTTCCAGCTTCTGACGTTCCCGCATGTAATTCCGGATGCGAGATCGGACGCCCAACCCCAACAGCGAGAAGATGACGGACAGAACCAGGCCTTGAAACCACCAGGTCCGCCACGCCGGGGGCAGAATGCGAAACGAGACGGCAGCCGGCCTGGTGCTCCACAGGCCATCCGCGCTTTGGGCCACCACCTCAAAGGTGTACCGGCCTGGCGGCAGACTCGCATAGCGGGCCTCGCGCAGGCTGGTCTCGGTCCAGCCGCTCTCCAGACCCCCCAGCCGGTAGCGGAACTTCGCGCTCTTCTCACCGCGGTAAGTCAGCCCCGCGTAGACCACCCGAAAATCGTGGTCCCGAAAGCGGACTTCCGCATAGGTTTGCGGATTTCCCGGCTGGCCTCCGAACTCGGTCTGGCGAATCACTGCGGGTGGCGGGACCCTCACCGCCGCCCGGTTGCCGGGGTGGTAATGGGACAGGCCCTTGAGCGTCCCGATCCAGACTCCACCATCGTCATCCGGCAGGAACGCGTTGGCCGCACAATCGTTCCACACCAGCCCATCGTTCCGGTCGTGATGGACCCACCGTCCGTCGACCCGCACATCTACGCCGTTATCCGTGCCGACCCACAAATTCCGGCCGGCATCGAACCCCAGAAAGAGGATATAGTCTGCGCCCATGCCGTCTTTTTGCGAGTGGTGCTCGATGTGCCAGCTCCCATCCGTAAACCACATGCGGGATAACCCGAGCGGCTCCCGGTACCCGAACCAGATAGAGCCATCGTCCGCCTCAGCCACATGCGTGACGGCGTTACTTTTCAAGCCGTCGGTGGTAGTAAACCGGGTCCATCGTCCCTGCCGGTCGCGGCAATACAACCCGTTGGTGCTGCCTACCCATAGCTTCCCGGTCCGGCCTTCCCAGAAGCGGAAGAACATGGTATTAGGGTGCGGGTCGGGGAGCGTGACCTCCTCGAACCAGCGGATCTCCCGGGCCGCCGTGCTTCGAAAGAGACCAGTGGCGGTGGCCACGTACAGGTAGCCGGCCGCATCCCGGTGAACCGCGATTACGCGATCGTCCTCCATGCCCGCGGCGCTGCCGAACCGGCTGATTGCGCCGGTCGACGGATTCAGGAGCGCCAGCCCGCCCGGGCTCATCCCCATCCAGATGGCCCCACCCGGCTCGATCTCCAGCGATCTGACCTTACTCCCCGGCAAGCCATTAGCGGTATTCCATGTCTTTACGGGAACGCCGTCTTTGAGTTCAACCAGCCCGTTATCGGTCCCCAACCAGATTTCGCCGGATGGATGCCGGCGGATGGCCCAGATCAGGCTGTTGACCAGCCCTTCATATTTCGTCCAACTGGTCCACTCTCCGTAGCCAATCCAGCGGGCCACCCCCCCACCCCACATTCCAATCCAGACCGAGCCTTCCCGGTCCTGCAACATCGAGGTAACGGCGTCGGACTCCAATCCTTGCGCGCTGCCGATTAGCTGCCAGCCGGAGCCGTTCCAGATCGCCAAACCGGTATCCGTGGACACCAGGATCCGGCCGCTCTGGTCAAGGGCCACGCCGAGGGCGGAATTGGAGGATTGCGCCAGGCCTTCGTCACGAGCCACAAACTTCCCGTCGCGCATGCTGACATACAGATGCTTGACGCCCCTGATCCACAAAGTGCCTTGACGGTCGCGCAACATCGCACTCCAGCGGTCCGGCGGGATGCCTTCTTCTTTTCCGAAGACCCGGCTCTTCCCGCGAGACCATTGGCAGAGTTCGAGGCCGCACCCGAACCACAGGGTTCCGTCAGGTTCTGCATAGACTCCGCTAACCGGCGCGTTCCGGCCGCCCGCGAGCAGGTGAAACGCATACCGTCCTTTGGCGGGTTCCCGGCTGCCGACCAGCACTCCGTACTGCGAGGCCAGGAAGAGCTGCCCGCTGCTGTCCGAATCGATGGCTGCCCCCAAGCTCTCGGACGAAACCCCGGTATCCACGCTTTCGAAGCGCTCGTCCTTGAAATGCACCAATCCGCTGCCGGTAATGGACCAGATCGTGCCGTCAGCCGCCTTGTGGAGGGCCCGAATGGAGGTACTGGGCAACCCCTCCGCCGGCCCGAAGCGCTGAAAACGGTCGCCATCGTATCGGAACAGTCCGTTGCTGGTGCCTACCCAAACGAATCCAACGTCGTCCTGGACCACTTGCTTGACCGCCGCGTTCAACCCTTCGTTGGGGCCATAGTTGATGAAACTGTAGTGCTCCCCCCACACGGCGGCAGAGGAAAGAAACAGTCCGGCCACCACCGTGGCGACGGTCGGACAGCGCCCGTTGGCGCGCCGGTTAGGATGGCGGCTGATCTTTGGCATCGGATCGCTATAGCTCATATCGGCGGCAACCGCGCGATACTTGAGAGCCGCAGAGCCCGCACCCCGACGCAGCCGAGCAGCGCCGCAGCGGAATCTGGGGAAAAGAGGGTTGGCAGGCGAAAGCGCCCAATGCCACTTGCTTTGGCGGCAGGGCGGAGCCGCTGGCCTGCGGCCGACGCCCTCGCCGGTCTTCCTGGCCTTGTGCCAGATCTTGATTCTGTTGGCGAAAGGCGGGTTCCCTGGGGACCCGGGTCGCGGCCGCTGAGGCTGAAACGAATCTTTTGCCGGGGCGGGTGACGCAAGTGACGCATATTTTGGGGTGTGTCGCAATATTATTTTGATGAGGTTTAAGCTATTTATTTTCTGTGGATTGCGGGGATGGATCCAAATCGGGTGACGCATCGGGAGCGATTTTTGCATATAATGCGTCACCCCAACTAATTCGTGGACGATGCTGGTCTCCGCCTGGAATTCATGCTCGAGATGCCGTTGGCGTCGCACAACACTCTTCCTCCTGATTTAATTCCAGCACACCGACAGGAGGAATCCGGCGGCGGAAGGCCGCTTGGCC
>OMOG01000445.1:0-5616 GCA_900290305.1 Candidatus Sulfopaludibacter sp. SbA4
GATGGCCAACGCGCTCGACAAGGCCACCCTCATCCGCTCCATGAGCTACACGCCCAACGGCCTCTTCAACCACACCGCCGCGATTTACCAGATGCTGACGGGCTATCCGCCCGACCGCGTGTCGCCCTCCGGCCAACTGGAGCCGCCGAGCCCCGCCGACTTTCCGACGGGCCGGCAGCCACGTATCGAAGATCCGGCCGCCCAAGGAAGCCGTGCTCCCGTTCGTAGAGCTGCCGCGTCCCCTGCAGGAATCGGGCGTCATCGGCAAGGGCGGCGCGGCGGGGTTCCTCGGCAAAGCGTACGATCCCTACCGCCTCTACCAGGATCCGGCCAAGCCCATCAAGACCGAAGACCTCGCGCTGCGCAAGGAAGTCCCGCCCGAGCGTTTGCAGGAGCGCTTCGATCTGCTCAAGGGCATCAACGGTTCCATGCCCGATCTCGAAAAGGCGCTCAAGAGCTACGCCATTGACGAGTATTACGGCAAAGCCTTCGACCTGGTGCTCTCGGGCAAAGCGCGCGACGCCTTCGACCTGACCAAGGAAACGGACAAGGTGCGCGAGCGTTACGGCCTCACGACCTTCGGGCAGGGGCTTCTGCTTTCGCGCCGCCTGATCGAGGCCGGCACGCGCTTCGTGCAGATGAACTGGCCGGCGGTGGCCAACGGCAATCCGGAAGTGGATTCCTGGGACACCCACGCGGCCAATTTCGCTCCGCTCAAGAACCTGCACTGCCCCAAGCTCGACCGCGGACTTTCCGCGCTGCTTGAGGACATGGACGCCCGCGGCATGCTGAAGGACACGCTGGTCGTCGCCATCGGCGAATTCGGCCGTTCGCCGCGAATCGGCGTGAGCACTTCGGGCAACTCGAATGCGCCGGATGGACGCGACCACTGGCCCTACTGCTACAGCGGCGTGGTGGCGGGGTGCGGCATCGCGCGCGGCGCGCAGTACGGCGAATCGGACCAGACGGCGTCGTCGCCCAAGGACAAGCCGGTGCATCCCAACGACCTGCTGGCCACCGTGTATTACGCCTTGGGCATCGACCCCGATACCGTGGTGCTGAACCATCTGAACCAGCCGCGCGAGCTGGTGAAGGGTAAAGTGGTCGCGGATCTGTGGGGGTGAACCCCTACTTCAAAAGTATGCGCACGTTCACGAACTGGTTGGGGAACAGTGCGCCATCCTTGTTGTCGAACACGGCCTTGATTTTCGCCATGCCGGTTGTCACGTCAATCTGATTGTCGACAGCCGTCACACGGCCAGTCGCGATCTTTACCGAGTTGTCGCGGTTCCACGCCTCCACCGTCAGGTTCGCGCCGTCCCTGAGGCGCGCCAGCACCTGGGGCAGCGTGTCTTCCGGAATGGTGAACAGCACCGCGCAGGGCTGCACCTGGGTAATGATCACGATGCCGGTAGCATCCGACGCATGAACCACGTTGCCCGGATCGATCAGCCGCAGGCCGGCGACGCCGGTGATGGGCGATGCGATCTGCGTGTAGGTCAACTGGAGCTTGGCTCTTTCCAGGTTGGCCCGATCGGCTCTAATCCTGGTCTCGAGCTGCGCAACCGCGGCCATCGGCGCACCGAGTTCCCCCTCGGGAACCAGCTTTTGGGCCTGCAGCTTCCGGTAGCGATCCACATCGATGCGCGCATTGACGAGCGCCGACTCGTCCTGGGCGAGTTGGCCCTCAGCCTGAGTGAGTTCGATCTGATAGGGCTGCGGGTCGATGGACGCCAGCACCTGGCCTTGCTGGACCACATCGCCTTCCTTGAAGCCCACGGACATCAACTGCCCGTCGACCCGGGACTTGATCGTAACCGTGCTGAAAGGGGCGACATTACCCAGGCCACCCAGGCCCGTCAGATAAACGGGCGCGGGTTGGGGGCTGGGCGCAGCCGCGTCAGAGACAGGCGCCGGGCTCTGCGGATGGGCCGCCGCCGTCACGTAAGCCAGCGGCGCTGCCAATGCCAGAATCGCCGCCACGCTCCATCGTGTCACTCCACGCGAGAGCGCGGTCGCGTCCAGAATGCGATGAATGCGTTCGTCCGGCCGGCCATAGCGCGCCATCGGCACTCCCAGCCAGTTCGCCCCCCGCGCACTGCCTTGGATGAACCCCAGCAGCACTTCGGCGTACTGGGCGCGATCGCGCGTCACGGCCACGGCCGCATCGTCGCTCGCCTCTTCCGCCACCCGCACGATCCGCTTGTGCAGGAACCAGCTCAGCGGGCTGTGCCACAGCAGGGCGCGATGAATCGCCGAGAGCAACTGCACCGCCGGATCGTACCGCCGTATGTGCGAGCGCTCGTGCGCCAGCACCGCATCCAGCTTCGCGCCGTCCCACCGGCGCCAATCGCCGGGCAGCACGATCGCCGGGTGCGCGATCCCCAGCGTCACCGGCGCCGAAACGCGGTCCGATTCGCGAATCTCGATTCCGTCCGCCGCCTGCCCGGTCGCACGGCTGCCGCGCAGCAAACCGAGGCTCATCGCCAGGCCCACCGACAGGCGCAGCAGCAGCCCGAGGGCCACCAGGACGTAAACCGTCACCGCGGCGCGCGCCCAGTCGAAGGGTCGGATCGAGACGCTGGACGACGCCGGCGCCGGCGCCACCGGAGCATCGTCGACCGCCGCCGGAGCTTCGACTGTCCGAGCCGCCGCCGGCATCACCGCCAGCGGCACCTTCGGCAGCGCGGCAGTGAGCGCCGGAATCGCCAGGGAGCCGCACAGCAGGGCCGTCCACGCCGCCAGACGGATTGCGGGATCCTTCACCCGCAGCGCCCGCAGCAGCAGCGCTCCGCTCAGAATCAGAATCGACGAGCGGAGCGCCCACTCCGCCAGAAACTGTAGCGTGGTCATTTTTTCTTCTCCTTGCGCGATGCAATCTTCTCCGCCAGCCGCTGCAACTGTCTCGGCTCCAGCACCTGGTTGTCCACCAACCCTACCAGCAACTCCTCCACCGACCCGCCGCAGAACCGGTCGATGAGTTGCATCGCCCCCGCCACCGCCACGTTGCGCCTGGTGTCCGCCGCGCGATAAACGAAGGTGCGCCCGTCGACCTTGTGGGTAGCGTAGCCCTTCTCTTCCAGCTTACGCAGGATGGTGCGGATGGTCGAGTCCTTGAGCCGGCGCTGGCTGGCCAGCCCTTCGCGGCACATCTCCGCGGTCGAATCGGGATGCGCCCACACATAGTCCAGGATGAGCTGCTCCAGCGGAGTGGGTGTCTTGCGGCTGCGAATGTTAAACATCGTAATGTTATAATTTATAGCACTCATTCCCTGCGATGTCAAGCCCTGGTGGCGCGGGCGCTTTCGCCTGCCAACCGCGCGCCCCGGCGGTAGGATGGGACGTGCGGCGCGCCTGGCTCGTGGGACTCCTGGTCTTCGTGTGCGTGTCGGCCGCGGGCATCTATTACGGACCCGCGCCGGTCACCGGCGACGAGACCGAGTACTATGCCATGACCTACGCCTGGGCCACCCACGGCAGCCCCGCCTTGACGCCGCAGGTGGTTCGCGCGGTCCGCTCCGCGATTCCGGACCGGCCTCCCGCCGAGCCGTTGTCCGCGCGGGCCCTTGACGGGTCGGATTATGCCATCCACTTCTGGTTCCTGAGCCTCCTCACCACGCCCTTCTTCATCCTGTGCCGCGCCACGGGTCTCGATTGGAGGCACTGCTTCGTCTTCATCGATGCCCTGGCGTTCGCGGCATTGGCGGCCCTCGCGTACCGCCGGCTGCGCTGGGCCGGTGCGCTGGTCCTCATCGCCGGACTGCTCGATTCGCCGGTCGAACGCTACCTCTACAAGGCGCATAGCGAGGCCTGGTCGGTGTCGCTACTGGGCATCGCGGCCATCTGCCTGGTGGACCGCCGCTGGCTGGCCGCGGCACTCGCGCTGTCGGCCGTGGCGGCGCAGGTCAGCGCATTTTCGCCGCTGGCCGTGCTGGTGCTCGCCCGGTGGGCCTTCGATGAGTGGCGAACCATGCGGTCCACGGGCCAGCCCCCGGCGCCCGCGGCATTGGCAGGAGCGGGCGCGTGCGTGGCGCTGCTCGCGGTGCAGCCGCTTTGGACGCTCGCGAAGTACCGCACGCTGAACCTGATCGTCGCGCAAGGTTACGTCTTCCCTCAGATGGCGACCCCGCGAAGGATCGCTTCGCTGCTGCTCGATCCGGATGTCGGCTTCTTCTTCGGCTGGCCGCTGGGTGCGCTGCTCGCCGTCGCGATCGTGGCGGGCTGGATGGCCGCGCCCGAGCTGTTGCGCCGCTACCGAACCTACTGGGCGATGGCCGCGGTCATGATCGCGGAGTTCTCGTACGTGGGCGCGCAACAGGCGAACTACACTTCGAGCGCGCCGCGATATTGGTTGTGGCTCATCCCACTCCTGCTGGTCGGCTTCGTGGTGGTCACGCGCGCGCGCCGCCGCTGGAGCATCGCCGCGGGAGTCGGTTTTGTGCTGGCCGCGGTCGCCACTGGAACTTACTTGTACCCACTGACTGGATTTCGTCCGGGGCTGAAACGGCTGCCTCTGGCGGAGCTGTGGTACCGTCATTTCCCCGGGCTATGGAACCCTCCGGAGCAGGTCTTCATCGATTTCGCCATGGTCAAGCAAGTGCTGAACGGCCGCGACCTTTTCTTCCGCCGCCGCATCGCCCTCGACGAACTCCCCTACCCCCACCTGTGGGCCATCTCGAACGAGAGCTGCACCAAGCTGCTGGTCCTCGGTTACGCATTCACTTCTTCGCACGTCGAGCCGCTTCTGCCCCTCGGATGCAATGCCCCCGTCGACGGGCGGCAGTTGCTCCGCTACGTGCGCAGTACGGGCCGATGGCGCAGCGAAGATCAGTACGTCTCCATCCCCGCGAGCGTCCGCGAAGAGATGGGGGTGATTCCCAGCGGGAGCGTTCGGACCCCGGTCGAAAACCGGCCCCCGCGTGTGGACGGCTATGACGTGGGCGAAGCCGGCGGCGCTGCGCCCATCTACACCTTCCGCTTCTCCGACCCCGACGGCTGGCAGGATCTGGGGACCGCCACGATCATGATCTCGAGCCCCGCCGCCGTGGGCCAGCCCGAGCAGTCCTGTTACATCACCTACAGCCAGGTCCGCAATGAGCTTGCGGTGGCAGGCCGCTGGTGCAGCGTAGATGCGCGCCACACCTGGGCGGGCGAAGCCGGCGACTCGCTCGCGGTGCGCATGCCGATCGCGCTCGACCCCGCCATCGCAGCCTCCGCGTTCGTCGTCCAAGGCGCTGTCACCGACCAGGCAGGCCACTCGACGGGCTGGGTGCGCATGGAGCGCTCCTGGCGGAGCGAGCCGCCCGTGCTGCCGGATCGCGGGGGCAGCCCGGAGTTGACCTTCGAGCCGGAGGCGGACACCGGCGGCACGATCCGTATAGGGTTCTCCTATCAGGACCCGCATGCGCACGATGTCACTCGCGTCCGGGTGCTGATCAATGACCGGCTCAGCGAGCAGAACGCGTGCCTTTTCGAGTATGAACCGGTGAATGGCTTAGTCCGGCTTCTGGACGCAGGTGCGCCCACCCTGTGGCTGGCGGAGGGGAGTTCTGTTGACAACGGCCGATGCCTGCTTGATGGGCGGGGGTCGCGGGCGGAGGGAGACCGCAACGCGAT
>OMOG01000445.1:5626-15682 GCA_900290305.1 Candidatus Sulfopaludibacter sp. SbA4
ATACCAGGAGGACGACGGCACCACTTCGGCATGGCAGGAGACCGCGCTGTGGCGCGGTGCCTCCGACGCCGACGCCTCTCCCTCCGTCTTCTTCCTCGAGCCGGATGCGCGGGGCGACGTACTTCATCTCCGCTTTGACTACAGCGGGTCTGAGCTGGAGGACGTGGCCAAGGTATGGGTGCTCATCAACGATGTGCTGGACGAAAGAAGCTCGTGCTACCTCACCTACGTCCCCGCGGAGGAGTCTGTCTACCTGAACGGCGCCGGGCGGATGCTGCTCGCGGAAAGGCGGTCGATGGAGAATCCGCAATGCCAGTTGGACGCACGGGACATCCTCATTAAGCGCAACGGCCCGAGACTCGATCTGCGGCTGCGGATCGCACGCAAAGGCTCGTTCCAAAATCCCCGGCGCGTCTGGGCGGCCGATGAGAAAAAAGCCGCCGGCGGCGGGAAGCCCAAGGTCTCGCCCTGGATGGAAGTCGGCACCTGGCGGTAAGATGTACTACACGGTAGTGCATTCGCCGTTTACTGGACGGTCCACGATCCCATGGCTTGCCAGCCCGAATTTACGATGTCAGTGACATCGCGCGCAGCCATGTAAGTGACTCGATTTCCGGCGAAGGATGGGGAAAAGCCGAGGGAGAACGTGAGAGTCAGCGTATTTCCGCCCGTGGTAGTGAATCCGGTCACGGTGCATTGACTGTTGGCCACGCTCGACGAGGGGCTCAGCACGATTCCCGGCAACAGTGCGGTGCCGGCATCGTTCACCAGGTACAGAGTATTCAGCGGACGGCTGTAGGCCAGGTAGCAGGCTTGCCGCCCGTCCAGAGAATTATTGATGAGGATGTCCACCACACCCAGATCCTGCCACCCGTGAGTATCGGTAAACGTGAAGGTGAACGTCTGGTCGATACCGGCGCCGCGCGCTGGCGTCAGATTGGCGGCGGCCGTAGGAGTGGCAGCGGCGCCTGGCACATTCCACGTTCCCAGCGCCTGCCAGCCGGAATTGTCTGCCGCCAGATCGCGCGCCGCCAGGTACACAATCTTGCTCCCGGAGAAGGCTGGGTTAAAGCTCATGTTTAGCGTGAGCATCAGCGAATTGCCGCTCCCAGTAGCGATGGACCCTCCTCCAAAGACGGTGACCCATTCAGTTCCAATCCAGGCAGCAGGGCAGTGCCGGTGTCGTTCACCAGGTATAGCGTATTCAGCGGACGGCTATAGGCCAAGTAGCAGGACTGGCGGCCATCCAGGAAATTGTTGATCAGAACGTTCACCACATCCAGATCCTGCCAGCCGCGCGGGTCGCTGAAAGTGAATACCAGGGACTGGTTCTGGGCGCTTCCGGCGCCCGGGACCACGCTGTCGGCAGATGGCAATTGAGCGGGGGAGAGCAGGTACACAGTGGGAACACCATACGAAAAGACTTGCAGAACGATCTGCCCGGAGTCGTTGATGCCGGCGGGTGTCGCGCTGGACAACTCACTGGTCACCGTCCCCAGGTCGTATACCGTGCCGCCTTTGTAGAGGAACGGTCTGGTGATGCCGTTTGAGTCTCTCATGGTTCCAACCACTTGCGTGCTATTGTTCAATTCCGCCGGGTTCATTGCGAGATATCCCGCTGGAACCGGCAGCGGCGTCACGGTGCCCGTGGTAGCGTTGGGAGTGTCAGGGGTCCAGAGAAACCCGGTACTTACGGCGATGACGCCGCTGTCGTTGATATCGACCGACTGTGCGGGGATGTTGGTAAGCGTCCCGCTCCCGCCATTGGCTGCGAAAGGCGTGTAAAGCCCCCCGGAGCCGATCGCCTGGCCGAAATTATCGATGGCCGTTACATAATGGCCGGCGGCATCGGCATTGATTGTTCCGATGGTACCGTTTGGAGATGACGGCGTCCAGAGGAACGAACCTAAATATGCAAGGTGCGTATCGCCGCTGCAGGGGTAACTGCTCTCGCCCGCGCCCCTCGCGTCACCTATGATTGGCGGCACACACTCCCCGTCGGACGCGCCAATCACCCTGCCCGTAACTATTGATTCCCCCCGCGGCCGAGGGCGAGACGGGAACGGGGATGGCGCTGCCGGAGGATCCGTTCGGCGTGGCCGGAGACCAGAGCACCGCCTGCGCATTAGCCGTCCCGGCGACCTGTCCGCGACTGTTGATGCCGGCCGTGGTGAAGCCCAGGTCCACCGCGCTGCCGGAAGTTCCGTTGGGTGTAAACGGCGTCCACAACGAACTACCGAAGACCACCTGCCCGAAGCTGTTCAGCGGCCGTGGGGAAACGGCAGGCCCGCCCGGACCCAGCAGCGTGACTGCGTAGTTCGTCAGCGCCGGCCCCGTGATCACCGCGAAATCGGCCGTGACTGTGTACGGCCCGAACATAGTGATGGACGCCGAAGATGGACCAAGGACGGACACGAAGGGCGGTGACGCCCAGTCGGAGAACCGGAATCCGCCGGCAGCCGTTGCCGTCAAGACCGCGGTGCTGTTGGCGCCGTACCATCCCCCGCCGGAGACCGTTCCGCCCTGAAGCGGATTGGAGATCGTGGTGAGCAGATATTGCGTGGCGTAATTCGCCGTATAAGTAGTTGGCTGCAACGGGGCCACGATGGCGCGCGGATTCGTCGCCGAGCCGTCCTGCCATCCCGAGAAAACATATCGGCCCGTAATTGTATCGCTCTCCGGAGAGACGAAAGCGACGGTGCAACTCGACTGGGAAATCCAGTTCAGGGCCTGTGGTGCGACGTACGCACCGGCGGAGCAGCCGGTCCCGCTCACGACAAATCCGGATCCGGAAGGCAGGGAGTCGATCGTGACCGGTACCGTCTGTGGTCCGGGAGGGGCAGGCAGGGGCGTGGGCGAGAGCAGGTACGTTATTCCATCTGTGCCCACAAGGACAACCTGGCCCGCGGCGTTGATTGCCGTGGGGTAGTGGCCGGAGAGGCGGCTATCCACGGCGGTGAGATCGTAGACGGCGCCGCCGGTGTACAGAAACGGGACTACGCAGCAGTTGCTTTGCAGGTATCCGGTCACCTGACTGCTATCGTTGATTGCCAGTGGCTGAAGCTGGGTGAAGCCCGCGGGAATGGGGATTTCTGAAATTGCGCCCGAAGTTCCGTTCGGGGAAGTGGGCGTCCAGAGAAAACCCTGCCAGTTGCCTCTGGAGTCTTGACCCGCGCCCAGCACCGTGCCGTTGTTGCTGATGGCCACGGGGTTTAACGGAATGGAAATAGCACTGCCGGTAGATCCGTGGGCGGTGGACGGCGTGAAGAGCTGCGGTCCTCCAATTTCTGCCCCAATTTCAGGGTTCCAGATCACCTGGCCGAAATCGTTGATTCCGATAATTCCGTAGAACTGGGTTATTGTGGTTCCGACAGTGCCGTTCGGCGAAGAGGGGGTCCACAGGGAGTCGAAGCCGGCCACCTGCCCGAAGCTATTGATGGAAAATGCAAAGGGTACAGGAATGGTTACCGGGCTGCCGGCAGTTGCATTCGGACCGTTCGGTGACCAGAGAACCCACGNNAGCACATCTGCTCCTGTCCGACGATCTGCCCTCGGTTATTGATACCCACGCCACCGAAGCCCTGAAGAGTGGTCAGGCTGCCTGCACGGGAATTCGCCACGACGGGTGTCCACAGGCCACCACCAGCCAAGACTTGGCCGATGGAGTTGATCGTGCTGGCCGATTGTGTGGCCGGAGAGCCGACCAGAAAGCCCAATTGTGCCGGGAGAGAGGCGATGGGGACGGCGACGTAATTACCGGGAGGGACCGTTGCTGCATGGGTGGAAACAACCACTACAAGGAGAATGGATAGCCGTAACCGGCACCTGAAGGGAAGTTTCACACATGATGATATCATGATGCGCCGGCAAACGCACCTACTGGACGGTCCAGGAGCCCATAGCTTGCCAGCCCGAATTTACAGTATCAGTGACATCGCGCGCAGCCATGCAAGTGATTTTATTTCCGCTGAAGGACGAGGAAAAACTGATGGAGAACGTGAGAGTCAGCGTATTTCCGCTTCCACTTACACTGGTCTCAGGCAGGCCATTTACCGTGGAGGCGAATCCGGTCACCGTGCATTGACTGTTGGCGACGCTCGAAGCGGGGTTCGGCACGATTCCCGGCAGCAGGGCGGTGCCGGCATCGTTCACCAGGTACACAGTATTCAAAGGACGGCTGTATGCCAGGTAACAGGCTTGCCGCCCGTCCAGAGAATTATTGATGAGCATGTCCACCACACCCAGGTCCTGCCACCCGCGAGCGTCGTTAAACGTAAAGGTGAACGTCTGGCCTACACCGGTGCCGCGCTCGGGCGTCAGGTTGGCGGCGGCAGTGGGAGTGACTGCGGCGCCGGGCACATTCCACGTCCCCAGCGCCTGCCAGCCGGAATTGTCTGCCGCCAGATTGCGCGCCGCCAAGTACACAACTTTGTTCCCGGCGAAGGACGGATTGAAGCTCATGTTCAGCGTGAGCACCAGCGAATTGCCGCTTCCGGCCGCGATCGACCCTCCTCCAAAGACGGTGCATTGGCTGTTGGCGACGCTGCCCGATCCATTCAGTGCCAGTCCCGGAAGCAGTGCCGTGCCGGTATCGTTCACCAGGTACAGCGTATTCAGCGAACGGCTGTAGGCCAAGTAGCAGGACTGTCGGCCATCGAGGAAGTTGTTAACCAGCACGTTCACCACATCCAGATCCTGCCACCCGAGCGGATCGCTGAAGGTAAACACCAGGCCCTGGTTTTGGGCGCTTCCGGCGCCTGGGACCACGCTGTCGGCAGATGGCAATTGAGCCGGGGAGAGCAGGTACACGACGACATCGCCGGTCACTGCACTTCGAAAGGCTTGCAGCACGATCTGTCCGGAATCGTTGATGCCGGCGGGGGTGGCAGTGGAGAACTCACTGCTCACGGTCCCCAGGTCGTATACCGTGCCGCCTTTGTAGAGGAACGGTCTAACGATGCCGTTTGAGTCGGTCATGGTTCCAACTATCTGCCCGCTATTGTTCAAAGCCACGGGGTTCATTCCGAGGTATCCCGCAGAAACCGGCAGCGGCGACACGGCGCCCGAGGCAGCGTGTGGAGTGTTGGGAGTCCAGAGGAACCCCTGGCGATAACATTGGACGCAGGGAGGGAAAATGCTTGCTCCGGCGATGACGCCAGTGTCGTTGATATCGACCAGTGCCGTCCCATTCGAGCCCGTGATTCCCGGTATGTTGGTGAGCGTGCCGCTCCCGCCATTGGCCACGGACGGCGTGTAAAGCTGTCCCCCGCCGATCGCCTGGCCCAAATCATTGATCGCGGTGAAGTGATCCCCGGTGGCATCGGCATTGATTGTGCCCAAAGTGCCGTTTGGGGATGACGGCGTCCAGAGGAACGAGTTGCAATAGGCGTACGGTGCGAGCTCATTGGCGCAAGATCCTCCGGACTCGCCGATCACCTGCCCAAAATTGTTGATTCCCACAGCGGCGGAAGCCAGCGGCGAGGTCGCGGGAACGGGAATCGCGCTGCCGGAAGATCCGTTCGGCGTGGCCGGAGACCAGAGCATCGCCTGCGGAGTGAAGTCGGAATTAGTAAATAAGGACAGCGTCCCGGCGACTTGTCCGCGATTGTTGAGGGCGGCCACGTTGAAGCCCACATCCACCGCGCTGCCGGTTGCGCCGTTGGGCGTAATCGGCGTCCACAGCGAAGTACCGAAGACGACCTGTCCGAAGCTGTTCAGCAGACGTGGGGAGACGGCGGAAGGGCCCGAACCCAGCCTCGTGACTGTGTAATCCGTCAGCGCCGGCCCGGTGACCATGGCGAAATCGGCCGTGATCGTGAACGGCCCCGTCACTGTGATGGAGGCCGAAGATGGACCAAGCACCGAGACGGCCGGAGAGGAAGCCCAGTCAGCCAACCGGAATCCGCCGGCAGGCGTTGCCGTGAGAACGGCGGTGCTGTTGGCGTTATACCATCCGGCGCCGGAGACCGTTCCGCCACCGGGCGGATTGGAGCTCGTGGTGAGTAAGTATTGCGTGGTGTAATTCGCCGTATAAGCGGCAGGCTGCGACGGGGCGACGATGGCGCGCGGATATGTCGCAGGACCATCCTGCCATCCGGAGAAAACATATTGGCGCCCGATTGCATCGCCCTGTGGATTGACAAAAGCGACGGTGCAATTCGACTGCGGAATCCAGTTCAGCGTTTGCGGTGCGAGGTAAGCACCGGGAGAGCAGCCGCTGCCGCTCACGATAAATCCGCGGCCGGGAGGTTGGGAGGTGATGGTAATGGGGACGGTCTGTGGTCCGGGAGGGACCGGGAGGGGCGTGGGCGAGACCATGTACGTTTCTCCATCCGCCCCGTTAAGGACAATCTGGCCGGCGGCGTTGATGGCCGTTGGGTAGGCTCCCGAGAGCCGGCTGTCCACTGCGGTGAGATCGTAAACTGTGCCGCCGGCGTACAGGAAAGGAACTCTGACACAGCAGCTTTGAAGCAGGTATCCCAGCACCTGATCGCTAGCGTTGATGGCCACGGGGAAAAGTTGGTTGAAGCCGGCGGGAATGGGGATTTCTGAAGTGGTGCCTGTGGTTCCCTGAGGGGACGTGGGGGTCCAGAGAAAACCGTGCGTGTTGCCGCTGGAGTCTGCCGCCGTGCCGAACACCGTGCCATGGTTGCTGATACCCATAACCGAAGTCATCCCCGGAATGGAAGTGCAGCCGCCGATCGGTCCATTGGGGGTGGACGGCGTGCAGAAGTACGGTCCCCCAACCCCAGGGTTCACTGTGACCTGGCCGAAATCATCGATTCCGGTTATTGCGATATTTCCGGCGGTGCTGCTGAACGGGATGGTGGTTCCGGTGGCGCCGTTGGGCGAAGAAGGGGTCCATAGGATGCCGCCGGCGTATATGCCGCCGGCGATGGCGATGCCGATCACCTGTCCGAAGTTGTTGATCGCAGCCGGATACGCGACCGGAATGCTCACCAGGCTGCCGGTAGTTGCATTCGGACTGTCAGGCGACCAGAGGTACCCCTGAATTTGGGGTTGGGTTCCGTTCCAGACTTCGACGTATTCGAGTATCTGCCCGCGGTTGTTAATACCCACTGCGCAGGCCCCACTCTGACCTCCGCAACCGGCGTTGCCGACGCCGTTAATGATGGCGAGGCTACCTACATTGGAATTCGCCACGACGGGTTCCCACAGGCCGCCTTCAGCCAGGACTTGTCCGATGGAGTTGATGGCGCCCGATGGTGCGCCCCCGGTGACGATCGGGACTGCGACGTAGTTACCAGGGGGAAGGTTTGCCGCGCGGGCGGAAACGAGTACGGCGAGAAGGAAAACGACTCTCATTGGACGCTCCACGTCCCCATGGCCTGCCAGCCGGAGGTGACGACACCGGTGGAATCTCGTGCGGCCAGATAGATTACCTGGTTGCCCGAGAGCACCGGGGGAAAGGTGAGACCCACGGTCAGGGTCAAGGTGCTGCCGTTCATGCCTACCGCCGATGCTCCCGCACTGACTGTACACTGACTGTTGCTCAGGGTTCCGGGGGCGGTCATTACCAAGCCTGGCAAGAGAGCCGTGCCCGCATCATTGACCAGGTAGAGCGCATTCACAGCACGGCTGTAAGCCAGGTAACATGCCTGCCGCCCATCCAGGGAGTTATTAATTAATATATCGACGACGCCGAGATCCGGCCAGCCCTCGGTGTCCGTGAAGGTGAAAGTGAACATCTGCGTCAATCCCGACCCGTACGAAGGGCTTACTCCTCCTACCGCCGGACCCGCCCGAGAAGCCATGGGCACGCTCCAGGTGCCCTGCGGCTGCCAGCCCGAGTTGTTTCCGGCGAGGTCCCCGGCGGCGAGATAGACCACGTGGTTACCTTCGAATGCCGTGCTGAAGCTGAGGTTCAGCATCAGGGTCAAGGTATTCCCGCTGCCGCTCACCGAAGAACCTTGCGCGCTGATTGTGCACTGACTGTTGCCGACGCTTCCGAAACCGTTAATGGGCAGCGCCGGTAACAAGCCGTTGCCGGCGTCGTTGACCAGGTACAACTTATTCAACGGCTGGCTGCAGGCGAGGTAACAGGACTGACGGCCATCCAGGAAGTTGTTGATGAGGATATTGACTACGCCGAGGTCCTGCCAACCGCGAGGGTCGGAGAAAGTAAATACCATTGTCAGGCTGGATGCCGATCCCGACGCCGGACTTACTCCCGCAGCGGCCGGAAGCACTGGCGTGAGGAGATACACCGAGCCATTGGCGTTGATCACAATTTGGCTGCGGTCGTTGATGCCCGCGGGGATGCCCCCATCCAGGTCGCTGCTTATGGTTCCGAGGTCGTAGGCCGTTCCGCTCCGGGAGAGGAACGGCCGCAAGACCCCATCCGGCCCGCGTCATCTGCCCAACCACCTGGCCGCTGGCGTTCAGCGCGGAGGGAACCAAGGCGACGAAGCCCAAAGGTATGGGGATCTCCGCCGTCGACCCCGCGGTGCCGTTGGGTGTGAATGGAGTCCAGAGGAATCCGTGATACGCGCACGGATTGGGGAAGCACACGGTGCTTTTTCCGGCGACGGTGCCCGTGTTGTTGATCGCCAGCAGATACGGGCTGGGGTATACGCCGCCGAGCGGGCCGTCCATGGGCAGACCATCTATTGTCGTAAGACTTCCGGTACTTCCATTAGGTACGGAGGGCGTGAAGAGTTGTGTGCCGATGGACTGCCCGGAGTCATTGATGGTGGTGGCGCCCCATGCGTTGGGGTAGATGATCGTCCCGCTGGTGGCATTTGGCGACGATGGCGTCCACAGAAATGTGCCCGGATAAAAGCAGGTCTGAACACCGAAATCGACAGGATAACAGGATCCACCCAACGGGCCGATCACCTGGCCGAAGTTGTTGATGGTTCCCGCCTCGGAGCCAGGGAGGTCCAGAAACGCCACGGCGCTCCCGGATGTGCCATTGGCGACGTTGGGTGACCACAGAATTGCGTGCTCGCCCAAAGTCAACGGCGTCCCGTTCGACCCGGCTACCTGTCCGCGGTCGGAGTGAACAGCGTGGGCGTATTGCCGGCCCGGGGCACTGGGTTCAGAGTCACTTGGCCGAAATCATTGATGCGGGTAACGCCGTTGAACCGGCTGTCGGGGTTCAGGGTACCCGTGGTCCCGTTGGGCGTGGAAGGCGTCCAAAAGAAAGACAGTCCGGAATCGTCACTGCCGATCACCTGGCCGTAGCTATTGATGCTCATCGTCATGTTGAGGGACGACACTCCCGGTGGGGCCGGAATGGCTACGGAGGTTCCCGAGCTCGCATTCGGGGTGTCCGGCGTCCACAGAAACGGCAACATGCCCTGTGGGCCGAGGGATGCGCCGACGATCTGGCCGCGATCGTCGATCGCAGTCCCGAGGCCGCCGCCGGAGAAGGGGACCAGGCTTCCTACAGGCGCATTAGCCGACACGGGTATCCACAGAAAATTCCAGCCCACAACCTGGCCGGAGGTATTGATCGGAGGACTCCAGAAGCTGGGCCCGCTGGTCGCAATTTCAGTCAGGACATAGTTGCCGGGCGGCGCGGGTCCGGCGGCCGATGCCATCCGGCACAGGGCTGCAAAAAGCAGGAATGCTTTTGAGAGTTGGATCATCGTACACTCCATGTCCCCACCGTCTGCCGTCCGGGCGGTTCCGTTCGCGCGGCAATGGCGCCGCCAGCCGAAATCCAGGTCACCACATAGTTGAGAGACGGCGTCCGCGGTATCCACTCAAAAGTAGCCGTGACCGTCCGGGGCCAGTCGATGTACACGGTCGTAGTCGCCGGGCTGGCGTCATTCCATCCTGCGCCTGACTCAGTTCCACGCTGCGGAGGGCTAGAAGTGGCGGCGGATGCCGCCCAACACGAAGGAACCAGAGGGGACCATTGGAAAACACGAAACAAGGGCCCTAAAAACGACACGCAGGTATTATATCATCGATTAGTGGGTATGTGCTTGACTCAGGTTAAAGGTTAGTGCCGTTGGCAGCCGTTTGTGCGGACGGACGCCTCGCCCGCAACGAAGCTCTTGCGTCCGCTTGTGCAGCGGGACGAGG
>OMOG01000443.1 GCA_900290305.1 Candidatus Sulfopaludibacter sp. SbA4
CTCCGATCAGCAGCGGCAAGAGCAGGCGGCGGAGTTGCGGAAGTATTTCGCCGAGGTGGACGCCCGCCGTAAGCCCGGCTCCGCGGAGGAAGCCGAGGAAATACTCACTGAAGCCATCCGAAGCACCCGGCCCGGCAATCGTCCCCACCAGTGAAGATCGTCCTTGACACCACCATTCTGGTTCGAGCCAATGAGCATACCCACTGCTGCTGAACATCGTCCAGAGCGAACATACGCTGGCGATCCCTGGCGGGAACGACTCTGCCAGAAACGTCGGGTAGCGAGCGAGCCGGCTTGGAAAGCCGGCTGCAGGATGAAATCCTGCCCCACGGTGTGAACCTCAGAGATTCGCCCGGGCGAGATAGCCGCGCAGCTTGCCGAGGTCGCGCTTCATGGCGCCGAGGACCTCTTCGCGCGGGAGCGTGAGCCTGGTCTTGCCTCCATCGGCCCCGCCTAACGGATACTNNCCGCCGACGCCGCCCTCGATGGTGGCATGGCCCACATCGTAGTTGACGCCCACGGCCTTCGGGTCGAAATCCTTCAGCAGGATGTGCAGGTCCCAGATGGGGGCGCCGACCACTCCGGTGCCGGAGTGCGTGTGGTACATGGCGCAGACCTGGTAGCGCGCATTCAGCGCCGCGAGCTTCGCGATGCGCGGCTTCATCGCCTCCAGTTGCGCGGCGAAGGGCTGCGCGCCCTGGTAGGTGAGCCCGCCCCAGCGATAATTGCGGATCTCGAGCGCCGCCATGGTCTTCAGGATTTCTTCGGTGTGGGGGGTGGTGGTGTCCACGATGTCGGCGGTGATCATGGGGACGTCGAGGGCGTGTTTGCGGAGGGTGGCAACAAGCGGAGGGAGATCCTGCGCCACGCGCTCCGGTTCTACGTGCCCGCCTTTGCGCACGGTGATATCGATGCCGTCGAAGCCGATATCCGCGGCCGCCTGAGCGAGTTCTTCTCCCGCGACGAATTGCAGGTGCTTGGAGAAAATCGCGACCTTGAGCTTGGGGTTCGCTGAAACCGCCGGGCTAAAGAGCAGCGGCGCGGCCGCCAGAAGCGCGCGGCGGGAAAGCGTGGGTTTCGGTTCCATGGTAATACCATACTGTATGGAGTGAATATGAACGTCAAGCGTCGGACATTTTTGCTGGGTAGCGCCGGAGCTTTGGCCGCGCACGCCGCACCGCCATCGGACCAGGTGGTGCTGGGGGTGATCGGCAGCGGGAGCCGGGGCACGTTCGTGATGACGGTGTTCCAGAAGGACGCGGCGCTGCGCGTGGGCGCCATCTGCGACGTCTACGAGCCAAACCTGGAGCGGGCCATCTCGACCGCCTCGAAGGTGGCGGGCACGCAGCCCAAGGTCTATCGCAATTATCGCGAGCTGCTGGCGGACAAGGACGTGCAGGCGGTGCTGATCGCCACGCCCGAGCATTGGCACTACCAGATGGTGATGGACGCGCTGGCCGCGGGTAAGGACATCTACGTGGAAAAGCCGCTCTGCCAGACTCCCGAACAGGGCGCGAAACTGGTGGAGGCCGAGAAGAAAACCAAGAGCGTGATCCAGGTGGGCATGCAGCGCCGCAGCTACGACCTCTACCTGGAAGGCCGCGGCATCGTGGCTTCGGGGAAGCTGGGCAGCGTGCGCATGGTGCGCGGGTGGTGGCTGAACAACTACCTGGGCGGCGCGGCGGCCACCAAGCTGGATGGTCCGCTCGATTGGGAACAGTGGCAGGGACCGGCGCCGCACCACCCGTTCGACGCCAACCGGTTCCGGCAGTGGCGATTCTATGCGGACTACGCGGGCGGCATCCTGGCCGACCAGGGAGCGCACGTGTTCGACGGCTTCCACATGCTGATGAACGCGACCTATCCTTCGGCGGTGAACGCGTCCGGGGGCAAGCCGCACAAGGCCGGCGTGGACCAGCCGGAATCCGTGGTGGCGATCGCCGAGTATCCCGAAGACTTCATCGGAGTCTTCTCGGTGAATTATGCGGCGATGCAATATCAGAGCCGCAACGACCAGTTGAATCAGCTTGACGGGGACCTGGCCCGCATGGATATCGGGCGCGAGGATTTGAAGGTGTTTTTGAAGGGCGCCGAAGACCGGCCGGCGATGGAAAAGAAATCGGAGAAGGGTTTCGGGTACGCCACTGACTTGCACGTGAGTAATTTTCTGGAATGCGTGCGCTCGCGCCAGACGCCGACGGCGCCGATGAAGCTGGCGTTCCCGGCGGCGCTGGTGGTGCAGATGGCGAACCTGTCGTTGAAGCAGGGGCGGCGGTTGAAATGGAATGCGGGGCTGGGCAGGGTGGAGGCATGAGGGGCCGCTTTGTACGAGGTTTCATAAATACGGCAATTGACTTTCCAGGCGTCGAGCGAGCGTCGACATGAGTGTCGACGCGGCACGCTGAGAGCGTGCGCCACGGTAGGACACAAGGCTGTATTTATGGAATGGAACACTGAGCTTTCGTCTGATACTTTGAAGAGAATTGGGCCGCCGATGAACGCAGATGAACGCAGATAAACAAGGCAATGGGTCACCGGCGGCCCTCACCTACGCCGCGGCAGCGTCCGACTGCATCATGCCGAAGATGTGGCCTTCGGTATCCTTGCAGTAGGCCAGCCAGCCGATGCCTGGTACCGGCATCTTGGGCACCACGCACACGCCGCCGTGGGCGTCCACCGCCGCCAGGCTTTCGTCGATGTTGGCGACCCCCACGGTGTTCACACAGGGTTGCGCCGGGTCGCGGCGGGGCATCAGTCCTCCGTTGATGCCGGGCTCGCTCGCGGGGCCGGTGGTGATGAGCCAGTACGGCATGGGGCCATCCCATTTTTGAAACGTCCACCCGAAGACAGACTGGTAAAAAGCGATCGCGCGGTCCGGGTTCTCCGCGGGAATCTCGAAGTGTATGGGTCTCGGCATAGTCAGCTCCTGATTGTTTGGGCTGGGGACTGTCCCAGCCGTTGCGTCAAAAATCCGATGATGGCGCCGGTGACGAAGCCGGGCGCCATGATCTGTAAATAGTAGTGCTCTCCGGTCTCCGACGGCATGGCCGCCACGAGGTACGCGAAAAGAAGCCCCAGAGCGAGTCCCACGCCAATACCGGCGGCGTTGGAATGAACTTTCCGGGCAAACAGCCCGCACAACACTCCCACCAGCATCCCCTTCACGCAAGAGCCCATCAGAATCCCCGTCATCACGGGGCGCACGGCAGGAGTGAACCACGCGGTGGCGCCGTCGATCACTCCCAGAACCGTGCCCACCAGGACTCCGGCGACTGGTTTATTCATCGTTCCCGACCCTCCCTGGATATGATTACGCATCCGCGGCCATTCCTTTAAGACGTATTTCGCGTTCTTCGGGTAGTGGCCGATTCGATGGCAGCATTGAACCACGTTTTGGGCTTGTAATTCCCACTCGGCCGGCCGATGTGGCGCAGGCACTCGTGCCTGCCGCGTCGGCACTTATGCCGACGCCTGCCTCCGGCAGTGTGTCACAACCGGGAAGAGGTGTCGAGACGAGTCTCGACACGGCAGGCACGAGTGCCTGCGCCACGTCACTTCACGTCCGGTTTAGCGGACCGCGCAGTGAAGCACCAACCTCAGAAACTGCAGGTGCTCGAGCAAATCCCGGTGGGCGTCCGCCCGGTCATCGCCTGGTAGTGACTCGCGATCTGCTGCTGGCTGAGCTCATAGTCGTAAATCGCAACTTTGGCGATCGCACCCTCGAACCACGTATCGCGGGCCATGGTCCCGATGTTCAGGGGGCTGTTGTTGGCCTGCGGCGCCAGGCTGTACTGGCTCATGCACCCGGTCGGGCTGTGGACGGACTGGTTCCATTTCACGCCGTTTACCCAGATATCTATGGAACCGGGATACGCCGGCGCCTCCGGACAGTCGGACGGCTGGGTAAGTGTGGTGTATTCGCCGACCACGTGGATCCATTGGCCGGCCTGCAACAAGCCGCACACCGGTTGCCAATCCGCGCCGGAGCCGAGCCCGGCGGCCGGATTGTAGGCATAGGCGCTCAGGCGGTTGCATCGGCCTTGCGGATTGGTGGTGTTGTACATGCGCGATTCCCACTCGCAGGTGGGCGAGAAATTCGCGCATTTGCCCATGACCTCCACAAACCCGTCGCTGCTGCTGTCAGGGAATTGGAGGACGCTCGGGGCGATCCACATTTCCCACGTCAGGCTGCCGGTGGTGGGGATGGACAGCGAGGGTTTCGACGGGATGGTGAGGTACTGAGTCGAGCCGTTGAAGACCGCGGCCTGGTCGCCATTGGGCAGGGTGGCTACCGAAGGCGATCCGCCTTGATAAGTTCCCGTGTTCCCGTTTCCGGTGAGGTCGGGCTCGGTCGCGGAGCGCGGATTGACATCCCAGAAGGCGGCCGGGTGATCGAGCAGGATGGTCTGGTCGTAAGACAAGCCGACCGTCACGCTGCCCACTGACTGCCAGCCGGAGTTCAGGGTGTTACTCCGCGCCGCCAGGTAGAAGACGCGGTTCCCGGCAAAGCTTTGGCTAAAGCTAATCGCCAGGGTTAAAGTCATTGTGCCGCCGCTCGCGGTCACCGCACTCCCCGTCCCGGAGATCGAGCACTGACTGTTGCTCACCGAGCCCGAGCCGGGAATCACCATCCCGGAGTACGGCCCGCCCGCGTCGCCGGCGTCGTCCACCAGGTAAACCGACCCTCCCGACGCGCCCGACGGCGCGAACGCCACATAACATGCGGCGCGCCCGTCGATCGAATTATTCACTAACACGTTCAGCACCGAGAGGTCCGCGAAGCCGTTGGTGTCCGTGAAGGTGGACGTGTATGTCTGACTCAGAGCGCTGGTACGCGCCGGGCTCATGCCGCTTACCGCCGGACCGGCCGGCGGCGTCCCCGGCACGTTGAACGTCCCCAACGCCTGCCAGCCGGAGTTGACCGACGCCGTGTCCTGGGCCGCCATGTAGATCACCTTGTTGCCCGCGAAGCCCTGGCTGAACGACATTTGCAGCGTGAGCGTGATGGTGTCTCCGGCGGAGACCACTCCGCTGCCGGTGCCGTAAATCGCGCATTGGCTGTTTTGCGCAGTGGCGCCGCCGCCCCCCGGCAGCACCAGTCCCTGGTACGGGCCGCCGGAATCGCCCGCATCGTCGACCAGGAACACGGACCCCGCGGATGGGCCCGAAGGCACGAATGCCAGGAAGCAGGCGTGCCGCCCATCCAGAACGTTGTTGATGAGGACATTCAACACGCCCAAGCTCTGGAAGCCGGAGGTATCGGAGAAGGTGAATGCGAAAGTCGGGTTGCCGTTACTGCCATATGCCGGATTTACCGAGACTGGTGCGGGAGGCGTCGACGCGGCAGACAGGGCTGCCGTCCATAGAATCAGGCATGTATTCAGCGAGCGCATGTTCCCCTCTCAGCAAGAACTATACGGCGTCCGCCTGGCGAGGCGTTGTGCGTAATCTCACGGAATTTCTCTACACATTCAAAAATCAGTGGCGCCCAATCCGAAGAGTATGCAGAATGTCCAGAAGGTCTGTCTGTGACATTCTGTGGGCGCCTGGGATTGGTGTACTCGGTTTGTGTCTTCGCGGCTTTCGCGCAGGTTCACCGCCATGCGGGCGCGCGTGCCACGGCGAATCTGGATGCGATTGCGCGCGAGGAAGCGCGCCGGAATTTGCTCCATCCAGGGCGAATCGTGCACCGGCCGCTAGAGGTCCCGCGCACGCCTGCGAATGGCGCCGCGGCGCCGAGGGTGATTCCGCCCGCCGCAGTGGACCCCGCTCCCGGTTACGCGGCATACGGTGGTTTCCCGGCAATCCTGGATCCTTACGGTGCGACACCGCCCGATACGGGAGGCGCGGCCGGTCCGCAGCACGTGGTGACGATGCTCAACTCGCTGGTCGAGATCCAGTCGCGCACGGGCGAGACGCGGCCCGACTATCCGATCGATCTCAACCGCTTCTGGTCCGGCCTGGGAGACTTCACCGACACCTTCGACCCGCGATTGCAATATGACGCGGAGAACGATCGCTGGATCGCATCGGCCGGCGTGAACGCGGCCACTGCGGACGCGGCGTTGTTGCTGGGCGTGTCGCAAACCGGCGACCCGGGCGGCGATTGGAACCTGTTCCGCATCGATGTGGGCGCAACGGGTCACTGGGCGGACTACCCGGTGCTGGGCTTCAATGGGAACTGGATTGTGATCTCGGCCAACCTGTTTCGACTGCCTNNCAGGGCGCCTACGACCGCACCGCGCTGTTCGTGTTCAATAAGTCGGAGCTGTATCGGAACGGCTCAGACGCATACGTCACGTTCGGGGACAACCGCGGCGAGTTTTCTCTGGTCAGGGACTACGACCAGAACGCGGACACGCTGTACCTGATGCAGGCATTCGGGGGTGAGAGCGGAACGATCCGCATCAGCGAATTGCAGGGACCGCTGGGCTCCGAGCAGTTCGTGGCCGGGGCGAACGAGATCGCGGTCGAGGATTCCTGGGCGGAGAGTTCGCCCGGTGGCGACGATTTTGCGCCGCAGCTCAACTCGTATGCCAAGGTCGGCACGGGTGACAGCCGGCTTCAGAACTGTGCGCTGCGGGCGGGGACCATCTGGTGCGCGCACACGGTCTTCCTTCCCGCCGATGCGCCGAATCGCGCCGCGGTGCAGTGGTTCCAGGTGGACCCGGCGGCTTCCCTGCCCCTGCAGCTCGGCCGCATCGAAGACCCTGGCGGCGAGATTTTCTATGCGTTCCCGTCGATCGCGGTCAACCTCGCGAGCGACGTGCTGATCGGATACTCGAGGTTCACCCGGAGCGGTTA
>OMOG01000715.1 GCA_900290305.1 Candidatus Sulfopaludibacter sp. SbA4
CGGCATGGCATAGTGCAGCACGCCGTCGATGCGGTACTTGATGGCCACTTCCTGGTCGCGCGACTCGATGTGGATGTCGCTCGCCCGCCGCTCCAGTGCGTTGAAGATGGTGGTGTCCACCAGCTTGATGACCGGCGCGATGTCGGTATCGGTGGACGTCAGCTTGTCGATCGAGAGGGTCTCGTCCTGGTCGCCCTCTTCCGCCACCACGTCCAGCGTGAAACCCTCGGTGACCTCCTCCAGCACGCGCTGCGACTGTTCCGTCTTCTTCAGCAGCTCGGCGATCTGGGAGAGCGTGGCCACCTTCACCCGCAGCTTGCGGTTCAGCAGCAGGGTCAGCTCATCGATCAGGTTCAGGTTCCGCGGATCGGAAAGCGCGATATCCAGCGTCCCATTGCGCGCCTGCATGGGCACGAAATTGTAGCGGAACATGAGATCCACGGGAATCGAACGGAACAGGTCGTGATCGATCGAAGCCTCGCGCAGGTCCACGTACTCGCAGCGATACCGCGCCGCAATGGCCCGCGCCTGCTCCGCCTCCGCCGTAGGTTCCACCAATCGTAGCTTTTCCGAAGTCGCCATAAAAACAAGACCAACACAGGCAGGAATGCCTGTGCTACCGAATGTTGTCCGCCAACGAGAATATCGGCAGATACAACGAAATCAATACGAACGCCACAAACGACCCCATCACGATCATAATCGCCGGCTCGATCAGCGAGAGCGCGGCCGTCATCCGCGTGTTCACGTCTTCCTCGAAGAACTCCGCCACGCTGCTCAGCATCGCCGGCAGAGCGCCGGTCGACTCGCCCACTTCGATCATGTCGGTGGACAACCCCGGAAACATCCCCGAAGCCTTCAGCGACCCGGATAGCGGCTGCCCTTCCCGCACGCTCTTCCCCGCTGCTTCCACGGCTCGCCTGAGCAGCGGCGTGTTGAGCGAATCCGCCGCGGTTTCCATGGCCTGCACCAGCGGGATGCCGCCCGTCAACAGCGTGCTCAGAATGCGCGACAACTGCGCCACCTGGTATTTCAGCCAGATCTCACCCGCAATCGGGAGCTTCATTCTGACGCGATCCAGCGTCACCTTCGCCGCGTCCCCGCGCGCCCACCACCGAAACAGGAAAATGGACGCCACCAGCCCCGCCGCGAAGTACACGATGTACTTCTGCGCCGCCGTCCCCAGGGCGATCAGCCACCGCGTCATGGTCGGCAGGGTCGCCTGCATGGTGCTGTACAGCGAGGCGAAGGTCGGCACCACGTAGGTCACCAGGAACACCATCAACAGCACCACCAGCACGATCAGGATGCACGGATACATCAGCGAGACCACCACCTTCTTCCGCACCGCCAGGGCGATCTTCTGATAGCTCAGATACCGGTCCAGCACCTCCGTCAGGCTGCCGCTCTTCTCGCCCGCCATCACCGAGGTCACGTACATCTTGGGAAAAACCCCCTGCTGCCGGAACGCTTCGGAAAGCAGTGTCCCATTCCGCACCTCGTCCCGGACCGCCTTGATGTGCGGCCCCAGTTTGGGATCGGTCAGCCGCTCCGCCAGCAGGTCCAGCCCTTTCAGAATCGGCAGGCCCGCGCGGATCAGGGTGACGAATTGCTGGTTGAAGATCAGAAACCGTTCCAGGTTGAGCTTTTTCTTCCCGCCGAAGAGGCTTCCCCCGGTGAGCGCGCTGGCGGCCGCCGTCCGCGGCTTGATGGAGTAGATCAGGAAACCCTGCTGCGAAAACCGGTCTCGCAGTTCCTTCTCCGAGCCAGCCGTGGCCACCTGCTGGTGGATTTGTCCTCGCCCGTCGGCATATTTCAAAACGAAATCGCTCATCGCCTACTGCCCCTCCTCCACCAGTTCCGCACCCTTCGGCACCTGAAACTGGAACAGCTTGTCGTCCAGCTTTGGATCCAGCCGCTCCTGGTCGAAATGAAACTCCAGAATGGACTTGTCTAGCCCGCTCACCTTTACTTCCCGGATGCGATAGTCCGGCGTCACTACAAATTGCACTTCGGAATAGGGCAGGTTGTCCGTCTTGGGCGCGCCCGTGATGCGTGTATCGGCCCCCGCCGGCTGCGATTTCAAATCCCGAAACTCCTTGTCAAAGTACAACTTGCCCAGAAGGAAGGCAAGCGGCACCCGCATGTCGTCGCTCTCCTGCAGCTTCATCCGCTCGGCGCGATTTTCATCCGGAAGCCACAGCCACAAAGACTTGTTGTCGGAAACCCACAGCTTGCCCTTGGGCTGGTTGTAGGCCCAGCGCATGCGCCCCGGCTTGCGCAGCATCAGAATCCCGCTTTCGGTCGGCCGGTGGCCCTCGCCTGCTCGTGTATAGTCTTCCTGGAAAAGCACTTGCAGAGTTTTGGTCCGGTTGTACCGGGCCTCCACGCCCTTGAGGAGCGCGTCCAGCCGGGCATCGGCCGCAAATGCCGACACGCCAAGTAATCCCACGAGTAGCCGCAAGTGGCTCACAATCAGTTAGACGCAGCCACCCGTCCGTCCGTGTAGGGAAAACGGCTGGCCGTCGCCCTTATGGCCGCTGGAGGGCGTTGACGTCGCCTTCGAGCAGGGCATCGAGAGTGTAGGGGCATTCTTTAGGAATATCGAGTTCCCTGGCGTGTTCGGTCAGGTTGGTTTCATCCAGCGCGTCCCGAACCGCCTGCCGATAGATCTTCTGAAGTCTCTCTGCCAGATAACTCCTGAGGCTGGGAGAATTCTCGATCTTGAACCAGATCTCCCGCCGGGCATCAACGATGGATGAGCGCCAGCTTGCCCCTGCCCGCTCCGGCTGGATACGCTCCTTTACCAAGTGCATCAACATACGGGACAACTGCGATGCAACAGCCGACCGCTCACTATTCCCCAAGTCCGCGATCTCCTCCGCCAGGTTTTCCAGGTCCACTTCCCCGAGGCGCCCCTCACGGATCAACTCGGCCGTCCGCGCAGTCCACTCGACAAAGTCCGTGTCGTACAGGGTTTTCGCCGTGGTGCCCATGCAGTCATCTTATGCCAATTCTCCGCCTGGCCGGCAGATCCCCTTTCGTTGCCTGGCCGCCGGTCAACCGGCTCTTGGCGGCCTCAAAGCGGACCTGAAGAGATCGGCGAGTTCGAAGCGGTCCATCTCGTGGTCCGCAACCTTGATGAGAGATTCATAGGTTTGCTGTTCAGGTAATCGGCTGGTATCGACACCGTTGGCTTCGAGGAATTCCACCGCCGCCAATGCGCCCGTTCTCTTATTGCCATCCAAGTAGGCGGCCGCCGATCTCGTAGAGGCCGGCGCCGCCGAGGTGATACGTCTGTTGAGGCTGATGGACCGCGGATTCCAGAAGGTGCTCATTGAGCACTCCGTGATGACCTCCGTGCCGTTCGATGGCTTCATAATGAAGATCGTCGATGACTTCCCGGGTAAGGAATTCGGGTTCGGGCTCGATGCTCATTTACACGGGCCTGCTAGCGCTAGCTAAGCTAGCGCTGGCGGTCGTGTTCGGCAAGCCTGCGGAGCAGGCCGTCGTGAAGGTCGAGAACCTTGAGTTTGATCTCCTGGTGCCTTTGCAAGGAGATGTGGCGGACCCCCGAAGGTTTCCCGTCCGCGGATACGTCCAGGGCCTTCGGTTCGGAAGGAATAGACGGCTGCGGAACGTTCTTCATGGGCACCCTCACTCTCTAGTGTAGCGGAATTGCGTGCGATCAACTTCTCAGCATGGCCGTCTTCTTGCGAATGCCTGCAATTTCTTTGTAGAAGATTCGACTCGGAGCCGCACTACCATTTCGGCGGTACTGCTGCCGCAAAGCGCAGTTCCTCGGCCCAGTGGATTGGGAAGAAGGGCGG
>OMOG01000442.1 GCA_900290305.1 Candidatus Sulfopaludibacter sp. SbA4
GAAGGGAACGGAGCGATCGCGAGAGAACGCTACAACCACGCGTTGTTGCTGTTCCGTCAGATTCACGACAGATACTCGATCGGCCTTGTGCACCAACGTCTGGCCACGGTAACCGAGAGCAAGGATCGTGAATCTCACTTGACCGCGGCCCGTGACGCATGGGCATGCATCGGCCGCCGTGATCTAATCAAGTTCCTCGAACTTTCCACGGAGCTCGAACTCACCCCCCAAACGCTGCCCGCAACTTCTCCCAAGTGACTTCCAGATCCTCCGGCACCACGCGCGTCTCTGCCACCACGCTCATGAAGTTGGTATCGCCATTCCACCGCGGCAGCACGTGCAGATGCACGTGGCCCGCAATCCCCGCGCCGGCGCTGCGCCCGATGTTCATCCCCAGGTTCAACCCCTCCGGCCGGTAAATCGCGCGGAGCTGACGCTCGCATTCGCGCCCCAGCCGGATCAACTCCACCAGCGTCTCGTCGGCCGCCTCTTCCAGCGTGGCGACATGTTCGTAAGGCACCACCATGATGTGCCCGCTGGTGTACGGATACCGGTTGAGGATGACAAAATTGCGGTCGCCCCGGTGTACTACGAACCAAGCCTTATCGTCAGTCGCGCGTGCCGCCGCGCAAAAGACACACTCGACCGCGTCCGCGGTTTTGGTGATGTACTGATAGCGCCAAGGCGTCCAGAGATAGTCCATGCTAGTCCCAGCAGTCAGCGGTCGTGGAAACGGCGACCGCTGATCGCTGACAGCTCTTTACAAAACCGGTTCGGGCGCGTTTCCGGGGCCGGGCGGTGCGGACGCCATGGGCGAGGTGGAATTGTTCACCACGTCCTTCAGCTCCTTACTGGGCTTGAAATAGGGGATCTTCTTCGCGGGTACTTCCACCCGCGCGCCCGTCTTCGGGTTACGCCCGATGCGGGGTTGGCGTTGGCGCGTGCGGAAACTGCCGAATCCGCGAATTTCGATCTTGTCGCCCGTCCGTAGGGAACGCACGATACTGTCGAAAATCGCCTCCACGATGACTTCGGATTCCTTCCGCGTCATCTCCACCACTCGGGAGACTTCTTCAATCAGATCGGCCTTCGTCATCGCATTCTCCTAGTCGTCAATCGGTTGTGAAACCGCAGTATCGCCTGAAAACGCAAGATTTGCAAGTTATTCGAGATTACGATCTTTGAGGCTCATGACCTCCTCGATCGTGGTAGTGGCCGCCGCCGCCTGCCGCTGGTAGTCTTCCAGGCGCGTCTTTTCCTCGTCATCCGCCACCGCACGCAGGCTGAGCCCGATCTTCTTCTCGGCTTCGCTCATCTTGATGATCTTGAAATCGAACTCCTGCCCCACCGTCAGGGGAGGCTCCTCCGACCCGCGCCGGCCCGTATACCCGGGCACTTCGGAGAAATGGCACAACCCCTCCACGCCCTCCGCCAACTCCACGAACGCCCCAAAACTGGCTAGCCGGCAGACCCGGCCATGTACGGTATCGCCCACCTGGTGATTCTGGAAATAGCTCTCCCAGGCGTCCGGCTGGAGCTGCTTGATCCCCAGAGAAAGCCGGTGCGAGTTGGAATCGATGTTCAGAATCACCGCCTGTACGATTTGCCCCTTTTTCAAGATCTCCGAAGGGTGCTTCACGCGCTTCGTCCAGGACAGGTCGGACACGTGAACCAAGCCGTCGATGCCCTCCTCGATCTCGATGAAAGCGCCGAAATCCGTCATGTTGCGCACCCGCCCCTCCACCACCGAGCCCACACTATAGCGGCTGTCGATGGTCGTCCACGGGTTGGGTTCGAGCTGCTTCAAACCGAGCGAAATGCGCCGCTCCCGCGGATGCACCTCCAGGATCACCGCCTCTACCTGGTCGCCCGGCTTCACCACTTTCGAAGGGTGTTTCATGCGCCGCGACCACGTCATTTCGCTGATGTGGATCAGTCCCTCCACGCCCGCTTCCAGCTCCACGAAGGCCCCGTAGTCGGTCACGTTGACCACCCGGCCGATCACCTTGCCGCCCAGCGGATAGCGCTCCGACACGGTATCCCAGGGGTCCGGCTCGAGTTGCTTGATGCCCAGCGAGACGCGCTCCTTGCCGCGGTCGAACTTCAGGACCTTGACCGTGATCTCCTGGCCCACGTGCAGGATCTCCGACGGATGCAGCACTCGCCCGTACGACATGTCGGTCACGTGCAACAGGCCATCGATCCCGCCCAAGTCGATAAATGCGCCGTACTCCGTGAGGTTCTTCACCACCCCGGTGACCACCGCGCCCTCCGCAAGATGCTCCAGCGTGGCGTGCTTGCGGACGTTGATCTCCTCCTCCACCGCCATCGAGACCACCACGTTGCCGCGGCGCCGGTTCAGCTTGATGATCTTGACCGGGATGTCCTGCCCCACCAGCGAATCCAGATTGTGCACCGGCCGCGGATCCGCCTGCGACCCCGGCATGAAGGCCTTGATGCCCACATCCACCGCCAGCCCGCCTTTGACCCGCCCCAGCACCCGGCCCGAGATTACCAGTTGGTCCTGGTACGCCTTGTCCAGGTTGTCCCAGATCCGCAGCCGCGCGGCCCTCGTGTGCGAGAGCAGCACGTACCCCTCGGGCTGCTCGCCGTGTTCGATCATGACATCGATCACGTCGCCCTTCTGTACGGTGATTTCACCGCTCCGGGTCTGAAACTGTTCAATCGGGACGATGCCTTCCGATTTGTAGCCGAAATCTACGATCACGTCTTTGGCGGTGATGCTCAGAACCGTACCCTGCAATACTTCATCGGCGGCGGGTGGGGCGAAGTGGCTGTAATCGTCGAGAAGATTCTCGTAGTTTTCGGGGACCATCTGGTCCACTTGCCCGTTGTCTTGGTCTACGGCCATTAAGCCTCCGCCAGTCACTGATTCACCGATGGTCGTCGCACCGTGTTGCGGTGTGCTGGGTATTCTGCGGCTGGCTGCCAGCAAATGGGAGCATGCGCCCTTGCGCCATCACCGATTCGAACGCTGCTCGAGACCATGCTCCAATTACCGACAACCACTGAGAGATCAGTATGTTAGCAAATATACGCCGGTTCATCCGAGGTTGTCAACGCCCTATCCCCCTGAGAAAGGGCCGTTTTGACTGCTGGGCCACACTGGTCGTTTGGTGACCGTTCTTTCAAAATTCCACTTGGAACTTTCCTCAAACGGGGCTACAATCGGGCTGCTAGGGTGCTCGTCGGACCGGGATCCGTTATTTATACGGGCCTTTTAGGAGGTTTCCATGTTCGACAGCCTCGCAGATCGGATCAGGGAAGACGAGCACAATGAGGAAAACTCTACCACGCGGGCGATCCGCTGGGTAGTGACCGCATTGATCGCGGTTTTGTTGTTCGGCGGCCTTTATTACGGCGTTCGAATGCTGGGGTAGCACAGGCATTCCTGCCTGTGTTTTTATCATTCTGTAGGCGCAATCCGCCGCATGACGGATTTTACTCTCGCCGCGTACTCCGCATTTGGGTTGTACGTTTTGAGGAGTTCATCCAGTCCTTTGTCCTTGTAGGCGCTGGAATAGGCCAGGCGAAAGCCGACCGTGTGAATACTGGCTGCCGGGCTCGAAAAGTTTGCCCGGCCTGAATTCCACCCGAAGAGGTTGTTGTTGTGCGCCGACTTGCCCCCCGTGGATTCCACCCATGAAAGGCTGGGCAACAGCCGCCAGTCCAGATTGTAATCGTCCGCCGCTTCCAGGAATACGTGCGCGTACTCCCACGCCGGACAGCCGAACTTTTCGAAAAACGTGCGCAGCGACTGGAGCCTGGGATCCTGCCGGTAGTCCGGCGCGGGAACTTTCTGCGTGTGGGCGCCACCCGTACCGGTGGTGACGGCCACCGGAAGAGACACCATCCCCGCGAACACAACCAACCCATGGGAAAACAATTTACGCATCCGGGCAAACTCCTTTTTCTTTTGAATTTGAGCTGCGCTGGATTCACGCAGGTAGCACAGGCATTCTTGCCTGTGTGGTTGGCACAGGCATAGGGCGCCTGTGGAAGTGGCTAAGGTACCGGCATAAGTCGAGATTATACCACTATCAATGCCGGAGATTTTCAACGTTATCAAACACCACGTCTAGGAGGGGGTGCTGTTTGACACGGGGATAATGCCCGGTCTCCCATATCGGCCCTATCGAATTTGATTCAATTTAGGCGGGATCCGGAGTATAATCGCAGTGGAAGCGCATACCATGCCGGCAAGGACCCCAAAGAAGCGAATCGAGGGTTCCACCCGCAGCCGCCCACGCAAGACCAAGTTCCAGGCGGACCTTGCGCCTGCCGACGATCGCATGGTCCGGGTGCTCAAGGACGAATTGCAGCTCTCGAGCAACACCGATTTCCTATCCGACGCTTTGGCCCTGTTTCGATGGGCGGTCTCGGAACGGAAGCTGGGAAACCGGATCGTCAGCGAGAGCGCGAGCGGCGAACGCAGGGTGCTGCTGTTCCCGCGTCTGGAACGCGTAGCTCCGGATGTGGCGCTGCCGCACGTCCAGATCCAGTGGACCGCCCGCGAGCTGGAAAGTCTGGCCGCCCTCGTATCCGCGAAGGAAGCCACGCCTCCCACCGAGGCCCTCATTCGGGCCATGCGGGATTGAATGGCCATCGCCATTCGCCGCCTCGAACAGAACGATGACGTGGCGCCCTTCGATTGCGGCGACGAGCCCCTCAACAACTACCTCGAGCGCCATGCCTGGACCAACCAGGAAAAAAGTTCGATCGGTGTGAGTTATGTAGCGGTCGACGATACCGCTCCGCGGACCGTGATCGGCTACTTCACCCTGGCGATGGCAAGTGTGCCCCGCGACGCCTTTCCGAAGAAGTATGTCCGCGGACTGCCGCCGTATGACTTACCGCTGATCCTGCTCGCGCGGCTGGCCGTGGATCGGCGCTTCGCGGGCCGCGGCCTGGGGCACGCGCTGATCTCCGAAGCGTTCCGCATCGGCCTGAACGCCGCCGCCGAGGTTGGGTGCCGGGCGATCGTCACCGATGCATACCCGGACCGCATCGGCTGGTACGCGCGGTATGGATTTGTGCCCATCGAAGGTACTTCGGATACCGGTCCGCAGAGGATGTACCTCGACCTGCGCACCGTACGCGCGGCCCTACGGGGGTGAGCGCATCGTGCCGGCAGACGAGGCAGCCGCGCACCAGCGCGCTGTAAGTCCTCTCGGGTCCCGCGTGGACTTACATGCACCGGGCCTATCTTCTAATCGGGCACATTACAACAGTCTTGAATCTAACATCCCTTCCCTGTATTCTGACCTTGGACGGATTGTCGCCAAACGTATGAACTTACGTGATTTATGCATATTCTTCGGCCAGTTTGTTGTACTCCTTTGGTTAGTAGTACTGTGGTGGATCCGCACGTCCGTTTACGACCGTTCGATTTCAGGAGATAGGGACAGATCATGCTGAATCGCACAGGTAGCATTACTCTCGCGATGTTGGTTCTGGCGACTGCCGCAGGCACCGCCCATGCCCTGGAGGCAGATCAACCACCAACACCCCAGGACTCGAGAAGCGCGGCTCAGGCGGCGCCTGGCCAAAAGCCGGAAACCAAGGCCATCCAGGCAGCCCCGGCTCCTGCGGCAAATGCGGGCGGAGCCATGGTCTTCATCGACCCCGCCACCGGAAAGATCGTACAGCCGACTGACGCCCAAATCGGTGCGCTGGCCCCAACCCCGCAGGGGGACCCCAAGCCCAAGGCGCCAGTCGTCACGATCCAGGGGCCCGGTGGCGCTGTCGGAATTGTACTGACCCCTGAATCATTCAGTTACTCCATCGCCACCAGGACGGCCGACGGTAAGATCGCCATGGATTGCGTGACGGGCAGCCAAGCTGCCGATAAGATAGTCGCCGGCGAGCCTGCCAACACCAAGGCGGCTCCCCAGGCCAAGGGCCCCATCGATGAAAAGAAGAAGTAGGCTCCAGGCTGCGATTGCCCTTGCTGCCTGCCTCGCTCTCACGCCGTCCTTGCTGAGAGCGGCAACGGTCACCATCATCAATAGCGACCCTGCCGGCGTCGGCTTCAACGATCCGACTCCCGTGTCCCCCGTCGGCGGGAACACGGGGACCACTCTGGGACAGCAGCGGATGATCGCGTTTCAGGCCGCTGCCAACAAGTGGGGAGCCACTCTGACAAGCAACATTACTATCCGGGTTTCCGCGGTTTGGACGCCCTTGACCTGCACTGCGAACTCCGCAATTTTGGGCCGGGCTGGGGCGACAGAGATCTTTAGAGACTTTTCAGGCGCCCCCGTCGGCGGTCACTGGTACCCGAAGGCTCTGGCCAACAAAATCACAGGCACAGACTTGGATAGCAGCACTGTCGATATCAGTGCCAGCTTCAACATCAACCTCGGCCAATCCGGTTGTCTCACCGGGATCACCTTCTACCTCGGGCTGGACAACAACCATGGCAACAATGTCGACCTCATCGTCGTGGTCACTCATGAGTTGGGGCACGGTCTCGGCTTCCAAACCTACACCGACGGCCAAACCGGCAATCAAGCCGGTGGGTACCCGAGTATTTGGGACGATTTCCTCCTGGATAACACCACGAACAAGACTTGGACGATGATGTCGCCTGCCGAGCGTGTGGCCTCCGCGGTGAACACCGGCCACCTCGTCTGGAACGGCGGCAACGTAACCTCGGCCATTCCTCAAGTCCTCCAGCCGCAAGGCTCCAGTTATACCGGCGCGGACGCCCAGGGTCGAGGACTGATGTACGCCCCCAATTCGTTTCTGGCGGGCTCCTCGGTAATGCACTATGACACGAGTATGTTCCGCGACCAGCTTATGGAACCGGCCATCCATGGCGATCTCACTCACGAGGTCACGCCGCCTGAGGATCTGACATTCCCCCTATTGATGGACATTGGCTGGGTCTCTGGCGGCGCGCCGGTCACCTACACCATTTCGGGCCGGGTGACGGCGTCGGGTAGCGGGCTGAGCGGGGTGACGGTGACGCTGAGCGGGTCGCAGACCGGTTCCACCACCACGGACGGCTCAGGCAACTACAGCTTCACGGGACTCGCGGCGGGTGGCAACTACACGGTGACGCCCACGCGCAGCGGCTACACCTTCAGCGCCGCGCAGACGTTTAACGGACTCAGCGCCAACCAGACGGCCAACTTCACCGCCACGGCGATCACTCACACCATTTCCGGCCAGGTGACCGCGTCGGGCGCCGGGCTGAGCGGGGTGACGATGACGCTGAGCGGGTCGCAGACCGGTGCGACCACCACGGACAATTCAGGCAACTACAGCTTCACAGGACTGGCGGCGGCTGGCAACTACACGGTGACGCCCACGCGCAGCGGCTACACCTTCAGCGCCCCGCAGACGTTCAACGGCCTCAGCGCTAACCAGACGGCCAACTTCACCGCCACGGCGATCACTTACACCATTTCCGGCCAAGTGACCGCGTCGGGCGCCGGGCTGAGCGGGGTGACGATGACGCTGAGCGGGTCGCAGACCGACTCCACCACCACGGACGGCTCTGGAAACTACAGCTTCACGGGACTGGCAGCGGGCGGCAACTACACGGTGACGCCCACGCGCAGCGGCTACACCTTCAGCGCCCCGCAGACGTTCAACAACCTAAGCGCCAATCAGACGGCCAACTTCACCGCGACGCCGATCACCTACACGATTTCCGGCCAAGTGACGCAATCAGGCGCCGGGCTGTCCGGAGTGACGATGACGCTGAGCGGATCGCAGACCGGCTCCGCGACCACAGACAATGCGGGCAACTACAGCTTCACGGGACTGCCAGCGGGCGGCAACTACACTGTGACGCCCACGCGCAGCGGCTACACCTTCAGCGCCGCGCAGACGTTCAACGGCCTGAGCACCAACCAGACCGCCAACTTCACCGCGACGGCGGTCACCTACACCATTTCGGGCCAAGTGACCGTGTCGGGCACCGGGCTGACGGGAGTGACGATGACGCTGAGCGGGTCGCAGAGCGGTTCCACCACCACGGACGGCTCGGGAAACTACAGCTTCACGGGCCTGGCGGCGGGCGGCAACTACACGGTGACACCCACGCGTAGCGGCTACACTTTCAGCGCCGCGCAGACGTTCAACAACCTCAACGCCAACCAGACGGCCAACTTCACCGCTACGGCGATTACGTACACCATTTCGGGCCAAGTGACCGTGTCGGGCGCCGGGCTGAGTGGGGTCACGGTGACGCTGAGCGGATCGCAGACCGGCTCCGCGACCACGGACGGCTCGGGCAACTACACCTTCACGGGTCTGGCTTCCGGCGGCAATTACACGGTGACGCCTACGCGCACCGGCTACACCTTCAGTGCCGCGCAGACGTTTAACAACCTCAGCGCCAACCAGACGGCCAACTTCACCGTGACGGCGATCACGTACACCATTTCGGGCCAGGTGACGCTATCAGGCGCCGCTCTGGCCGGAGTGACGGTGACGCTGAGCGGCTCGCAGACCGGCACCACCACCACGGACAGTTCGGGCAACTTCAGCTTCACAGGCCTGGCGGCGGCTGGCAACTACACGGTGACGCCCACGCGCACCGGCTACACCTTCAGTGCCCCGCAGGCGTTTAACAACCTCAGCGCCAACCAGACGGCCAACTTCACCGCGACGCCGATCACCTACACCATTTCCGGCCAAGTGACCGTGTCGGGCGCCGCTCTAGCCGGAGTGACGGTGACGCTGAGCGGATCGCAGAGCGGCACGACCACCACGGACAGCTCGGGCAACTACAGCTTCACAGCCCTTGCGGCGGCTGGCAACTACACGGTGACGCCCACGCGCATCGGCTACACCTTCAGTTCCCCGCAGACGTTCAACAACCTGAACGCCAACCAGACAGCCAACTTCACCGCGACGCCGATCACCTACACCATTTCCGGCCAGGTGACGCTATCAGGCGCCGCTCTGGCCGGAGTGACGGTGACGCTGAGCGGCTCGCAGACCGGCACCACCACCACGGACAGTTCGGGCAACTTCAGCTTCACAGGCCTGGCGGCGGCTGGCAACTACACGGTGACGCCCACGCGCACCGGCTACACCTTCAGTGCCCCGCAGGCGTTTAACAACCTCAGCGCCAACCAGACGGCCAACTTCACCGCGACGCCGATCACGTACTCCATTTCGGGCCAAGTGACCGCGTCAGGCGCCGCTCTGGCCGGAGTGATGGTGTCGCTGAGCGGATCGCAGACCGGTGCGACCACCACGGACAATTCGGGCAACTACACCTTCACAG
>OMOG01000441.1:0-2822 GCA_900290305.1 Candidatus Sulfopaludibacter sp. SbA4
CGATGAAATTGTTCACCAGCACGTTCACCACTCCGAAGTCGCCGGCTCCCTGGCTGTCGGTCAACCCGGCGGCCAGTGTCTGCGCCGCCCCCGAGGCCGCCGCGCTGCGCGCCTGGGTAAGACTCACTACCGCGATCGTACCCGCGGGCGTGAACGTCGCCTGCCACACTCCCAACGCCTGCCACCCCGAGTTGCCGCCCGCCAGATCGCGGGCCGCCAGATACAGACGCCGCCGAGGCCGCACCCGCCACAATGCACTGGCTGTTGGAAACGCTTCCCGATCCTCCCAGCGTCAGCCCAGTGGAAAGCGTGCCGCCGTTATCCGCCACCAGGTAGAGCACGCCCGCGCTCCGGCTGTAAGCCAGGTAACAGGCATTCCGTCCATCCAGAACATTGTTGATGAGGATGTTCACCACGTCCAGATCCTGCCAGCCGCTCGCATCGTTGAAGGTGAAAATCATGACCTGGCTCGATCCGCTGCCGGATGCCGGGCTGACTGAGACGGGATTCGGCGTTATACTCCCAGTACCGCCAGTCACCGACTCATTGACTGCGGCGGACGTACTCGTCGCGTTGTTGGTATCGCCGCTATAGGTGGCAGTCAGTGAGTGGCTGCCCCCGGACAGGGTAGAGGTGGACAAGGTTGCGACGCCGTTCGCCACGGAAGTAGTGCCCAGCAGGTTCGCGCCATCCAAGAATGAGACGCTCCCGGTCGGATTGCCGGGCGATACCGTGGCCGAGAGAGTCACGCTCTGGCCGAAAGCTGCGGGGTTCGGAGCCGCCGTCAGAGTGGTGGTGGTGGTTTGTAGACCCACGGATTCGGTGACCGCGGGCGAAACACTCGCCGCATCGTTGGCATCGCCGCCATAGGAAGCAGTCAGTGAGTGGTTGCCGGTAGCCAGGTTGGAGATGGAGAAACTGGCGGTCCCTGCAGTCAAGCCGGCGGTGCCGATCGTAGTCGAGCCATCCAGGAAAGTCACCGTGCCTGTGGCGGTGGAAGGCGCGACAGTCGCCGTCAGTGCCACGGTTTGACCCGGGGTGGACGAGGCCGGAACGGTTTTCAAAGACGTAGTGGTTGGAGCTTTGTTGACCGTCTCCGTGACCGGCGATGAGACACTCGGCGCGTAGTTCGTGTCGCCATTATAGGATGCGGTCAGTGAATGGCCGCCGAGGGACAGTGTGGAAGTGGCGAAGGTGGCGACATCATCATCCAGAGAGACAATGCCCAGCAGGCTCGCGCCATCGAGGAATGAGACCGTTCCGGTCGGGTTGCCGGACGTCACCGTGGCGGTGAGAGTCACGGTCTGGCCGAAAACGGAGGGACTGGGAGCCGCTGCCAGCGCGGTAGTGGTCGGTTGAGTGACGAACTCCATGACCGGCGACGAGACACTCGTCGCGTCGTTCGTATCGCCTCCGTAGGAAGCGGTCAGTGAGCGGTTGCCGCTCGCCAGGTTGGAGGTGGAAATGCTGGCATTCCCGGAGCTCAACTGGGCGGTGCCAATGCTCGTTGAACCATCCAGGAAGGTCACCTTGCCCGTGGCGGTGGAGGGCGAAACAGTCGCTGTCAGCGTCACGGATTGACCCGGGTTGGACGAAGTAGGAACAACCTGCAGAGACGTAGTGGTCGCAATCTGGTTGACCGTCTGGTTGACGGCAGACGAAGACGACCCGAGGTAGTTCGAATCGCCGCTGTATGAGGCTGTCAGGCTGTGCTTACCGGGTGTCAACGCAGTCGCCGCGAACATAACGCCTACAGGGACCGTCGCAAGCACGGTTGCACCATCCTTGAAGGTGATGACTCCATCCCCGACGGGTACGACCGGAGACAGGGTCCCGGTCAGCGTTACGTGCTGGCCTGCGATGGAAGGATTGGGTGACGTCGTGAGGCTGATGGTAGTGGGCGCCTGGTTGACGACCAGTGGGGTGGCTGTGCCGGTTGGGAAAGTGGTGCCGTTTTCGTATACGGCTTCCAGTTGGTTATGTGTGCCGGCTGGTAAGGCCGATGTGTAGGAGTTCGGATTCAAGATTGCCTCACAAATCGGATCTCTGGGAGGAAATGCAATCTGAGTTGCAGTTGCGCTGCCTATGGGTCCGCCAATAGTTACCGAATAATCGTAAAAAAATACACTCACTCCCGCACAGTTATCGATTCCATCCACAAATGCGGTCAGGGTCACCGGCGTCCCGTAGGTAATGGGACTGGCCGGGTCGGTCCTCAGGGTGAGTGTCTGTGCCGAAGCCATGCCCGCCAGTTCGGCGAGCAGGGCCACCATGCAGATAGCGCGGAGTCTGTACAATCGTACCGCCTCTTTCGCTCGAAGCTCTGCGTCCGGCAGAACCCACACGAAATCCGAGCCGAAGCGAAACTCCGCGAAGAGGGCGGAGGGAGACATCGGTTGCGTGCAGTCTATCACTTCCCTGCAAGCAAAGGGGGACGGGAGACCGGAAAGCGGTTACTGCACACTCGTCGTGCCCATTGCCTGCCAGTCCGTGTTGCTCCCTCCCGCGCCGTCCCGCCCCGCCACCCACACCACGCGATTACCGGTTAGAGCAGCCTTGAACGTGATGTTCAGCGTCAGCGTCAGCATGTTGCCGCTCTTCACCGCCGACGATCCCACTCCGCTCGCCGAGCATTGGCTGTTTTGAATCGTGCCCGCGCTGCCGTCAGCACCATGCCGCCCGCGAACGGCCCTGCCGCATCGCCGGCATCGTCCACCAACAGTAGCGAATTGCTGGCCGCCGCATACGCCAGGTAGCAGGCGAGCACCCGCAAGCCTTGCCGCTTCGCCATCTTGAGCAACGCGGTCTCCGGCGGATTCGGC
>OMOG01000441.1:2832-14195 GCA_900290305.1 Candidatus Sulfopaludibacter sp. SbA4
GGCATCGCTCAGATGGACCGGCGGCATCGCGGTCACGTCTGGATAAAGCCCCACCGAGGTCGCATTCACCAGCAGATCTGTGCCCGGTGGAACGCGGTATGTTTCCCGCGAGGCTTCGACGCGGATCGGCCCCTTCGTCTTGCGCGCCAGCTCCGCCACCATCTGTTCCCCGCGCGCGATGGAGCGGTTCGCCACCAGCACATCCGCCGCGCCGGCCAACACCAGCTCGGTCACGATGGCGCGCGCGGCGCCGCCGGCCCCCAACACCACCGCGCGCATGAAGACGGTAAACCCGGCGGAAGGGGCTTGTCAAGAGGTCTTTTTATGGGTAAACCCATAAACCATCAGGCTTACCAGGCCTTGACGCCGGAAGTCCCCCGGTTTATCATGTTCTCGGTAACCGAGGATATGAAATGAGCAAGCCTTCCGACCTGGTCCAGGGGACGCTGGATATTCTGCTGCTCAAGATGCTGGCGCTCGAGCCGCTGCACGGCTGGGCCATCAGCCAACGGTTGAAACAGGTCTCCGGCAACATTCTGCAAGTGAGCGACGGCTCGCTTTACCCGGCGCTCCACAAGCTGGAGCAGGCAGGCTGGATCAAGGCGGAATGGAAGACCAGTGAGTTGGGCCGGCGGGCGAAGTTCTACTCGTTGACGCGCCGGGGCCGCGGCCAGCTCGCCAGGCAGGCCGCGGACTGGGAGCGGCTGTCGGGGGCCATCAGCCACGTCATGCGGTTGAAGGAAGCTTGAGATATGCGGCCGGACCAGTGGCTCTACACCATCCCGTTGCGGCTGCGGTCGCTGGTTCGCCGCGATCGCGTGGAACAGGAGCTGGATGAGGAGCTGCGCTGCCATCTGGAATTCGAAATCCGGGAGAACATCGCTCGCCGCATGGACCCGCGCGAGGCGCGGAGACGGGCCATGGCGGGGCTCGACGGCCTGGAGCATTGCAAGGAGGAATGCCGCGATATGCGCCATATCAACCTGGTGGAACATCTGATCAAAGACTTCGCTTATGCGTTCCGGACGCTGTGCAAGAGCCCGCTCTTCGCGCTGACGGCGGCAGGCACCATCGCGCTGGGCATCGGCGCCAGCACTGCGATTTTCAGCGTGACCGACGCGGTGCTGTTGCGGCCGCTGCCGTATCGGAACCCCGAACGCCTGGTCCTGGCCGGCACGTTTTCCAACGCCGACTACTCCGACTTCCGCGACGGCACGCGGGGCGTATTCGAGGACATGGGCGGCGTTTCGGTATCGCGGGCGTTCGTGCCGCGGGAAGACGGCAGCGCCGAGCAGCTCAGCAGGGCCCTGATCACGACCAACTTTTTCCGGCTGATTGGCGCCTCGATCGCCCTGGGCCGCGATTTCACGGATGCCGACGCCGTTCCGCAACCGTCCGACCCGCAGGTGCTCATGCCGCCGGGCAGCGCCGCTATCCTCAGTTACGAGTACTGGCAGCGCCGTTACGGCGGGGATGCGGCAATTCTCGGACACGAAATGGTCAGTTCCGGGCAGCGCGGGCCGCGCATCGTGGGCGTGCTTGCGCCAGGGTTCAAATTGCTGGCAACCACGCTCAGCAATACCGGCGCCGACCCGGACTTCTGGGTAGCCAACAACATCGGCTACGACAATCGCCACCGCAACCTCCTCACGGCCGGAGCGGTCGCGCGGCTGAAGGCCGGCATGAGCCTGGAGCGCGCACAGCAACAGGTGGACGCGCTGGTGGCCACGCTTCGCGCGAGGTATCCCACGTTCGACCGGCCATTCCGCCTGGAACCGATGCACCGGCGAATGGTCGCGGAGGTGCGGCCCGCGCTGCTGGCACTGATGGGCGCGGTGATGTTTCTTCTGCTGATTGCCTGCGCCAACGTCGCCAACCTGCTGCTGGTGCGGGCCTCGCTGCGCGAACGGGAACTCGCGGTGCGCGCCGCGCTGGGCGGCGGCCGGTGGCGCCTGATTCGCCAGATGCTGGTAGAGGCGCTGCTGCTTTCCGTGGTGGGCACATTGCTCGGGGTCCTGCTGGCGCGGTTCGGCGTCCGCGAGCTGCTGACCATCGCGCCGGCCAACGTGCCGCGCCTCGACACAGTCATGATCGACTGGCGAGTGCTGCTGTTTGCGGCGGCGGCCGGCCTGGCGGCGGCGGCAATTTTCGGCTTGGCTCCGGCATGGCGCGCGTCGCTGCCCGACGTGGCACAGATCCTGCGTGGTGGAGGGCGCACGGCCGCGTGGGGAGCCGGCACGCTGCTGCGCAACGGCGTGGTGGTGGCCGAAGTGGCGTTGTCGTTTGTGCTGTTGGTGGGATCGGGCCTGATGCTGCGCAGCTTCATCGAACTGCTGCGCGTCGACCCGGGTTACGATCCACACGGCGTCTTGACCGTCATGGTCACGCGGCAGTGGGAACTGGGCAGGCAGCCAGGACGCCTGCCCTTGCTGCGCGAGATTCAGACCCGGCTGCGCGCACTGCCGGGCGTCGAGAACGCGACGGCCGCGCTGGGGCTTCCGCTCAGCCACGGGCCTTCTCCAATCAATCTGAACGTTCCCCGTGGGCGGCCCACCGAGCCTACCGCCGAAGGAGCCGACTTCGAAGAGGTCCTGCCCGGCTACTTCGAAACGCTGCGCACGCCGCTGGTCGCCGGACGCACGTTCACGGACGACGACAACGCGCCCGGCCGGAGAGTAGCGGTGATCGACGAGCTTCTGGCCGCGAAGCAATTCCCCAGCCAGTCCCCCATCGGCAAGCGCATCCGGATTCCCTGGCCGGACATTCCGTGGGTCGAAGTGATCGGCGTGGTGCGGCATCAGCGCGCCTGGTCTCTGGCCGACCCGGGGCTTGAAACCATCTACCTCACGGACGGCTTCGGCGGCGTGGGTGTTTCCCGGCACTGGGCCATTCGCACGGCGGGCGACCCGCGGACGCTGGCAGCAGCGGTGCGCGCGGAAATCGCCGGCATCGACAAGCAACTGGTGATCACCAGAATGCAGCCGATGGATGCTCTGGTGGATCGCGACCAGGCCAAGACGCGCTTCGCCCTGCTGCTCATCGGAACCTTCGCGGCCATCGCGGTGCTGCTGGCGAGCGTGGGGCTTTACGGCGTGCTCGCCACGGTAGTACGGCAGCGCACCGCGGAGATCGGAGTGCGGATGGCGCTGGGAGCGGCGCCCGCCGGCATTTTCAAGCTCGTGGTGGGGCACGGGATGCGGCTGGGCGCGGCGGGTATCGCGATCGGCCTGCTGGCGGCGCTGGGGCTGACTCGCGCGATGGCCAGCATGCTGGTGGGGGTGCGGGCGACCGACCCCGCGACCTTCGTTGCCATGGCGGTGCTGTTCTTTTTCATCGCCGCCGCGGCATCGTGGCTGCCGGCGCGACGCGCGGCGGGCCTGGATCCGACTGCGGCCTTGAGGGAGGAATGATGCGAAATCCCCTCACCGCGGAAACGCGGAGGAACGGAGACCACGCGGAGAAGAGCAAGAGAAAGTCAAAACCCTGTGCCACGTTGACTGGCGTTCCGTCCCGCGTAAAGGTTGACGGTGCTCGCAAGAGCGCGACCAGGGGGTCGCGCGCGGACGGGGGCGTCCGCCCCACCTTTGGCGTCTTCGAGTATGGGATTGTACCTTATTTGGGATGGCCTCAAGATTCCACGTGGGGCGTGTAGCCGTGTCGCAGCATGACGTGGTGCGCGGCGTCGACCGCATTCGGCAGCACATAAAAGAATGCGCCCGCACGGACGGACCGGAAGACCACGCCGCCGCGATACTCGTCGGCTTCGACGCCGTAGTCCAGCCCCGATTCGGTGAAGATCGATTCCAGACGCAACGCGTCATTCAGTTTCTTGGCGATGTAGATCAGGATCGGCTCCTGGCCTTGGAAAAACGACGCTTCTTGCCTCATCCGCTGCTTTTCCCTAGTACCGCTATAGTACCTTTTGGTACTTGAGGGGGCTTCCATCGCCCCCGAAATCGCTCCATGATTCTGTTACGGCTTCGGGCTTTGTCATCCTCCTGAACTGTCTGGGGCCGTTCTCCTTGGGATTGTCTAAATCAGTCTCCTCCAGCCGGGGCCACTCCGCGTCGGTCCCGGCGTTTTTTCAATCCTGGCATTTCTCAATCCATGAGGGCCGCCGCGGGTTGGTCCAGGAACCAGGCCACGCCGCGCCCGTGGTGGGATGCGATCTGCGCGGGGTACTTCTTGGGGTCGTACTCTTCCTTGAAGACCGCGCGCACGGCTTCGGCCTTGTCTGCGCCGGCCACCAGAAACACTGTGTGCTTAGCCGCCAGCAACGCGCCGGGCAGCAGCGTGACGCGCCACTGGTTGAACTTCGGCACAAACACGGCGGACGCAATCCCTTCCCGATCGTCGATGAGAGGCTCGCCCGGAAACAGGCTGGCGGTGTGCGCGTCAGGGCCCATTCCGCGATGCACCACGTCGAAGTGCGGCAACTCTTCGTTGTCAAGCCCGAAGAATTCCCGGATCTCCTCGGCATAGCGCGCCGCCGCGGCCTTGGGCGCCATCTCACCCACCACGCGGTGGACATGCCGTTGCGGGATGTGCGCCGGCCGGATCAGATAATCGTCGGCCAGCTTGAAATTGCTGGCCGGATCGGTAGGCGGTACGCAGCGTTCGTCCACCCAGAACAGGTGAACGTGGTCCCAGTGGAACTTGGATTTCGCCAGCTTTTCGAACAGCAGCCGGGGCGTCGACCCGCCCGAAACTGCCAGGGTGGCGAACTCCTGGCCGGAAAGCACTTCCTCCAGGATGCTCACTACATGATGCGCACAGGCTTCGGCGGCCGCGGACGCATCCGGCGAGGTATACCAGTGGACACTCATTAGTCCGTAGGATACGCGAGCCGGGCGGCGGACGCCAGGGTCCGGTCGAACACCGGGTCGTTTCGCACGATGCCGAGTTCTTCGCGCATCAGGAGGTAATCGGTGGGCTGGGGCAGATTGGTCACGTTGGAAAGGTCGTTCACCGCGATGGCCAGCCGGTCGTCGCTGCGCGCCAGTTCGACTTTCAGCCCCTCGCCTTCCAGCTTCACGCGCAGGTAACGGCCGCCGGTGGTGCCGGTCACGCTCAACTCGGCGTGAACGCCGGCGTCGGCCAGGGCATTCAGCACCCACGCCCCGAGGTACCACGCAAGCACCTCGTACGCGCCGCCAAAACTCACACGGACCTTGGAAATGTGGTCCAGGAGCGCCAGGTTCCGCCGATTCTCGAAGACCTGCGCCAGCATTTCGCGCCAGCGCGTGAGGCGCGTCCACGAAAAATCGCCGAGCAGCACTCCGCGTCGCGCCAGGTCCGCGACCCGGCGCAAGGCAGAGTGCCCATCCGGCATCTGGGCGCTATCCAGCACCACCTTGCGCGCCATCGCCGCAATCGCGTGGAACTCCGGCATGTCCACCAGCCGCGCGCTGCGGCACCACACGATCACCGGAAGATCCGGCACCGCCAGCGGCAGCACCACCGACGCCAGATCCGCCAGGGCCGCATCGGACGCCGTGATTTCGATCTGCTCGCAGCAGATCTGTCGCCGCTGCCCGAACGGCATCCAGCACTGCGAGTATACCCGCTCCGACAGAGTTCGCTCTTCGCCTCCACGCAGGCGGATCAGGATGGTGCGCGCCGGATGCTCCGGCATGAGCGCGGCCATGGTCTCTCCCAGGCCGGAAAAATCCTCGCTCTCCTCGGCCAGCACCACCAGGGTCATGGAGCAGGCGCGCAGCACGCCGGCGCCGCCTTCGGCTTCGCCCTGTTTGCCGAGCGAAACCCACAGGTCGGCCAGTTCCTTCAGGATGTGGTCCGGCGCGACAGTGGCTCCTATTGCGGCTCCCATTACGGCTTCCTCCACACGTGGCCGCGGCGCGCCAGCATTTCATCGGCGGCGGCCGGCCCCCACGTTCCCGCCGCGTAATTGGGAAACTCGTACTTCGTTTCCTTCCACACGTTCTGGATGGGCTCGACCACGGTCCAACTGGCCTCCACCATGTCCTGGCGCGTGTACAGCGTGGCGTCGCCAATAATCGCGTCCAGCAGCAGCGTCTCGTAGGCCGAGGGCGACCGCTCGCCGAAGCTCGATCCGTAGTTGAAATCCATCGAGACGGGCCGCAGCTTCATCCCCGAGCCCGGCGTCTTGGAAACAAACTTCAGCGAAATTCCCTCTTCCGGCTGGATGCGCACGATCAGCAGGTTGGGCGCGGTCCCATCGCCGTCCGTGTCTCCGAAGATGGCCAGCGGCGCTTTGTTGAACTGAATGGCGATCTCGGTGACGCGCTTGGGCAGCCGCTTGCCGGTGCGCACGTAGAACGGCACTCCGGCCCATCGCCAATTCTCCACGAAGAATGTGACGGCTGCGTAGGTGTCGGTCTGCGACTCCGGGTTGACCCCCTGCTCCTGGCGGAAGCCCGGCACCTCCTGGCCGCCGATACGCGCCGGCCCATACTGCCCGGGCACCGTGTTCTCGCGGATTTCGTCCGGTTTCATGGCGCGGATGGAGCGCAGCAGCTTGGACCGCTCATCGCGCACGGAAGTCGCGCGAAAACTGGCGCTGGGCTCCATGGCGATGGTCGCCATCACCTGCAGCAAATGGTTCTGGATCATGTCGGCCAGCGCGCCGGCTTCCTGGTAATAAGCGCCGCGGCCCTCCACGCCGATGGATTCCGCCGCCGTGATCTGCACGTGGTTTACGTAGCGGCGATTCCACAGCGGCTCGAAGATCCCGTTGCCGAAGCGGAAGGCCAGGATATTCTGCACGGTCTCCTTGCCCAGGTAGTGGTCGATGCGGTAGACGTCGGATTCGTTGAAGACTTCGTGCAGGCGGTCGCTCAGCTCGCGGGCGCTTTCCAGGTTGTGGCCGAAGGGCTTCTCCACCACCAGGCGCCGCCACCCGTTGCCCTTGCCGATTCCCGCCTTGCCCAGCCCGAGCGCGATGGGCGCGTACTGGCTGGGCTGCGTGGAGAGGTAGAAGAGCACGTTGCCGCCGGTGTGGCGCGACCCTTCGATCTCCGCCAGTTTCGTGGCAAGCTCTTGGTATAGCGCCGGGTCGCCGATGTCGCCCGCCACGTAGTGCAGGCCGCCCGCGAAAGCGTTCCACACGTCCTCGTCGAACTTGGTGTCTTCGGAGAATTGCTTGACGGCCTCCAACATCTTTTCGCGGAAGGCCTCGTCCGAGAGCGGGGTGCGCGAGATGCCGACCACGGCGAATCCGGCGGAAAGCCGGCGATCGTAGGCCAGGCGGTAGAGGGCGGGCAGAAGCTTGCGCTTGGTGAGGTCCCCATTCGCTCCGAAAATCACCACGACGCATTCCGGCACGCGCCGTTCGAAGCGCAGGGGGTCCTGAAACGGGTTCTCAGTGGGCATTGAGTTTAAAATAGCACGCGCGGCGGGCGGCTCCGGGGATTGAGATCTCACCGCGGAGAAACGGAGGGGCGGAGATGACCGCGGAGGAAACCGAGAAAGCGCCTCTGGCTCGGACCCCTTGCCTGCACTGGCTGAATCCTTTCGCGCCACAGGCCTTGTTCTTTCTCAGCGGTCTCCGCTTTCTAGGCGATCTCAGGTTTGGACTCGGTCTTTCTCTCCGGAAACTTCCGTCAAGTTGTAACCGCAGTCTCGTATGCAACCGTGGCGCACGCTCTCAGCGTGCCGCGTCGACACTCGTGTCGACGCTTCTTCGGCGCCCTCCCCCAGCCGCGCGGCCGCTCCCACCAAGTTTCCCCTCTCATTCCGCCACGGGCATCGTGGCTGAAGCTCCGCGTCTTCCTCCGCGCCCTCCGCGTCTCCGCGTTCAATCTCCGTCGCCCGGGCGTAAAGCCAGCAAATTCTCCACGGCAGTCCCGACTTGATCGATGAACTCCTCGAGCGTGGGAGGTTTGTGAATGTATCGCTCCGCTCCAATCAGGGCCGTGCGGTGCCGGTCCTTCTCGGCCTCCGAGGAGGTGAGTACTCCAACCGGAACACCCACAAATCGCGGGATCCCCCGGACGGCTCGCAGCACATCGAAGCCTTCACGCCGCGGCAGGTTCAAATCCACCAGAAAGAGATCGGGAACAGCGGCAGGATCGGCCGAGAGGGCGCGGATCGCCTGCTCGCCGTCCTGGTAGCGAATCAATTCGTAAGCGATGTTGCGGCTCTCGATCGCCCGCTCCAGCAGATACACGTCTCCTGAATTGTCTTCGACTACCACGATGTGGGCTATCCTTGCGTCCGGCATTCCACCAGCAGCTCTTTCACATCCCAACCGATTCTAAGATACTCTTCCAGATCCGGGGGCTTCACGATATATCGCCGGACGCCGAACTCCTCGCTCCTGGCGCGGTCGGGTGGAGAGGATGATGAGCTCAGGATGATCACGGGCAATTTGGCGAACGTCTGGCTGGAGCGCATTTCCTCCAAAACTTCCATTCCGCTGTGCTTCGGAAGGTTCAAATCGAGAATAGCAAGATCCAACACGGGCGAGAACTGCCCGCCTTGACGGACCATTGCCAGGGCATCGGCTCCATCGTCGATCACGGTCAATTCGCAATCCAGCCCCGCATGGGCCAGGGCGCGTCGAAGAAGGTGGACGTCCGCCGGATTGTCCTCCACCAAGAGGATACGAACTCTTCCTTCCAAGGTTGCTTCGCTCATTTTGATTCTCCGGTTACGAAATCGACTGCGATATCAGGCAGCGTAAACAGGAAGGTGGCGCCTTGCCCGAGCTGCGACTCTACCCAGATCCGCCCGCCGTACCGTTCGACGATGCGTTGGCAAATCGCCAGGCCCACACCAGTGCCTGGGATTTTCTTGCCGTGGAGCCTCTTGAACAGCCCGAAGATCTGGCTGTGGTACTCCGGCTCAATGCCCATTCCATTGTCGGAAACGGCGAACCGCAGCTCGTCACCCACCTTCTGCGCGGACACATGGATGCGCGGCGGACGCTCGCTCCGGTATTTGATCGCGTTACCGACGAGGTTTTGAAACAATGGCTGAAAGTGCCCCCCAGGGGCGCGCAGCACGGGCAAGCGATCATTGGTCACCACCGCGTGGCTTTCGTCGATGGCCGCCTTCAGATTCTGCCGTACGTGTTCCATGACGAGGTTGAGATCGACAAGCTGCGGAGGTTCTTCATCGTGCGCCCGGATGGCCGTGTACTCGAGCAGGTCTGAAAGCAATTCGCGCATGCGCTTCGTCCCGTCGACGATGAAGCCCACAAACATGCTGGCTTCGCTGTCGAACCGGCCGGAGTACGATTTGATCAGGAGTTGGGAATACGCGGTGATCATCCGCAACGGCTCCTGAAGGTCGTGACTCGCGATGAAGGCGAAGCGCTCCAGGTCCTGGTTCGTGAGCATTAAGGTCTGGTTCGATCGTTCGAGATCGGCATTCAGCCTCGCCAGCCGGTCGGCCGCGCGAACCCGTTCGGTGATGTCCCGTGAGATGGTCGAAGCACCGGTGATTCGTCCCAGGGGGTCCTGCAACGGCGAAATGGTTACCGAGACGTTCAGGGCTTCGCCTGCCTTGGTGCGCCGAACGGTCTCATAATGTTCGATTCGTTCCCCGCGCCGGATGCGTTCCAGCATCCGCGGTATCTCATCCAGCAGTTCGGGAGGCACGATAGCTGCAATCGGCCGGCCGATCATCTCCTGGGCCGAGAAGCCGAATGTCTGCTCGGCACCCTTGTTCCAGCTCGTTACAATGCCATTCATATCCTTGCTGAAGATGGCGTCGGCGGAAGACGCGACAATAGAGGCAAGCAGGCGTCCCGTCTCTTCTGCGCGTCTGCGCGGCGTGACGTCCCGGAACACCAGCACGGTGCCCTGAATATCGCCCTTCTCGTCGCGAATCGGCGCGCCACTATCGTCGATTGGAATCTCCTTTCCATCCCTGGCAATGAGGATGGTGTGGTTCGCCAGACCAACGATTCTGCCTTCGCGCAGCACCTTCGTAACCGGACTCTCGACTCCCGCGCGGCTGAATTCATTGACGATGGGAAAGACTTCATCGAGATGCCTGCCAACGACATCGGGCTCGGGGCGTCCCAGCAACGACTGGGCGACATGGTTGACGAAGACCACACGTCCATCCGCATCCGTGGAGATGACCGCATCCCCAATGCTCGCCAGCGTGGTTTTCAGGGAATCCCGGATCTTCCGGGTCTCGCGCAGGGCCGCTTCCTGAGCCAGGAGCGCTTTTCTCAGCTCGGTATCCTGGGCCTGAATACGCGCCAGCATCTTGTTGAAGCCCTCCGCGAGCCTGCCCAGCTCGTCTTGCGAGAGTTGCTGCGCGCGAATGCTATAGTCCCTGGTCGCGGATACCATGCGGGTTGCCTCGGCCAGATGCGAGATCGGCTCGGCGATGATCGCCCGAAGTTTCGATGAGAGTAAGAATGCAAAGATACTGGACCCCAGAAGCACCAGAAGCACGATTTGGCCATACTGTCTGATGCGTGAGTAGACTTCATCGAGATCGTAGAGCAGGACCAGGGTTCCGATCCGCCTCCCGTCCAGCACAATCGGGCGCCGCACAATCAGGCTCGTGCTGGTGAAGCGGAGTTCATCCGCCGGGGCGCCCGGCGGGCACCCAGCGCCCGCTCCCACACGCAGATACTCCGCGAATACCGCCCCATCGGACCCGTAGATGCATGCCGCCGCCAGGTGGGGCCTGGCCCGCAACGACGCCAGCGTCTGGGTGGCGGTCTCCCGATCGTCAAAGGCCAGTGCCGCAGTGCTGTTATCGGCAACAATATGGGCCAGCGTGGAGATGTCCCGCTGAAGCGATCGCCGGAACAGGACGGAGTCCCAGGCAACTACCACCAGCCCCGACAGCAGCAGCGAGGCAATGGTGACTAACATGATGATCACCAGCAGCTTCTGACTGATCGGAATGTCGCGGAGAGCGCGCATAAGTTAGCGACTGAGTCTATTTCTCAACCGACCTCGCTACATTCAGGAGTCTCGAACTGATTCTGAGCATGGCGGTTCCCGCCGTCTTCTGATTGATGTCGAAGCGCACACGGCGATTCTCGATGACGAAAGCGATCATCCCACCGTCATGGAGGAAGGTCTCCCCCTCGCCGACGGTCAGAATGCCGGGCCCCACTTCGGCTAAAGTCTTAGGTATATCCTTTTCGGATCCGCCGATGAATAGAACTTGACACGACTTCGGCTCAGGCGCGCGCCGGATTCTCTGGACGATCAGGTTCCGGCCGCCCACGCCCTCACCTTTCACCATCTGATTGAGTGCCGCGCCGAACGGATCCTCTCCGAGGATGCAAATGACGAACGGAGAATGCTCCTCGGCAAATGACGCCACGGGCCATTCCACGAATTTCGTGAAGTTGAGCAGGAATGCCGCCTTGACCTGGTATTCCAGCGGCGGCAGGTCCGCGGCAC
>OMOG01000440.1 GCA_900290305.1 Candidatus Sulfopaludibacter sp. SbA4
GCGCGGACCAGGGGGTCCGCCCCACGGTGGGAGCGCCGGCTGAAAGCCGGCGGCAGCCAGGATTGGCTGCCCCACATGGATGCGAGACTATGCTTACGACGTGGCACTGCGGAACTCCAGGAATAGGACGTTGGCCAGGCCGATTCGTGCCTTGTCGGGCACGGGGGTCTCCACATTGCGGTCGTGCTTCTCGCCGTTTACGATCTCGATGCTGGAAGGCACGGGATCGCCGTTGATGGTGGTGCCGAGGCGGCTGAGGTCCTTGAGGAAGAACTGGCCGCTGGCAGGGTCTCGGCGCAGGCGGAAATGCTCGCGCGAGACGTCGGGGAGGGTCTCGAGTTTCAGATCGGTCCAGTAATCGCGGCCGCCGCGTCCGACCACGATCTGTTCCTTGGTCATCTGAAATCGCTTGCGGCCTCCGGCGTCCTCGTATTCGATGACGGCGAAGGCGCCGGGATCGGGGAGGGCGACGGACGGGGGGGCGGCGGATGCCTGGACGCCGCCGGGCAACACGATGCTGACTTCGGTGGGCGGGTCGGGGAGCACGGCCGGTGCTTTGTCGTAGCTGGTCTGGGCGCCTCCGCCGAGGCGCCGGGTGGCGATCCGTTTGGTCATGGCGCCGGCGCCGAAATCCGGCTTCGCGGGCAGCGCCAGTTCGGAGTAGACGGCGATATCGCCGGGCTCGGCATCGTCGTCGGTGTTTTCGAGGATGGTGATGCGCCAGCCGCCATCGGGCCGGTCGATCTTGGGCTCGCCGCGGCGGGCGAGTTTCAGGCGCTCGGCGAGGGACGCGCGATTGAGCGACTCAAGCTCGGCATCGAGGGCGCGCGACGCCTCTTCGACGATGCGGGGAACGATGCCGCGGAGGCGCTCCATGTCGTCGGCGTGGAGGTAGACGTGATAGATGGCGGGCGCGAGGGTGGAATAGTGCAGGGGCTCGAGGCCCTCGCGCATGTTGCGCACGACTTCCAGGATGATTTCCCGGGCGGTGGCGGGGTTGGTGGCGGCAGGGCGGTCCATAGGCGGAACCTGTTCCGATTCTAGCAGCGGGCGGGAATAGGGGCCAGGGGTGGGGGAGTGTACCGCTCGGGTGACGGTGGAGACGGTAAAAGTGGCGTTTCCGCACGCATTCTTTTGCGCCGTCTTAAGTTGTTCTGTTTGTGTGGGTTGTGGGGACGGCTGGAAATCGGGTGACAGTTGGAGAGGGTTTTTTGGACTCCAACTGTCACCCGAATTTCGGGGTACCGGGCGTACTCCCTAGTCATTCGGCTCCCGTGCTTTGAAATGCGGAAGTGGTTGAAAACATTCAGAAAATTATTCGCCGTCGGCGGTGACCGTGATTTTTTGGGGGGATGGTTCCTGCTGGCAGCTCTCGAATCCTATACTAAAGGCTGAGATTTGTGAAGGACATCAGAGCCCAAATCGAGGCCGCTGTCGTCCGCCCGATATTCGACAGCGTTCGGCAAAACGGCCATCGGGATCAATCGCTTCCCGAGGTCGTTTTTGCGAATCGGAGGAGCCGGGCGTATGGACGGGTGCTCGATGCGTTGATTTCCCGAGGGGCGGCGGTTCTGCCCGCGGAGTTGCGCATTCGCCTGGAGTCGATGGTCGAAAGCTGGAGCACCCAGGCCTTCGACGATGCCTTCGGGCCCATTCAGGAATTCGAGATTCAATGCGCGCGGGAACGGGATCTCGTGGTGGCTGAGGAGTCGGGGGATCCTCGGAAGGTGCTGGAAGTACGGGAGAGGGATTATCGGCGAAGAGTCATCGAGCGTTTTGGGTCGATTGAGCTGCGGGGGATTCAGCTTAATCACCGGGTGATATTGGATCTTGATGAGGTTTATGTTCCGCTGCATTTCGAAGAGCTGTCAGCCGCCCGCGGACACGATTATTCGCAGCTCTTGATGTCCCATCCGCGAAAGCAGGTGGATGAAATCCTGAAAGACAGATCCCGGATTTTTTTGATTGGCGCTCCGGGAAGTGGAAAGTCAACTTTAGTGTCGTTCCTCGCCAGCCGTTGCGCCGTTGGAAAGCACGGTCTGAATTGGCCGGAGCGGGCGTTGCCCTTCGTGGTCACTGTCCGCGAGTTGAAGGATGCGGCGATCGGGCCGGAATGGCTCGCCAGACAGTTGGGAATCGCGACTGATTTGGTGTTGGCCGCTCTCAGTGAAAAGCGCGCGGTTCTTTTGATCGATGGCCTGGACGAGGCTCCGGAAGAACTGCGGAGCCAAATGGTACCGGCTCTTGCCCGATTCACGGGCAGTTACCCCGATATGCCGGTGGTGGTGACCAGCCGCCCGGCGGGCGCTCACGGAGAGATGGAGTCGTGCCTGCCCGGCTTTCGCGGTTACCGCGTGGCGGACCTGATGCCGGATGAGGTGAAGAGCTTTATCGATAAGTGGTGCCTTGCCGCTGAGCGTTCCGCCCGGCCGAATTCCTCTTACACAGTACAGCAAGCGAATGCGGCGGCCGCCGATTTGAAATCACGAATCGCGCGGAGCCGCCCAGTTGAGCGGATCGCGGCCAATCCGCTGCTCACAACCATTCTGTGCGTCGTCCACCGTTTTCTCGGCCGCACGATTCCCGAGCATCGCGTCACTCTTTACGAGAAATGCACTGACGCACTGCTATACGAGTGGGATCGCGCAAAATTCCCGAAGGATGCCGCGGTTGGAAACCTCGATGCCAACCAGAAGCGCGCCTTGCTGCGCGGTGTTGCCAGCGCGCTACACGAAAAGCACGAGGCGGAAGTGCCGGAGTCGGACGTGGTCCGGCACTTCGCCGTCGTTCTCCCGCAAATCGGCCAACCGCAAGAGCACGCGCTACGTATCGTTCGTGAGATTCGGGATCGCAGCGGAGTTCTGGTCGAGCGGCGGCCCGGCATCTTCGCATTCTCCCACTTGACGTTTCAGGAGTACCTCACCGCCCTGGATTACGCGCCGCGTTGGCAGGAGCTTCTGCTGCATGCGGACGATCCCTGGTGGCACGAAGTGATCGCGCTCGCGGCTGGCGTCCCCGGCAGTGATGTCGCAGGAATGATGGATTGTCTTCTTCGCGAGGACAACGATGAAGCCATTTTTCTGGCGGCCAAATGCCTGGAGACCGCAGTGAGCGTTCCGGCCGATTTACGTATGAGAGTGGAGGATGCCCTGGAACGTACGCTGTTTGGGGTGAACTGGTTGCCAACAGTTCGGCTAACGGGGATCGGGATGACCGTTGCGCCGATTCTCGCTCGCGGCCTGGCCAATGGTGCGCCGCACGTGAAGGCCCGGTCGCTGGACTTCTTCGAAGAGTTCATGTACGAGCCAGTGGTTCCCATTCTGATACAACTGGCATCAGATACGTCGCCGAGTGGCCAATTCATCGGGCCACGATACGAGCTGAAAATAGGAGAAGCTGCCGTTTCTACACTGCAATTAATGGCACCAACGTCTGAACGCGCTCGGGCGGGACTGATTGCAGCGCTATCCGCGCAGCCGTTCTCAAAGCAATTCCTCGATTGGTTGAACCCCTGGCAAGTCCTCGGCGACGATTTCAAACCTTACCGCCGGGGCAAGCGGCCTTCCAAGCGCGCCAAAAGCACTGGGTAAGTGCCACCGAGTAGGCCGCCTCGGGCGTGTCGCTATTTTCAAGTACCGTTCGCGCCAACCGCCGAGCCTGTTGACGGTGGCCTGCTTTCCACATCTGCACTGCCACATTCAGCACTCTGAGCATTGTGTCAATATTCTGTTTCCGCTCGTCCGCGAGCCAGGTCCGGTTCAAACCGAAGTCTGCGACCATGCGTTCCGCGGGTCTGCGCGGCTTCAGTGCTTTCATGCTGCCATCCTCCGAAAAGAGGAAATGACGGCTAGGGTCTCCCTGGTCGGGACGGATGTATCCGCCGCGCTCCGGCCATTTGTCACTCTTGGCCCCATTGCATCCGGGGCAGCCCAGGAAATAATTCGTCCACTCATACGCCAGCGCCGGAAAAAGCGACTTCGGCTTGAAATGCTCGACGTGCGCCGCCCGGGGTGCGTTGATCGCACCTTCGCAATAGACGCACTTGCGGTGTGACATCGCCGCGATGATCTCCTTCCGCTTGCCCCAGATCGCGGTGAATTGAATGTGCGGAGCATATGCCGAGAATCCCGCCCGCCGGCGGCTGGAGTTAATCCCGAGTCTCTCGAATGCGGCGGCGTACCGCCGAAACTCTCGATAGTCCGGCAGCGCTTTCTGCACGCTGCCGGCCCAGGTGGCGGGACAGGCGCAATCCTTCCGATACACTCGCCTCACTTGCGGGCTTTCTCCAACTCGTCGGTTAATGCCTTCACGAATTCCGCCTGCATGCGCACCATCTGCGCCATGGTCGAGCCATCCGCGCGCCGGCGATCCTCCTTCGCCACTAATTCTTCGAGTGTGTCGAGCCCGCGTTTGAGTTCCTCGTAGTCGGGCGATTTTGCCTTGCCGCGGCTGACTAGAGACTGCAGTTCCTCCACTCTCTGTTCGATTCGCGCATATTCCACGGAGAACCGCGATTCGACCCCGAACAGGTGCTCTTCAAACAGCAGCGATCCGATGTCGGCGCCGCGCAGCCGCTTCATCAGCCCAGGCGACACCCTCTGCGCGGTGACCTCGTTGTCCTTCTCTATGAGCCGCAATACGGTGAAGTTCTGGTCGATCGCGGCCTGAACCACGATCGGGGAATGGGTCGTGAGGATGAACTGCGTGTTCTTAAACAGGTTTGTCAGTTGCGGGAGCACGGTTCTCTGCCAGCTCGGGTGGAGATGCAGTTCGATTTCGTCGATACCGACCAACGCGCTCCCTTCCAGGGGGTCGCCCTCGAAGAAGAGAGAGTAGTAGCGAAGGATCAGGTCGAGCACGACTACCAGAATCGCCTGGTAACCGTCGGACAGCTCCGCGAAATCCAGCGCGACGCCGTTGCGGATCATTCGTGGGATGAGAGTGTCGGTCCCCGGGTCCATCCGAAGGCGGGAAAGACTGCTGTCCAGTTGCGGCAGCGCCGCGTTCAAGCGTGACCACATGGCGTCGAACCGCGGGTCGGAGGCGCGGCCGGAGTAGAGTCCCCGCAGGTACCCGGGCAGGTCCTGCAGCAGACGGTTGTCCGGCCGGGTCAACGTGAGGGTGCGCGACTGCGCCGCGTGAGAAGTCAGTTCGTCAAGGTACTGGGCATCCGTCAGGTTGCGCGGCGCTTCGAGCGAGTCGGGTAACAACACCCGCCGGTACCGCCCGTACAGAAACACGAACCGCTCGAACGGGAGCCGGGTGCGCGACGGCAGTTTCGAATCCCATCGGGCGGCGGCGGACCTTCTTCCGTTTTCGTAGAGCGATATCTCACCTCGCGTTGTGCCGTGACGGAGGGGAAAATTCGCGAGCCCCTCGTTGTCGCCATGAGTCAAGGATGCGAGGGCCTCCATCAGGGTGGTCTTACCCGATGCGTTGCCGCCAACGATCACGGTGACGCGTTTGTCGAACGGGATTTCGGCGTCACGAAAGCATCGCACGTTCTTCAGGCGAAGGCGATCGAAGTAAGTGGTTGGAGCCGGCATGGAATCCGAATTCTAGCACTGAGCTTCGGCGGGAAGGGCAATACTGTTCACTCTGATTCACTCTGCCCGGCTGTTGGCAGGCGAAAGCGCCTGCCCCACCTAATGTGGGTTGCGATCAGGATCGGGCACCAGCACTCTGCGGAAGACCTCGCTCACATCGGCCAGCGCCCACGGCTTGGGAACGACGCCGTCGAAGCCGTACTTGCGATAGTCAGACATGACCGGCGCATCCGAGTAGCCGCTGGAGACGATCAGCTTCAAGCAGGGGTCCAACTCCTTCAGCCGCGCGGCGGCTTCGACGCCGCCCATCCCACCGCTCACGGTCAGGTCCAGCAGCGCGGCGTCAAAACGGCGGCCGGAAGCCTTCGCATCTTCATAAAGAGCAATTGCTTCGGCTCCGTCCCGGGCGGTCTGGACTTCGTAGCCCAGCTTGCTCAGAACGTCCGCCAGCAGCTTGCGGAGAGCCTCTTCGTCGTCCATCACCAGCAGCCGTTCGGTGCCGTTTCGGATATGGGCGACGATCGGAGGCTGCGGTGCGGGACGCTCCACGGAGGCGGGAAGATCGATCGTGAAAACGGTTCCATCCCCGCGTCTCGATTCCACAGAAAGAGTACCGCCGTGTTTGGCAACGATGGCATAGGCCGTCGCCAGGCCGAGGCCGCTGCCGCCGGGTTTGGTGGTGAAGTACGGGTCGAAGATGCGGGGGAGTGCATCGGCGGGTATGCCGCACCCGTAGTCCCGAATGGAGATTCTCAGGCGAGGGCCGGCGCCCGGACCGTTTCGGGAGACGTTGTCCGCGCGAACCTCGATGATTCCGCCTTCCGGCATCGCCTGCCGCGCATTGAGCAGGATGTTGTGAAGCACCTGGCCGACCTGGCCCGGGTCGACCTCGGCACACCGGAGATCCTCCGCAATACGGACGTCGATGCTGGTCTGCGCGCCGGCGCGCGCCAGGTGGATCGCATCCATCACCAGCGAGGCCACGGAAACCAGGCGGCGGACCGGGGCGCCGCCTTTGGCGAAGGTCAGCAACTGAGAGGACAGGAATGCCGCGGGTAGACAGGCACGCACGGTTTGGTCGAGGACCGCCTGAACCGGATCGGCCGGATCGAGACGCATCTTGGCCACCTCGATGTTGCCTTGGACGATGGTCAAAAAGTTGTTGAAGTCGTGCGCGATGCCGCCCGCCAAAACCCCGAGCGATTCGAGCTTGCGCGCCCGGAGCAGCTCCTCTTCGATCCGTTCGCGCTGCCTGATCTCAGCCCGCAGTTGCTCGGTGGAGCGGCGCAGCTCGGCGGTGCGCTCCTGGACCCGAACCTCCAGCCGCTCGTTCAGGGCCTCGGCATGGCTTTTGGCGGCTTGCAGATCTTCCACCAGGTCCTGGTTTTCAAACTGCAGATTCAAGGAAGAGACGATGGTCAGGTGGATTCGCCGGGTGGTGAGCAGGGTGGCGAGAGTGAAGAGGAAGGCGAGCAACCCCATGGCCAGGTGGGCCTCATCGCCCTGGATCACAAAACGCACGGTCGGCGCGAGACCGGTCGGGAGGATGAATGCGAGGAACGCATCGAGCCGCGGCGCCAGCACAGAAACCGAGCCCAGCATCATTCCGCCCAGAATGAAGATGAGAAAAACCTGATTGGCGAGGTGGGCTTCCGGATACAGCAGAATACCGGCTGCGCCCCAACCCGCTCCGGCCAGGCCCGCACCAATGGCGAATGCCGCACCCCATCTGCCGGTCTGCGGACCCGACGGGGCAGTGCCGGCTGCGCTACGGCCGCGGCGCCAATAGAGCCGTCCCAGAGTGAACCGCGCCGCCGCTATCAGAAGCATGTAAAGGCACCAGCCGAGGATCGTCGGGTGGGGGGCCACGCTCCACTGAAGACGGCCCAGGACTGGCGTGGCGACCAGGGTAACTCCAACTGCAATGTTGGTATTGCTGTAAAGCAGCCGAACCTGCGCGCGGAGTATTTTTTGTCTTCTGGAATCCCGGTGAGCGGGGGCCGCCGGTGAGGAACTCGGGAGCATGAAGGACTGTGTTTTATTACACTATCACAGTTTCGGGGGGAATTGCTTGAAGAGCGCGAGCAGGGGGCGCGCGCGGACTTACGGCGTCAGCAGGGAGCAAAAGTTCGAGGCGCAGGACCCGCTGAAAGCGGGTCCGTGACAGGCCACAAAAAACGATGGCCTGTCCTACTGCGGGTCTTTTACGCAACGGAAACCGATGTTAGGCAATCTCCAGCCGGCGGGAATGTGAGCGACATCCCAGATCCGGATTTCCGACAACTGGTCGTTGAAAGAACCACCGCGCATTTCGTACCACGTCTCGTTCGGACTGGGCGTGTACTTCAGCAGCTTGTTGGTGCGGAAGTAGTCCAGAGTTTCCGGTTTGGGCTGGCCCAGTTCTTCGACCAACTCCCAGACGTTTCCCACCATGTTCAGCGCGCCGTAAGGGCTGGCGCCTTTGGGGAAATCGGTAACGGGCCGCAGGTGATCGCCTAGCGGAGAGCCGACATTGGCTCGCGCGGGGTCGGGGTCGTTGCCCCAGGGGAACATCAGGCCCTCGGGACCGCGCGCGGCCTTCTCCCATTCGCGCGCGTTGGGGAGGCGCTTGCCGGCCCAGGTGGCGAAGGCCTTGGCATCCAGGATCGAAACGTTGACCACGGGGAAGTCCGGCTTGCCGGCCTTGAAGTCTTTGGGCAGCTTGTACCCCTTCTCGCTGCAGAAGGCGGCATACGCCTGGTTGGTGACTTCGGTCTTGTCGACGTAGTAGGCGGGCAGCGTGGCCTTCTCCTTATTCTCTCCGAAGAGGAACGGTCCGGCCGGCACCAGCACCATGTCACCGGAGGCCATAGAGAGAGTCTTGGGCAGGTCGGGACCTTTTTTTTCGACGGCCACCGCTTTGGGCGCCGGCTTGGGCTGGAGCGCGAAGTACAGGCCGGCGGCCAGCGCCACGACCACCAGCAGCAGCACGGGCATCAGCCAGGGCGGCCGCTGCGGCGCGGGAGGCGCGGCCGCCGGCATCACCATGGTGGGCGCATCCTGGACGGCGAGGAGTTTCTCCAGCTCGGCGCACACGGGTGTGAAGCCCTGTGGGCGCTGGGCCGGGCTCTTCTGTGTGCATCGGGTCACCAGGTCGCACAACGCCTGCGGCGCGCCGGACTGCAGCATGGGCTCGGGATTCACGGGCTCGTTGAGGACGCTGTAGAAGATGCGCTCCACGGAATCGCCGCCGAAGGGCTTGGCGCCGGTCATCAACTCGAAGAGCAGGACGCCGAAAGCATAGACGTCGACCTGTTCGGTGATTTCCTGGCCCATGACCTGCTCGGGCGCCATGTAGTAGGGGGTGCCGAGCACGTAGCCGGCGCGCGTCATGGCGAGCCCCTCGGTCTTGGCGATGCCGAAATCCATCAGCTTCACGACGCCGTTGGTGGTGATGTGCACGTTTTCGGGCTTGATATCGCGGTGAATGATTTTCTGGGTGTGGACGTACTCGAGGGCGCGGGCGACCTGGAGGGCGATCTTGAGTTTACTTTTCAGGTCGCCAATGTGGCCGTTTTTGAGGGCGTGGCGCAGGTCCTCACCGCGGAGAAACTCCATCACCATGAAGGGTCGGTGGCGTTCGTCTTCGCCGAAATCGTAAATGCTGAGGACGTTGTCGTGGGCGATGTTGCCGGCCATGCGGGCTTCGGCGAGGAAGCGGGCCTTGGCTTCGGCGTCCTGGCAGCCTTCCTCGGTGAGGATTTTGACGGCGACGGTGCGGCCGATGACCGTGTCGCGCGCGCGGTAGACATGGGACATGCCTCCGCCGAGGAATTCTTCGAGCTCGTATTTACCAATCCGTGCCGGTAGGTCCATCTAGTGGGTTATTCTACCGCGTACGGGCCGGTGCTACGCCAGGATGTCGCGCACCACTTCCCCGTACACGTCCGTCAAGCGGAAATCCCGCCCCGCATAGAGAAACGAACTGGAAATGAACTGCGACATTGGAAAGGTAAGGCCAATATTATCAACAATGTCTTGGAAATATTGACAAAATTCAAGCAGTCATGAAACACTCTTGGGCGTGACGCCCACCCACGCGATTCGCTATCGTCCGCCAACGAACTGGATCCAGTACGACATTGCGAGGATCCTGCAAAACCTTGTTGACGCGAAGGCAGCAATCCTGTCCCTAAAGGCGACACCCTACCAAAGGGACTGGGTCGAGAAGTTGCAGGAGATCCAGTTGAAAATGGAAGTTGAGGGAACGTCGCGCATAGAGGGCGCCGAATTCACCGGCCGGGAACTTGATGTCGCCCTCGATCCAGAGCAAGCCACGGCGCCTATGACTCGATCACAGCGCCAGGCCCGCGCCGCCGCGAATGCCTATCGATGGATATCCGGACTTCCGGATGATCGTCCCATTTCTGAAGAACTCATTCGCGAGATTCACAGACGCATGGTAACAGGATGCGACGACGATCATTGCCCACCTGGACGCCTGCGCGGTCGAGATGAAAACGTTACTTTTGGATACCCTCGGCACCGAGGGTGTGACGGTGGCCAAGCTTGCCAATCGGCCTTTTCAGACTTGGTTAGGGCCGTGCAGGCCGAATTCCGGGGTCATGATCCTTTGATTCAGGCGATGGCGCTTCACTACCATTTTGCGGCGATGCACCCATTCCTGGACGGGAACGGGCGTTCGGCTAGGGCTCTTGAGGCACTGATCCTGCAACGCGCCGGACTCCGAGACACTGCCTTTGTCGCGATGTCGAATTACTACTACGAAGAAAAGCCCGCATATCTAGCCGTGCTCGCTGACGTTAGAGCGAAAGACCATGATCTGACCGCATTTATCAACTTTGCGCTGAAGGGTTTGGCAGCCCAGTGCGGGCGCCTCTTTCAAGAGATAAAGCGAAACGTCCAGATCGCTGTATTCAGAAACACAATGTATGATCTGTTTCACCGCCTGGCGTCGCCACGGAAAAGGGTTATCGCTGAGCGTCAGATCGAAATCCTCAAGCTGCTCCTTCAAACGGAACGTATTGAGTTGAACGATCTCGTACGACGTACTAGTTCGACATATAGCACGCTCAAGAATGGCCAAAAGGCATTGGCACGCGATATTAACGCGCTCGTCAGTCTGAGCGCTGTGCACGCATCTCGCCTTGGCAAGTCCTGGCTGCTAAAAATCAACCTTGACTGGCCGGAACAGATAACGGAGTCCGACTTCATGGAGCGAGTAAAACAACTGCCAAAAGGCAAAATGCATTCGTTCCTCCCCTGATTGGAGCTACCGTTATGACGCGATCAACACGAGTTTCGACGGGGACAGGCAGTCTGTTGTTTGTTACTGCGCCAAAAGAGAACCTGATGGTTTCTTGAGCTCAATCGTCAGCCAGCGGATGTCATCGGTCGAGTTCACGTTTCTGTTCATTTCGCTCAAGGTTTGCTCACCGAAAGCTCCAGGGACATAGACGGTGCTGGAAAGGGGTCGAGTACTACCGGTTACGCCGGCCGCCTCTCGATGCCGGCAGGGAAACCACGACCGTTTACCTATCATGGCGCTGCAATCTGAGTAACACAGGGAGTTCTGTCCACATAGGTTACTCAAAATGTTACAAACTCAAAACGAACGGGGACGAGAGTACCCGACTACGCCAGGATCTCGCGCACCACTTCCCCGTACACGTCCGTCAAGCGGAAATCCCGCCCCGCATAGCGGTACGTCAGCTTCTCGTGGTCGATGCCGAGCTGATGCAGCACGGTGGCGTGCAGATCGTGGATCGAGACGGGCTTCTCCACTGCCTGGAATCCGAACTCGTCGGTTGCGCCGTAGACCATCCCGCCCTTCACTCCGCCGCCCGCCATCCACATGGTGAAGCCGTAGGGATTGTGGTCGCGGCCGTCGCCCGATTCGGAGACCGGCGTGCGCCCGAATTCTCCACCCCAGACCACGGTCGTCTCCTGCAACAGGCCGCGGCGCTTCAGGTCCTGGACCAGCGCGGCCGAAGCTTTGTCCATGTCCGGGCAGCGGCCGCGGAGTTCCTTGTTGATGGCCTTGTGGTCGTCCCACGGCTGTCCCGGACCATAATACACGTGCACCGTGCGCACCCCGCGCTCCACCAGGCGGCGCGCCAGCAGGCAGCCGTTGGCGAAGGGGGTGTGGCCGTACTCCTCGCGGACGGAGTCCGGCTCCTTGCGCAAATCGAAAACGTCCAGCGCCTCGAACTGCATGCGGTAGGCCGTCTCCATGGCGCGAATGCGGCCTTCCAGAAACTCGTCCTCGCCGAACGACTGTTCGTGCCCGCGATTCAGAGCCTGCACCAGGTCCAATTGCCGCCGCTGCTGCTGCTGATCCAGCTCCTTGTTCTGCAGGTAGCGGATCATCTTGTCGGGCTCGGTGACGGCGTCGTTGAACTGCGTGCCCTGGTGCTCGGAGGGCAGGAATCCCGATCGCCAGAGGCCGCCCGAATCGCCCCCGGGGCTCAGCACCACGAAACCCGGAAGGTTTTTGTTCTCGCTCCCCAGGCCGTACGAGATCCACGCGCCCATGGAGGGCCTGGTGGCGGCGATGTTCCCGGAGTGAAACAGGTTGCGCGCCGGCGTGTGGGTGGGGTTGAAGGTGTACATCGAGCGGATCACGCAGATGTCGTCGATGCTCTTCGCCAGATTCGGCAGCAGTTCGCTGACTTCGATTCCCGATTGTCCGCAGCGCTTGAATTCGAAGGGCGAAGGCAGCAGGCCGCCGGTGACGCGCTCGGTGCGGAAGCCCGCGGTGGAAGGCGGACGCTGGCCGGCGTATTTCGCCAGCGCGGGCTTGGGGTCGAACATGTCCAACTGCGAGGGGCCGCCGACCAGAAACAGAAAGATGTTGTGCTTCGCGGTGGGCGGAAAATGCGGGCCGACCGTGTGGACGGTGGCGGCGCGCGCCTGCTCGTCGGCCAGCACGCCGGCCAGCCCGATGGACCCGAGCCCGCCGCACAGCGAGCGAATCAGTTCGCGCCGCGAATACCTATATCTCGAACCGGGACCGGCAATCATGGCCAGAAAATCACCTCGTTGGAGGAGAGCAGCGCCTGCGCATACTGCGCCAGCGTGCTCCCGTTCAGATAACTCATCGCCAAGTCCAGTTCCTTGGCATCGGGATCGCGCGCCACCACCCGCCGATACAGGGCGCGGACTTTGGCCGCGTTATCGGGCTCGCCTTCCACCCGCTTCACGAGCGCTTCCGCCTGCGCCTGGATGAACGGGCTGTTCATGACGAACAACTGCTGCAGCGGTGTGGTGGTCAGCTCGCGCTCGGGACTGTGCAGGTTGGCGGAAGGAAAATCGTAGAGCCGCAGCAGCGTGTTCAAATTCCCGCGGCTGATGCGGCCGTAGACCGTGCGGCGGTTGTTCTCCGCCAAGTCGAGATCGGCGGAGACGCCGGCCACGGTCTCATCCAGCGTCCCGGCGGCTTCGAGCAGGGAATCGCGATAGGCCTCCACGTCGAGCCGGCGCGGATTCATGCGCCACAGCAGTTGATTCGTGGCGTCGGCCTGCAGGCCATCTTCGCGCGGCCGGCTGGACTGCCGGTATGTGGCGGAGAGCAGGATCTCCCGATGCAGCCACTTCAGCGACCAGCCGCTCGAGATGAAGCGCGCGGCCAAGTCGTCGAGCAATTCGGGATGCGTGGGCTTCTCGCCCTGCGTGCCGAAATCGCTGGGAGTGGCTACCAGCGGCTTGCCGAAGTGCCAGGCCCAGACGCGGTTCACGATGACGCGCGCGGCGAGCGGCGCGGAGTCGCTGAAGATCCGGCCGGCCAGCTCCAGGCGGCCGGAGCCCTGGTGGAACGCGGGATCGCCCTTCGCCAGCACGGAGAGAAAATGGCGCGGCGCCAGCTCGCCCGGCGCGGCCACGTTGCCGTGGGGCAGCACGTGGAGATCGCGCGGAGTGCCGGGACGCGTATCGAGCGTGGTCAGGTCGGGATCCGACCCGTCGACCCACACTCCGGCATCGAAGACCGAGTTGGTGAAGGGCTCGGTGGAAGCGGCCCTCTGCCGCTGCCGGGCCTGGGCCTGGGCCGCAACCTGCGCCGGATCGGGAGGCGGCTTCGGTGCTGGCGGCGCAGGTGCTCCTGGTGGCGCAGGCGCTTTCGCCTGCGAACTCGCCGGAGGCCGCGGTCGCGGCACCATCCGCGAGAGATACTGGTACATCTCGGGATGGCCGTCTTTCAAAAACTCCATCTCCCCGAGGATCTTCTCGCAATCGGCCTTGAATCTGTCGGCTTTCTGGAAGGATTCCTCGGGCTTCGTTCCGGGCTCGCCGCGCATCAGGTTCGAGGCATAGTTCAGGAAGAACATCCTCTGCGCGGCCCACATGAAGCGCTGCTCGGTCTCGGAATCGATTTCGTTCAGCGGCCGCGGAGCCTGCACCGACGATGCAAACACGCCGGCCAGCCCGTAGTAATCCTTGGTTGGGATGGGATCGAACTTGTGATCGTGGCAGCGGGCGCACGCCACCGTCAGACCCAGCAGGCCGCGCGACACAGCGTCCACGCGCTCATCCCAATCGTCGGTGAAGAGCGTTTCGATGACGTCCTTGGAGAGCCGCGCGTCTTTGTGATACACCGGACCGGTGCCCAGGTAGCCGAGCGCGCGCAGGTCGTCGCGGGAGGTTCCGGGCATCTGGTCGGCGGCCAGTTGCAGCTTCACGAAGCGGTCGTACGGCATGTCGTGGCTCACCGCGGAGATCACCCAATCGCGATAGCGCCAGGCGAACGGATAGGGCGGATTCGTGGCTTCGGAAGTCGGATTGTCCTCCGCGTAGCGCGCCACATCGAGCCAGTAGCGGCCCCATCGCTCGCCGTAATGCGGCGACTCCAGCAGGCGGTCGACGAGGCGCTGGTAGGCGTCCGGCGAAGTGTCTTTGCGGAATGCCTCCACTTCTTCGTAGCTCGGCTTCAGCCCCGTGAGATCGAGATACACACGGCGGACGAGCGTGGCGCGATCGGCCTCGGCCGACGGCTTCAGTTTGCTCTCTTCGAGCTTGGCGAGGACGAACGCGTCGATCTTCTTTCGCGGCCACCGGGCGTCCAACACCCGCGGCGCAGGGATCTCGCGGACCGGTTGGAAGNNCCACTTGCGGCCGGTCTCCACGTCCATGCCCTTCTTCGCGGCAGTGGGCGCGGGAGCCCCGGCGGCGGGAGCATCCTCACGCGGATCGGGCGCGCCCGCCTCGATCCACTGCGTGAAGGCCGCGATCTCGCGATCGCTCAACTTGCCGGTGGGCGGCATGCGCAGCTCGGGGTCGGTGTACTTCAGGGCGCCGATCAGGCGGCTGGATTGGGCGTCTCCGGGAACCACTACCGCGCCGCCCTTGCCGCCGCGCCGCAGGCCGGAGCGCGTGTCCAGCACCAGTCCTCCCATCGGCGATTTGAGTTTGGAGGAGTGGCAGCCGTAGCACTTGTTGACCAGGACCGGGCGAATCTCTTC
>OMOG01000515.1 GCA_900290305.1 Candidatus Sulfopaludibacter sp. SbA4
CAAGCGCGCACTAACCCCCAACCCCCAACCCCCAACCCCTAACCCCCGCTTATTTTGGTATTTCCTGTCCACGAGGCCCCACAAACTGCGGTTGATTGCTCGAATCGGCCGGCGCTGCCTGGCCCTTCTTCCCCTTCTTGGACTTTTCCTCCATCACCGTCGGCAGGAAGGTCGCCGGCATGTCGGGCAGCTTGGCCTTCTCCTCCGGGGTCAGCGGCCGAACAAAATGCGGCGTGATCACCACCAGCAGCTCGTCCGTCGATTTCTGCGTGCTCCGGCTCCGGAACAGCTTCCCCAGAATCGGGATATCGCCCAGACCCATGACCTTCTCCGCCGTCTCGATCACGCGGTTGTCGATCAAACCCGCGATCGCGAAGCTCTCGCCGTCCTTCAGAATCACCTCCGTATCGGCCCGCCGAGACGAAAGCGCCGGGATGGTGAAGCCTTCCAGCGTGACCGCATTGGTGTAATCCAGCGAGCTCACCTCCGGCGCCACCTTCAAGTCGATGGCCCCCTGCGCGGTCACTGTCGGGGTGAAGTCCAGCTTCACGCCGAAGGGCTTGAACTGCACCGTGATCACCGGGGCAGTCGCGCCACCGGTCGGAGTGGTCGTGATCGTGGGGTAAGGGAACGAGCCGCCCGCCAGAAAGCTGGCGTCCTTGCCTTCCAGCACGATCAGGTTCGGTTCCGCCAGAATCTGCAGCAGGTCGCGCTCCTGCAGCGCCTTGATGGTGGCGCCCAGGTTGAGGTCCGGGCGGAACGCGAACAGGTTCAGGAGGTCGGAGAAATTCACCGTGGAGGGAGTCCCGGGCTGTATTGGGCTGAATCGCGGCGGCGTGAACTGCTCGGTGGTGAGCCCCCCGAGCAGCTTGCCGTTCGTGCTGAAAAGGTTGAACCCCACCTGAGCCAACGCCACGCGGTTGATCGCCGCAAATTTCACCTGCAGCAGAATCTGCCGCGGCTCCGGCGCGGGCGGCGCCTGCAGCAGGTTGATCACGTTCTTGGCGCGCGTCTGGGCAATCCCCGCCAGCCGCTTGGAATCCGCCGCGCTCTTCACCGACCCCGCCAGCACCAGCGTCTCGCCCGACCCCGTGACCGTCACCGCGCTCCCATCGGCGCTGTCCAGGATCTGCTTGCGAAACTGGTCCCACTCCGATGTGTCCTTCGTAACTTCGATTTCGTACCGCGCCGGAGCCGCGTCCGTTTCCCAAACCACCAGCGTGGTCTTCCCCGGTCCCTTGGCGTTGACCATCACCTCCCGCGGCGAGATCACCGCCACGTCCGCGATCTTGGGTTCCGAAATCACCACCCGCAGGATGTCTTTCTGGAATTGCAGCAGCTCGCCACGGCCCTCGAGCAGGGAGAGGTCGCGCGCATGCGTGGTCTGCCCCCAACCCGCGGGCAACCCCGCCCAGCACCATGCCGCCAGCACGGCCGCGCAGTATACCCGATCCGCCGTCTTCATTTGAAAAGTTCCTGGACGTGCTTGTCCCCACGATAAACGTCCACCACCACCCGCGGCTTCTCCGGCTCTTTCTTGGGCTCTGCCTTCTTGGTTGTCAGGTCCTCCCAGAGCTTGGGATCGTTGAGGTTCCCCACTCGGCCCTTCTTGGACCGCGTATTGATCATGGGGTCGAGCACCTCCGTGGTGATGGGTCCGCCATTCTCCGACCGCGTAGCGTCCAGCGGATTCCGCAAAGACAGGCTGATCCGGCCCTGATTCTTGGCCAGCTCCAGCTTCTGCGCATCCTCCGGCGTGAGCACCAGCGTCACCACCGGCGACCGCGGCGTGCGCGGATCGAGTGGCTGCCCCGCCGGCGCGAGGCGCCCCGTACTGAGCACCTTGACGTTTTGCAGAATGATCGACGTGGTGGCTTCGGCCATCGTGCCCGGCCGCGTGAACAGCACATCCACCCGCGAATTCGTCTGGATCAATCCCGCCACCCCGCTGACATCGCTGATCTGCACGGATACCGCCCGGTAGCCCGGCTCAATCGTCGACGAGACGCCCTCCACGCTGGTGGTGCCCGAGAGCTTCGAAATGGTGACCGGCTCGTTGCTGTTGATGGGGAAAAGCAGCACCCGGTTGATGGCGTCCTTGGCGTCGAAGACCACGCCCTTCGGCACGTCCCGCTCCGGGTAGTTCACCATCCGGACATCGGGCGTGCGCAGCAGCGTGCCCAGCGGCATGTCCCGCGCCGCCACCACCACGCGCACGGTTTTCAACTGTTGCGGAGCGACGGTCTTGGCGTACAGGAACCAGCTCAGCAACCCCGCCGAGATCCAGGCAGCGCCGATAATCAGGAGTTTTTTCTGCCGATCCATTCAACCCTCAATCGGATACACTTCCGGCATCCGAAAAATCCGCCGATGTTCTGTTGTAACACGAAGCACACGCCTAAGTTCCGCCCCGCGCCAGCAGGTGGGACAGACGATCGGTTTTTGTCGTCTGTCTCTCTGCCTGCGCCTCCGCGTCAAAGCCCGCCCCGCGCCAGCAGCACGGCCGTACCGTCCCGGTAAACCTCCCGCCACCCAACTTGCTCCAGCGCCGGAACCAGCGGGAAGTCGCTCGGCAGCAGGGCGTGCGTGAACTGGAACGAATCCCAATACTCGCGCCATCCCGGCCGCACCTGCACCATCCGGCTGTAGCGCTTCAGAAACTCGGCGCCGTAAAAGTCGCTGCGCCCATCAAAAAAAACCTTTAGGGTTCCATTGGACCGATAAATCAAATACCCGCCAAATTTGTCGGGCGCGAACAGACGCGCCCCGGCCGGAATATGGGAGTACGCCGCCACCGGAAACTGGTCCGGCGGAAAACCGGCCGGCAGCAGTCGCACCAGGGCAAACGCCGCCAGCACGGCCAAAGGCGCCAAAGCCAGCCCCGACAATCGCGCGTCGATCGCCCGTAGCCGCTCGCCATAAGCCCGAAAACCGCGGTGCAGCATCGGAGTAATAGCCGCGTTGGCAATAGGAAGCAGCAACAACGCCACCAGCGGCAGCGCGCGCGCCGAGCGCAGTGCCAGCACCGAGATCAATCCGGCCAGCATCGCATGCTCGTATCGCCCCTGGGTGAACGCCAGCGTGCCCCCAGCAATCCCCAGGATCACCGCCGTGACGATCTGCCCCGCGCCCGCCGCATGAAAATCGAAACTCTGGAATTCTCCGATCCGCGACAGCAGATCCGAATCGGTCAGATAGCGAAAAACGTGGCTATAAAGCCGCCACCCGTAAGGATTGGCCAGCGGCGCCACCGCCGCCACCGCCGCCGCCCAAAACAGGGGCCAGGGGCCAGGGGCCAGGGGCCGGGGAGTGGAGGTTTCCACCGCGCCTCCGCGGTGAATTCTCGTCCTCCCCACCGCATAAATCCCCCAAATCGCCGCCGCAAAGAAAAAGCTGGCATGCAGATTCGCCCACGCCGCCGCAAACACCGCGACACCCAGGCCCGTCCGCCACCCGAACTCCCCGCGCGCCGTCTCCGCCCATAACACCGCCCCCAACAGAAACAGCCATCCGATCACATGCGGCCGCGCCAGCCAGTGAATATTACAGGTGGAAAGCAGCAGCGGCGACATCGCGCACGCCACCAGGAAATTGCCCCCCAGCACCCAGTGCAGCCGGAACCACATCCAGACCCCAGCCGCGATGATCACGCCGTAGAACAGCGCCACTCCCGCCAGGCCCGCGACTCTATGGACGGCCCCGGCCGCGACATCCGCTCCCCACTCCCACGCGAACCAGGGTTGGCCCGCGCGCGTAAACGAATAGGGATCGGTGTGCGGGAGTTGCCCGGTCGCGAGGATGGCTTCGCCCGTTCGAATGTGCCATCCCGCGTCGGAGTCCCGAAACAGCTTCTGGTAGCCCTGAAAGAGGAAAAGGCAATAGAAGAGCGTCACCGTGGCGGCAACCAGCGCCAGATCCGGCGCAAACCATCGTGGCACAGGCATTTCTTGACCCGTCGACGGGCCTGCCTGTGTTTCTTCCCGTGGCACAGGCATTCCTGCCGGTGTTATGCCGCTGGAGTGCCGATGCTGGCCAGGTCTCCCGTGATGCTCTGGTAGAGGCTCACGATGGCCGCCTGGAGTTGGTTCACGGTGGTAATCAGGGCCAGCCCGACGGCCGCCACGATCAGGGCGTACTCGACCAGGTCCTGCCCCTGTTCGTCAGCGATAAATCGGATCAGTAGGTTCTTCATTCTTCCTCTTCATTTTCGGGTCCGGATGGAGTATTCGCCGCGGTCTTCGCGGCATCCTTTTTCGAATCGTCCAACGGTCCCACAAAAAGCTTCTTAAAGCCGGTCTTCCAGCGCTCCCAACCGCTCTCGCTGGGCTTGCCCGCGAACGAAGCCGGATTCCCATCGAGGCGGGAAAGCAACTCCAGATTCTTCAGCGCGGCCGGGAAACTACCATTGTAATGCAGCGCCAACTCCAATTCCTTGCGCGCCGCCGGATAGTTCCCGTTTTCCATCAACACCGCCGCCAGGTTGTTGTGCGCCGTAGCGGCGTCCGCGGCCGATTGAAAGCTCGCCACCGCGTCCTTGGGCGCATTCTGATTGGCGAGCGCCAGCCCCAGATTGTTACGCGCCACCTGCGACCCCGGATTCAGCCGCAAGGCCTCGCGGATCTCCCCGGCGGCCTCCTCGTTCTTCTTCTGCATCAACAGGTTGTAGCCCAGGTTGTTATGGAGCGAGTCCCGCGACGCGGCCAGCTCCAGCGCCTTCCGGTGCCATCGCTCGCCCTCCGCCCACTGCCCGCCTTCGTCCCGCAGAATGCCCAGCCACGAAACGTAGTCCGGCGACTTCTGGGGGTGATTCCCCAGAAACGCCTCCAGGCTGCCGATCGCCTCGTTCCGCCGGTTCATGGCCCGCAGCGCGCGCACCAACGCCAGTTCCGCCTCGCCCGATTCCGGGAAGCGCGCCGCCGCCAGCCGGCAGATTTCGAGAGCCACGTCCGGATATCCGCGCTCCTGGTAAGCCTTCGCCAGTTCCAGCCTGACCGTGACGTTCTCCGAGTCGGCCGCCACCTTCTCGCGCAACGCCTTCAACTGGTAGTCGCCCTCTCCGGCATCCTGGGCATTGCGGATCTGCCGGTCCCAAACGGTCGGCGCCACCGGACGCGGCGAGTGGTTGGCCACCTGGGTCTGCCGCACGCAGGACACCGGGATCGCCGCCGCCACCACCAGGATCGCGATTCGTAAATTCATGAATTCAAAATTCACCCAAGCTTTTCGATCTCGAGCTCATCCCCAGCCACGGTGCCGCTCGCCCGCGCCGTCCCCGCCGGAAGCTCCAATATCGAATGTGCAAACAGGCAAGCCGAAAGCCGCCACGCCGGCACCGCATGCCGTACTTTCTTGACCTTCCGCTTCTTGTCGAGGTAGATCAGGTCGATCGGAAACTTCATAAAAAACGTATGGACCGATTCGCAGGGAACGATCCATAGCCCTTCGCCCGGTTCCAGCCGATCGTGCTTCAAGAGGCCCGTCCGCCGCTTCGCGCTGGTGTCGGCCAGGTCCACTTTTTCGGCCAAAACAGTCTTGCGCGTCTGATTGCGCACCAATACTTTCAATTTTGAAGACTATAACACGAGTTCAGGGTCGCATGTTGCGGTAACGCCGGCGGTCTTGCCGCCGGCCCCCTGACGGCGTTGATCCTGAACGCGTTCTGTGCCAAAAGTCGGGGCGAGGCCTCAAGCCTCGTGTGTCTGCGGTACGCTAGAACGTAGAGCGTCATGGCAACCCAGAACAACCTGCATATCCCAGACGATCTGCTGATCGCGGTGAATGAAGCGGCGAGTGCCGAAGGAAAGACCACGGATGAAGTCGCGGCGGACGCCTTGCGGCGATATCTGGCGCATCGGAAGCTGGAGGAACTCGGCGAGTATGGGCGCGAGCAGTCGCGTCGGCTTGGCTATACGGAGCCCGATGTCCCCCGCTTGATCGCTGAATCCCGGCGTGAGAATCGTGGCCGCTAGGGTCACCCTCGATACCAATGTTTACGTGTCGGCCTTTCAGTTCGGCGGCATGCGGCTCCTGCACATGGCAGTCAATGGCGACATTGAAATTGCCGTATCGCAGCCGATCATTGAAGAGGTGATACGAGTTCTGCGAGAGAAGTTCCACTGGGATGGCTATCGGCTTCATGATGCCAGGCAGCAGATTCTGGGGTTTGCCAGGTTCGTCACGCCGGCGAGGACCTTGGACGTCGTGAAGGAAGACGAACCCGATAACCGCATCCTCGAATGTGCCGTGGAGGCTGGGTCGGATTTCATCATCTCCGCGGATAAAGATCTCTTACGGCTGGGAAGCTACGCTGGCGCCTCGATCCTGCGGGCGGCGGATTTCCTGCAACGTCTGGAAGAACAACGGGGGCAGTAAGTCTCGGCGTCATAGGTGGGGCTGGCGCTTTCGCCTGCCCAACGGCCTTTGTGCCGATTCCTCGGAGCACAGAAACAGATTCGACCGCGACATGCTCATCACGTTCGTAGCTCAAGAAGATTCGCACGCGCGAGCCCCTTCCTCGAGCGCCAGAAAATACACGCGACCGCCCCGATCGCCGGCCACGATGCGCTGCTCACCGTTAAACGTGCAGCAAAGTGCGGGCGCATCGCAATGGAATGTGGCGATGCAGTGGCCGGTGTCCAGGTCCCAAACCTTGAGGGTGTTGTCCGCAGACGCGGAAACCGCCCACTTCCCGTCCGGCGCCACAGCCACGCCATAGATAGACGCAGAGTGGCCTTCCAACGTTCGTAGCGCGCGACCGGCATCCAGGTCCCACACCCTTAGCGTTTTGTCCGCAGACGCGGAGACCGCCAGCTTCCCGTCCGCCGTCACCGCCACGCCATGAACAATCGATGAGTGGCCTTCCAGAGTGCGTAGCACACGGCCGGTCTCCAAGTCCCACACCTTCACCGTGTGGTCACCAGACCCGGAAACCGCGCGCTTCCCGTCCGCTGTTACCGCCACGCCAGAGACAGAAGCAGAGTGGCCTTCCAGCGTGCGTAGAGCGCGGCCGGTCTCCAGGTCCCACACCTTCAGCGTTCTGTCCGCAGATGCGGAGACCGCCCGCCTCCCGTCTGGCATCACCGCCACGCCATAGACATCAGCACCGTGGTCCTCCAGCGTGCACAGTTCGCGACCGGTGTCCAGGTCCCACACAGACAGCCTGTGGTAAGCAGATGCGGAGACCGCCCGCTTCCCGTCCGCCGTCACCGCTACGCCATAGACACAACCCCAGTGGCCCTCCAGCGTGCGCAGCACACGGCCGGTTTCCAGGTCCCACACCTTTAGGGTATTGTCTCGGGACGCGGAAACCGCCCGCGTCCCGTCCGTCGTCACTGCCACTCCGTGGGTAGAAGCAGAGTGGCCTTCCAGCATGCGCAGAGCGCGGCCAGTGTCCAGGCCCCACACCTTCAGCGTCTTGTCCCAAGACGCGGAAACCGCCCGCCTCCCGTCTGGCGTCACCGCCACGCCATGGACAATCGATGAGTGGCCTTCCAGCGTGCGCAGCAGGCGCCCGGTATCCAGGTCCCACACCTTCAGAGTGCTGTCCCAAGACGCGGAAACCGCCAACCTCCCGTCCGGTGTCACCGCCACGCCATAGACAGAAGCTGAGTGGCCTTCCAACAAGCGCAACGCGTGGCCGGTCTCCAGATCCCACACTTTCAGCGTTTTGTCCAAAGACGCGGAAACCGCCCGCCTCCCATCCGGCGTCACCGCCACACCATAGACATCAGCAGCGTGGCCTTCCAGCGCGCATAGTTCGCGACATGTCTCCAGGTTCCAGACCTTTAGCGTTTTGTCCGCAGACGCGGAAACCGCGCGCTTCCCACCCGGCGTCACCGCCACGCCATAGACATCAGCAGCGTGGCCTTCCAGCGCGCATAGCTCGCGACCTGTCTCCAGGTCCCAAACCTTAAGCGTTTTGTCCGCTGACGCGGAGACCGCTCGCTTCCCGTCCCGCGTCACCACCACGCCATAGACATGAGCAGCGTGGCCTTCCAGCGTGCGCAACGCGCGACCCGTATCCAGGTCCCAAACCTTCAGCGTTTTGTCCGCAGATGCTGAAACCGCCCGGGTCCCGTCCGGCGTCACCGCCACGCCCCTGACATAAGCAGAGTGGCCTTCCAGCGTGTGCAGCGCGTACCCGGTCTCCAGGTCCCACACCATAAGCGTGCAGTCCCCAGATGCCGAAACCGCGCGCTTCCCGCCCGGCGTCAGCGCCACGCCGTAAACCGCAGCAGAGTGGCCTTCCAGCGTGCGGAGCAGCGTCGTGCCTGGAGGGTGAAGCGCCGGACGCAGCGGCCGCAACCAAGGCCTCGATGCACCTGCGGCGATTTCGCCGATAAACTGACGAATCGCCGGAACATCCCCGTACGGCATTAGCCGCCCCACCACCTGCGATGCAAACTGACCCGCATCCTTCTCAATCACGTGTGCCGACAACCGCACCGCCCCGAGAATCAACTCCAGCGCCTCCCGGTCCCCCCACTTCGCCCGCACATAATCCAATTGCAAATCATGCAGCCGAATCCCACTCTCCCCATCCCGCTGCGCGAGCGACCGATCCACCAGCCGCCGCCCAACCCTCCGCGCCTCCGCCTCCCCGCAATTCCACAAAGTCTCCAGAACCGGCAGCGCCCCCGCCATATCCTCGAGCAGCACCGAAAGTCTCCAGAACCGGCAGCGCCCCCGCCATATCCTCGAGCAGCACCGCCAACTTCCCGTACCGCTCCTGGATCTTCGCATCCAGAGCCTTCACGCTGACGTCGATCGCCCGGAAAAAACTCGCCTGCCCCGGCGGAAGCTGCTCCTCAATCGCCCCCAGATCCGCATTCCGCAAAAGCCCCGCCGTATCGCCCCACTCCTCCGCCGCCCCGCGCAGCATCGCACCCACCGTGGACAACGCCAACGGCAACCCGCCGCACTCGCGAAGCACATCCTCTGCCGCGGTCGGAAGCTCCGTCACCCCGGCCCACACCGCCAGCAACTCCCGCGCCTGCGCATCCCCCAACAAATCCGCCCGAAATTCCCGAGCCCCGCTGAACCGCCCGATCGCCTCATCCCGCGTCGTAAACAAAAACCGCGACCGCGCCGACTCCGCCAGAAACGGATCCAGGTCCGCCTTACTCCAGATGTCATCGATCACAATGAGAGCAGCCTTCGAGGCCATCGTGGTCCGATACAGAATCTCCGCCGCGACCCCCTCGTCGCCCCCGCCCCCCACCATCCGCACGATCTCCCGCAGCCGAGCGCCCACATCCCGAGTAGCCTCCCGCCCCACCGTGATCCACACCAACCCATCCGGAAAAGCCGCCCGCACCACCTCATCCTGAAACAGCGCCTGCGCTAGCACCGTCTTCCCGATCCCGCCCATCCCCTCAACCGCCGTCAAAGCCACCGCCCGCTGCCCATCCGCCGCAAACACCGCATCCCGCAGAGCCCGCACCGCCTCCGGCCGCTCGATGTAATTCGCCACCATCGGAGGCACACTGACGCAAGTAGTCCGATACCGAGCCGCCAGCCCCACCCCATTGCGCGCCTCAATGTCGCCGGCCAGCGCCCGAAAACTCCCCTCGTACGGCCCCGTAAAATCCCGATAATTCCTCGTCTCGAAATACAAAGGAATCTCGCACGCCGCCGCCAGCACGGGAATCACGCACTTCCCCTTCCGCAGCGACCGCATCTGCTCCGCCCGGCAAATCTCCGAACCGTAAGACCCCGGAGTCAGAACCGCCAGCACCACCTCAGCCCGGTCGATCGCATCTTCGATCTCCACCGTCCAACTGTCGCCGCCGTGAAGACCCAGCGTATCCAGCCAAACCGCGAACCCTGCCGCCGTCAAATCGTCCCGCAGACGCGCCGCCAGCGCCGCCCCGTCCTTGCGGGCATAGGAGACGAAGATGTGAGATCCAGCCATCGGCGCAGAGACCATCATACCGGACCAAACTTGCCGCACCCACCCGAATCCACTCCTCAAAAAAACACGGTGACAAAATTTGGCGAAATATTTTTCCTTTCTTTTCATATCTTTAATCATTTTCAGGCCCTGAAATCGCAATCCCTACCCCTTACACTTGAATTAGGAGACAAGCCGCGAGCTTGCCTCCTTTTTTTATGGCCACAATCAAACAAATCCGGGCAAATCGTCTCAATGCCCAAAAATGTGCCGGGCCAAGCTCCGCCGAGGGCAAGGCCCGCTCGTCCCAAAATGCCCTGAAATCCGGCATTCAGGCCGAGTCTGAAGTCCTCCCCTGGGAAGACCCCGCCGAACGCGCCACCGTCGCGGCCGAGTGGACCCAGCACCACCACCCCTGCACTCCCGAAGAGCGCACCCTGGTCGACAGCCTCGCCCACGCCGAGTTCATCTTTCGCCGCCTCCGCCGCGCCGAAGTCAAAATCGTGATCTCCAAAATCCCCGACAGCGCCGACCTCGACGACGATGCCGTCATCGGCAAGGCGTACGCCGATGCCAGCGGAGAGTTGGGCCGCCTCCAGCGCCGCATGGACGCCACCAACCGCGCCTTCCATCGCGACCTCGACCAGTTGCGTCTGCTCGAAGCCGAGCGTCCCCCCTTCGATCCGCCG
>OMOG01000438.1:0-8401 GCA_900290305.1 Candidatus Sulfopaludibacter sp. SbA4
GCATCCGCATGGCGCTCGGCGCCAGGCCGCGGGACGTGCTGCGAGTGGTGGTCTCGCAAGCCATGACGCCCGCCCTGGCAGGCGTGGCAATCGGCTTGGCCGCCTCTGCCGGGCTGACGCGCCTCATGGCCAACATGCTCTACGGTGTAGGGGCAGGCGACCCCGTCACTTTCCTGGCCGTTGCGGGTGCGGTCGCATTCGTGGCGCTGCTCGCCAGTTGCATTCCTTCGCTCCGCGCCATCAAGATCGAGCCCACGGTCGCCTTGCGCCACGAATAAGCGAGTTTGGTGGGCCCTGAAGGATTTGAACCTTCGACCAACGGATTATGAGTCCGGGTTTCGGGCGTCCATGCCGTCCATCGAGCCATCGCCTGTCCACAGTCGCTTGCCGGGATGCCGGGCGCCTTGTTACTGTTCATTTCGGTGACTTCTTCTTGACTCCACCGGGATTCACTTCGGCCGCATCGACCGTGAAGTTGCTCGGTTGGTCGAATCGCTGTATCCCAATTTTCTTCACTATACTGACGGCAGCCGGTAAGAACGATTTGCCGTCGGAAGCAGTTGGAATATTGGTGGCAGTGAACTGAAATTCGAGGTATATGCCCCACAGCCCTTCATGAACGTCCAGGTTCTTTATCAAGATCTCTGCAAGTTCAGTGTGCTCGAACGAATAGAGTCTTACTTCAGGCATTATTTGTCCTCTGGCTGTCGCTGATAGTAGATCGTGGAAAGGCTGAACGGTACGGGCGCGGAAGAGTTGGAGCCCGAGACGGCAATGTCAACAAACGAGCGGCAATAAGGATACTGCGAATTGTTGCCCCCGGTTGGCCCGAAGGGGATATCTCCGATGCAAATAACACCTGTCGTAACGGACTGGTGCATTCGCATGGCATCTAAGGCCCACACGTCGCGTGGTCTGCCAGCCTGCTCCCAGCACGTGGTAAAGATCTCTGAAGTGATCGGCCCCTTTGTGTTTTGCGGGTCGCCATCGTCATACGCTACGATTGCGGCTTTGATTCCCAGTGCTCTTGAGTACTTTGCAATCGTCCGAAGAGTGAGGTTCTGTGGGTTGTTCAAAAGCTTTGACACCGCTCCTTCAGACACCTTTAGCCTCCGTGCCAATTCGATTTGGCTGATCGGAAGAGAGCCCATCTTCTTCTCGATTTGAGCAATGAAGTCGAACGCCATCCTATGAGCAAAGGCCTCGCTGTTCGCTTCGGTCCAATGCTGTTCAATACTCGATTCCATGATAGTTCGCCTCTTTAGCCAAAAAGTTCCTTTGCTGCCCGCACGACTGCGGGCAATGTCCTTACCCTATTGATGTAGTCCAACTCTGAGAAGTCCGTCTCATCGTGCTTTTGTGAGTGCAGCACGAGTACGCACGCCTGAAAGGCCCGATCGACCGCCCTGGGATGACACAAGAAGCCGTAGAGCCGACGCTGGGCGCCGGCCTGCTTCCATTTGAAGACGAAACAGGCTTTATACTCCTCAAGGTTCGGCCAACCGTGGAAATATTTGTCGCTCGTCTGTCCACCCAACCAGTAATCGAATCTACTAAGCAGGTCGCGCTTGTTCTTCTCCTTGAGGTTGTCAAACACCTTTTTCGCATCAATCCGCTGCTCCTCTTCGCACTGGAGAAAAGCGATCCCCCGGTGCGGGTTGCCCCCAACGCCTTCAACCGGGATGACGGAATACGGCATAGTGCGCAGTTGCAGCCCACTATCGGCAGTTTACCCTGATCTCAAGTATTCGTCAATTGGGACATTGCCTATACCCATAGGTATAGTACCACAATTCGGTTGGCCCGGTTGCTGTGGGCTATTCTGGCCCAAAAAGAGCGGATGCTTCCGTGTGATCCAACGATAGCTTTCATGGGTGCTGGGGCAGACCCTATTCGCGGCGGCATGGTCGAACCCGGCGCGTGCTGGCACAAGACTGGGTTCGTCTTCACCACGACAACCGAGCCCCGCTGGATGGCTCAACGGTTACGCATCGCTTCCGGGCTGCCCTAAAGGTGGCCGGACTCCGAAGAATCCGCTTTGATGATCTTAGGCACACGTGCGCCACACTCCTGCTTGCCCAGGGCGTTCACCCGCGGCTCATAATGGAAATCCTCGGACATTCCCAGATCGCTATCACGATGAACCTGTACGCTCACGTCATCCCGGCCATGCAGAAGGAAGTCGCGTCACAGATAGACGCAATTCTCACTGCACCAAACGTGGTTGCCACCAAACTGGTTTGCGATAAGATCAATTGATGTCGAAGCCCTGAATCTGGTGGGCCCTGAAGGATTTGAACCTTCGACCAACGGATTATGAGTCCGCTGCTCTAACCGCTGAGCTAAGGGCCCGTACTTCTTACTGTCAACTACCGCCGCGGATTTTGCAACTCGCCGCGCTCCGGCTCTTTACTCATGCCGCAAAGCCTGGGTCGGATCCACCTGCACCGCCCGCCGCGTCGGCGCCACACAGGCAACCATTGCGATCGCCATCAGCAGCACAGCCAGCCCCGCAAACGTCCCCGGATCCGTAGTCTTCACTTCCCAAATCTCCGAGGAAATGAATCGCGTCAAAGCCGTCGCGCCCGCAATCCCCACCGCCACCCCGGCCGCGATTACCAGCAGCGCCTGGCGGAAGATCAGCTTCAACACGTCCCAACCGCCCGCCCCCAGCGCCATCCGGATCCCGATCTCTCGCGTGCGCTGCTCCACCGCGTACGCCATCACGCCGTAAATCCCCACCGCGGCGAGCCCCGTTGCCACGGCGGCAAACAAGCCCAAGAGCATGGAGTAATAGCGCGGGTACTGCGCCTGGTCGGCCAGGTACGAATCTTCGGTTCGCGGGTCGATCAACGGCTGGTTCCGATCCACCTCCTCAACCGCGCTGCGCACCGCCGGCAACGCGTTCATCGGATCGCCGGCCGTTCGCAGCAGAAACGTCATTTGGAGATGCAGGCCGGTATACGGCCCGGTGCTGTGCGCCGCGGCCTGCACGAACGGAACGAAGATCGCGGGATCCTGCTTGGTTTGCGGATGGCTGGCGGGAATATCGCGCACCACCGCAACGATCTCGCGAGCCCGATCTTCCTCCGACAAATCCACGCGAATCCGTTTGCCGATGGGGTCCTCGTTGGGAAAGAAGCGCCGCGCCAGGGTCTCGTTGACGATCGCCACCCACGGCGCATGCACCGTATCGCGACCGCTGAAATCGCGGCCGCGCAGCACGCGGATTTTCATGGTGTTGAAAAAATTCGGCGTCACGGGATAGTAGTCGGCCGTCAGCTCGTCGGCATCGGCCGCTTCACGGCCCTGGATGGTGAACGGCAACGGATTGTTGCCGGCCAGCGGCGGATAAACGCTGCCGGCCACGGAGCGTAAACCCGGCACGGTTTCGAGGCGCTCGAGCACGCGCGCGATCGTCGCTGGCGGAACGTCGCTTAATTCCCAGAGCGGCAGACCGTGATACGCGCCAACCGGCTTGGCAAACCGCTTCTCCGGGAAGCGGTAGCGGAACGTGAGCAGGCCGTGCGGGTCGCAGCCCAGGTCGGCGCCCTGCAATTGAAGGAAGCTGCGAATCAGCAGTCCCGATCCGATCAACAGCATCAGTGCCAGCGCGAGTTGCCCCGCCACCAGCACCCCGCGTAGACGATGCCGAGCCCCACCCACGGTTCCTCCGCGGGTCGCGGCCTTGAGCGATTCGACGAACGCCGCCTTCGATCCCTGGGCCGCTGGGATTACACCGAAAATCAGACCCGTGAACAAGGAAATGGCAGCGCTGAAGAGCAGCACCTGCCCATCCATGCGGATGGCGTGCAGCATGGGCAGCCACTTGGGAGCCATCGCCACCAGCACGCGCACGATGCCCCACGCCAGCCATACTCCCAGCACGCCGCTGAACATCGAGAGCAACAGGCTCTCCGTCAGGAACTGGCGGAAGATGCGGCCGCGGCCTGCGCCCAGCGCCGCGCGGATGGCAACCTCCGTCTGCCGCGACGACGCGCGCGCCATCAACAGCGCCGCCACATTCGCGCAGGCGATCAGCAGTACGAACCCTACCGCGCCCTGCAACAGCACCAGCGGCCGCCCGATGAATCCGAACATCCCGTCGCGGAAGGTCTGCATACGAACGGTCCACGGCTTTCCGTGGTCCGTCTCGCGGGCGGGAAACTGCCTCGCAAGCTGCGCGGCGATGGCATCCATCTCGCTCTGCGCCTGTTTCATGGTGACACCGGGCTTGAGCCTGGCGGCGGTCAGCAGGAAGCGGGCCGACCCTCGAAGCTGAAAATGATTCAGCGGGATGGGCGCCACATAATCCCCGGTTTCGTCGGTGATGCGAAAATCGGGCGCCATCACGCCGACGATGGCGGTGTTCTGCCCGTTCACCAGCACCTTCCGGTTCAGGATGTCGCTCGCGCCGCCGAAGCGCCGCATCCAAAGACGATGGCTGATGACGATCACGGGCGCCGGATGATCCACCTCATCCTCGGATTCGGTGAACAGGCGCCCCATCAGAGGCTGCGCGCCCAGGGCCTGCAGCAGGCCGGGAGTCACATTCTCGCCCTGCACGCGCTCCGCGGGCGTGCCGTTCTCCTCGGCGCCGAAATCCACGGCGTTGTTCACCACGGCGCCCATGGCATCGAATGAGTGCGCCTGCTCCCTCCACGCAAACAGGTCGGGAACCGAGACGCCGTTCGGCTGGTCCGGATGTCCCGGAGGGATGCTGAAGAGGGTGACCAGCCGGTCCGCGTCGGGAAAGGGCAGCGGTCGCAGAAGGATGGTGTTCATGAGCGTGAAAATGGCGGTATTCAAGCCGATTCCCACGGCTAATGAGAACGCGATCACCAAGGTGAACAGCGGCTTCTTGGTCAGAACGCGAAGGCCGTAGACGAGGTCGTGCCACAAGGTGTTCAAGGTGGTCCCCCTTGAGGTGGTTGGACGCGGCCAGGGGAAATCCGTCTTGAATCGTGATGTGACGCAGCCACTCTTGGCAGCCACTCTTGGCTGCGGCGTTCGTTACGCCGCTTCTTCTACTGCGATGGTGAGGCGTTTCCCGATTGCTCGAAATGCGGCCTCGAGCTGCTCGAGCCGGGAGCTGTGCAGCAGATCGAGCAGGCGATCCACTTGCGGGAGATGGCAGTTCAGCCGGCGGGCGAGCTCCGCTTTGCCGATCTTCTGCGCGCGCATGGCGGAATAGAGTGCGAGCTTGGCTTCCGTGAGTGCGGGCAGGGTTACCAGCTTCATTCCGCGCTTCGGCCCCGAAGGGGCTGGAATCTCGCGCCGGTCATCCACGTACATGCTGAGGGCGCTCTCGATCGCGTCCACGGCCTGCATAAGTGCCTCGGATTCATCCTCTCCGAAAGTGTGGGCCTCCGGGATGTCGGGCACATCCACGAGAATGGTGTCGTTGGTGTCTTTGGAGAGTTTCACGGGATAACGCATCATGCTCGTTCCTCCTACTTTAACCCAAGGTCTTTCCTGATTCGGCGCCCCAAACCTTTGCCCACCTCCTTGCCCGAGCCATGAACGGGAAGGATCGACGAGCGCCCGCCAAGCCGGACCCTGAGATGGCTGCCTTTCGCCGGTTCAAAAGTGCATCCCCGTCGTTCCAGCCATCTCTTGAGTTCGGTGCTGGTCACGTTCTGATAATGCAACAGAAGTGTTGCATAGTCAACAGGAATGTTGCGTAAGGGCTGTGACCCGATTGCGACACTCTACAGCGGAGGCTTGCTCGCCGCCAGCGCCTTCTCCGACGCACCGAGGCGCGCCAACTCCTCCTTGATCGAGTGCGCATCCAACCCCGCAGCCGCATCCGCAATCAACGACCGCCCGGCAGCCTGGTTGATCGTCGTCTGCGAGTTTCGATTGGGCCGCCCCTGCGGCTCGATCGATCCCGCCCATTGCCTCAAATCGGCGATTACCAAAGCCTTCGCGGTCCCCGCCGACTGTGCCTTTTCCAGCCGGCCAATCAGCTCGCGCGTCGTGGCCAGCGTGAACCGGCGCCGCTCCACCAATTGCGTGACCTTCTCCGGCATCCCGCTCGAGCTTCCGTCGGCGAAGATGGCCGCCTGCATCTTCACATAGTCCGGCACCGCCCCCACCGTCATGTTGGAAATCTGGATGCGCTTCTCCGCCCCCGGCGCCATCGGTGTGGAGACATCGTCCTGCCACATCGCGTAGTAGCTGCCGGGATAGTCCACCAGTTCGATCAGATACGCCGTGAGCGGCTCGGTCGAGCCGTTCTTGATGTAGAAGATCGAGCCGCCCGCCGTGGGCTCCACGCGCAACTCGGGCAGCGGCTGTGCGGCCGAGGCCGCCAGCGCCATCCAACAAGCGGCCGAAATGTATTTCAGCAACATAGAGTCCCATTATCTCCGCTAGACGCACTCCGCGCATCTTGGCATGGCGCTCCGCCCGGCGGTACACTTGCTGTGACATGCGACTCTCTTTGATTCTGTTGGCGACTCTTCTTGGGGCTACCGGGGCATGCTTGTCCGCCCAGGTCCGCTTCGCGCGCGACCAGATTTCCGTGGATATCGATGGCAAGCCCTTCACCACCTTCCACTACGGCGCCGAATCCGGCAAGCCGTACCTGGCCCCGCTGCGCTCCGCCTCCGGCAAAATCGTGACCCGCCATTTCCCCATGGAGGAGATCCCCGGGGAGAGCCGCGATCACCTGCATCATACCGGCCTGTGGTTCTCCTACGACGACGTCAACGGCGTCAAGTTCTGGGAGAACGATCCCTCCTACACCAAGCCGCACATGGGCCGCATCGTGGTGCGCAACGCCGAGTGGAAAGACGGCGCGCGCGGAGTCCTCACTGCAACCATGGACTGGCGCGATCCCGATGGCAAAGTACTGCTCGTCGAAACGCGCAACATGGGATTCGCTTCCGACCCCAAGCTGCGCACCATTGACTTCGAGATCACTCTCACCGCCGCGGTAGATGTCACTTTCGGCGACACCAAGGAAGGCGCGTTCGCCATCCGTCTGGCCGACGCCTTCACCGAGCGCAAAGGCGCCCGCATGGTGGATGCCGATGGCCGCGCCACCATGGCGAAGGTGTGGGGCAAGCGTTCCAACTGGGTGGATTACACCGCCGAAGTGGAGGGTGAGAGGCTCGGCGTGGCCATCTTCGACCATCCGCAGAACCCGCGCCATCCCACCTACTGGCATGCCCGCGACTACGGCCTGTTCGCGCTCGATCCGTTTGGCCAAAACGCCTTCGATCCCGATCAGCCGGAGAGCCACTGGAAGTTGCCTAAGGGCCAAAAGATTGTCTTCCGGTGGCGCGTGGTCATTCATCCGGGCGATGCCGATTCGGGTCACGTGGCCGATCTGTACCGGGAATATGCGGCCCAGCGGTGACCCGACGCGCCGCCGCGTGCTGCGCGGCACTGCCGCCGCCATCCTGGCGCGATGGGCCGCGCCCGCGCAACCGGCCCCAACCGGCGCGGTCTACGCCTATGTGGGCTGCTATACCACCGCGCAGCGATACGCGCGCGGCGATGGCATCCATGCCTATCGCGTCGATCCCGCCACCGGCGCATGGAGCCACGTTCAGCACGTGGGAAGTCTGGTCAACCCGTCATTCCTCGTCTTGCATCCTGACCGGCGCATGCTCTACTCCGTACACGGCGATGAAAGCTACGCCATGTCCTTTTCGGTGGATCGCGAGACCGGTTCCCTCACGGAGCGCAACCGCGTGGAGACCGGCGGCCGCAACGGCGTGCATCAGGCCATCGACCCCAGCGGCCGGTTCCTGCTGGTTGCGAATTACGGCGCCGGCAGCGTCTCCGTGTTGCCGATCGCCGCGGATGGAGCGCTGTCCGGCGCCGTCCAGGTCGTCGCGTTGCAGGGCCAGCCCGGGCCGCATCGCATCGAGCAAACCAGCTCGCACCCGCACCACATCGTCTTCGACCCGTCGGGCCGCTACGTCATCGTCCCCGACAAGGGACTCGATCGGATCTTCATCTTCCGCTTCGATCCGGCCGCCGGGAAACTGACCCCGACCGAGCAGGGAGCCGCGGTCGCGCGCGCCGGCTCCGGTCCGCGTCACGCCGCCTTTCACCCCACGCTCCCGGTCACCTGGGTGGTCAACGAAATCGCCAGCACCATCGCCACTTACTATTGGGAGGCGGAGCACGGCGGCTTGCGGCCGGCGCAGATCCTCCCGCTGCTGCCGTCCGATTACACGGGCGAAAGCACCGGCGCGGAGATCGCCGTTTCCGCCGGCGGCCGGTTCGTTTACTGCTCCAACCGCGGCCACGACAGCATCGCGATCTTCTCCGCGGATTCGCGCACCGGCCTTCTTACTCCAGCCGGTTGGACATCGAGCCAGGGCCGGACCCCACGCTTTATCGGCTTCGACCCATCCCGCCGATTCCTTTACGCCGCCAACGA
>OMOG01000438.1:8411-8589 GCA_900290305.1 Candidatus Sulfopaludibacter sp. SbA4
CCCGCCGATTCCTTTACGCCGCCAACGAGCAATCCGATACCGTAGTGACTTTCCTCGCAGACCAGGCCACCGGCCGGCTGACTCCCGCCGGACAGCCGGTGAGCAACGCCAGCCCCGTCGCCATCGCCTTCACCACCCCCAACCCCTAACCCCCAACCCTTAGCCCCCTTTTCTACTG
>OMOG01000435.1:0-6542 GCA_900290305.1 Candidatus Sulfopaludibacter sp. SbA4
CCAGCCGCGCTTCCTGACGGTTGCCGGCGGCGATATCTCGAAGCTGTTAATGGCGGAAACCTTCGTGCTGACTACGCGGCGCGTTCCCCACCTTTATTACGGCGACGAGATCGCCATGGGCGCCGGCACCGATCGCACCGATCGCTCGATCCGCGCGGACTTTCCCGGCGGATTTCCAGGCGACCCCGTGAATGCGTTCCTGCCGCAGGGGCGCAGCGGCGATGCCGCCACGGTATTCGACTGGATGAAACACCTGTTGAATTTTCGCCTGGACCATCCCGCTCTGCGGCACGGCCAGTTGGTACAGTTGCTGGTCAACCAGGATCAGTATGGCTGGCTGAGAAGCTCGCCCGAGGAATACGTGCTGGTGATCCTGAATCGCGCGGTTGCCGCCAAGCCGGTCGAACTGGAAGTGGACGACCTGGGGTTGCCCGACGGTCTTCGCTTCGCGCCTTTTTCCGAAGGGCAGCGTGAAGCCGCGGTGGCCCAGGGGAAGATTGTGATCCAAGACCCAAAGGAGATCGGCATCTATTGGGTTAGAAAAAAGTGACGCATCAGGATTGCTAGTACGTTTGGACCCAATGTGACTCGAATGACGCGGATAAATTTGGATTGATTTACATTCGTTTCGGGTTACGATTAGGTTACTAACATGCGCTCGCGAGGGGGACGCGCATATCGCGGGAACTGCGGCGTTCCCAAAAGCCAGCCGGACCGCTCTTGCCGAACGGCGATTGACGTTTTGCGCGAGGAGGTCGAACACTCGCACGATGTCATGATAGCTGCGATCTGCGCGTATAAAGAGGCGCTCGGGCGATACCGCGCGGCGGTCGAAGCGCGATTCCGCGTCAAACATTGAGCGGCCCGCCTGCGATACCATGTTCGCCATGAGCAGATTTTCCAGGCGCGACGCGCTTCGCACACTCGTGGCAGCGCCCGCATTGATCTTGCCGCGCAAATCGGTTGGGCAGGATCTTCCCGAGATCGCCAAAGGGCCGTTTGACGGCACCGCCGCCTCGCTGAAGGCCTACCAGATTCCGGAGTGGTTCCGCGACGCCAAGTTCGGCATGTGGGCGCACTGGGGACCGCAATCGGCCGCCGAGTTTGGCGATTGGTACGCGCGCAATATCTACATCCAGGACAGCCCGCAGAACAAATATCACGTGGAGCACTTCGGGCATCCCTCGAAATTCGGCCACAAGGACATCTGCCGGTTGTGGAAGGGCGACCAATTCGACCCCGACCACCTCATGCAGCTTTACCAGAAGGCCGGGGCCAAATACTTCATGAGCATGGGCGTGCACCACGACAATTTCGACCTGTGGAACTCGAAGCACCAGCCGCGGTGGAACGCCGTAGCCACGGGCCCGAAGAAGGACGTCGTCGGCCTGTGGCGCAAGGCGGCGCAGAAGCACGGCCTGAAGTTTGCCGTGAGCGAGCACCTCTCCAACAGTTACAACTGGTTGGCGGTTTCGCACGGCTCGGACAAGACCGGGCCGATGGCCGGCGTTCCCTACGATGGCACGGACCCGGCGTATGCCGACCTCTATCACCCGTTCCCCAAAGACCAGCCGATTCCCACGCAGGCTATGAGCCGGGTGGCGCCCGATTCGTGGAAGCTTTTGTATTTCCGCCGCATTCAGGATTTGATCGACAACTACCAGCCCGACCTGCTCTACACCGATGGCGGGATTCCGTTCGGCGACTGGGGCTACCGTTTGGTTTCGCACTACTACAACACCAACGCGAAGCTGCACGGCGGCAAAGTGGAAGGAGTCTACACCAGCAAGACCGCGGCGGACTGCGATAGCGGAACCTGCGTGCTGGATATCGAGCGCGGCGTGGCCAACGAGATCAAACCCAATCCCTGGCAGACGGACACGTGCATCGGGAACTGGCACTACAAGAAAGATCTCACATACAAGACGCCGAAGATCGTCATCGATATGCTTTGCGACATCGTCAGCCGCAACGGCAACCTGATGCTGAATTTCCCGCTCCCCAACAGCGGCGCGCTGGATGCGGAGGAGTTGAAGGTGCTGGAGGGGATCACCAAATGGATGGCGGTCAATAGCGAGGGCATCTACGGCACGCGTCCGTGGAAGGTGTCGGGCAGTGCCGCCGCTTCGGCGCCGGCCGCACAGAGCGGCTTCAACGAGCGAAACCGCAAGGAGCTGACCGCCAACGATGTGCGGTTCACTACCAAGGGCGGCGCGCTTTACGCGTTCGTGATGGGCTGGCCGGAACGTGAGGCTGTGGTGCCTACGTTGGGTCTCGGAGGCGCGCTCGGGGTAGGAAAGATCCGCAGCGTGGAACTGCTCGGGCACAAGGGCAAGGTGAAGTTTACGCAGGACGGGAGCGCGCTGAAGGTCGAGATTCCCGCGGAGAAGCCCAGCGAGCACGCCATCGGGCTGAAGATTGTGGGTGCGTGACACATGATGGCGAACTTGTGGGGCGGACCCCCTCGCTCCGTGCAACGGAGTGGTCCGCGCGGGATGCCCTCGTCCCGCTTTCCAATAGTAGAATCAAATCCCTGCGGAGCCGCGAAAGCCGGCCAGGGGGCCGGCTGCGGACCAGGGGGTCCGCCCCACCATTTGTGCAGGTGTCCGGCAGGCGCGAGTTTTTCACCGCTCGGCATCATTCTCTGCTGCCTCGTCGCGATGGCACTGACTTCGAGCGCGGCTTCCAATCCGCTGGCGCCGCTGACGGCGGCGGAAATACGGGCGGCGGTGGCGATCTTCAAGAACTCGGGACGCCTGCGCGGCACGTACCGCTTCAGCTTCATCGCGCTCGACGAGCCTCCCAAGGCATCCGTGCTGCGAGATGCCGCGGTGCCGCGAAGGGCCTTCGCCGTGGTCTACAATCGCGATGCCAACCGCACGTACGAAGCGGTGGCGGACCTTTCCTCGGGCCAGTTGGCATCCTGGAAGGAGATCCCCGGCGCGCAGCCTGCGGTCGGTGAATCCGATTCCACGCTGGCGGACCGCATCGTGCGCGCCGACCCTCGCTGGCGCGAGGCCATGCGGGTGCGCGGCATCCGCGATCCCAACTCGGTGTTGTCCGTGGCGTGGCCGGCGGGATACTTCGGCTTGCCGGGGGACGATGAAGGGCGGATCGTTCGCGTAACGCCCTACTTCGCCGGGGACCAGAATTTCTACGCGCATCCGGTGGAAGGGATTGCCGTGCACGTGAATCTGACTACCGGCAAGATCGTCGATTTCCTGGATACGGATCGCGACGTTCCGGTTTCGCGCGAGAATGCGGAGCTGGGCCCGGGAACTACGCCCTACCGCGCCGCGCCCGCGCCGCTTCAGATCACCCAGCCCAACGGCGTGGGATATCAAATCGAAGACGGCGAAGTGCGGTGGCAGAAGTGGCGCTTCCGTTACGCGCTCCATCCCCGCGAAGGGCTGGTGCTCTACACCGTGGGGTACGAGGATGGCGGGCGGGTTCGTCCGGTGATGTATCGCGGATCTCTCTCGGAGATGGTGGTTCCTTACGGCGATCCGGGGAAGGCCTGGTTCTTCCGCAACAGCTTCGACGCGGGCGAATTGGGGCTCGGGGTGCTGGCCAGTTCCCTGCGTCCCGGCGTGGATTGCCCGCAGAATTCTTCGGTGTTCGATGCGGTAGTGGCGGACGAACGGGGCGAGCCGCGCACCATCCCGCACGCCGTCGCCTTGTACGAGCGCGATGCCGGCATCTCCTGGAAGCACGGCGACAACACGCGGCGGGCGCGGGAATTGGTGCTGTCGTTTCTGAGCGAGGCGGGCAATTACGAGTACGGCTTCGACTGGGTCTTCCATCAGGATGGCGCGCTCGAGATGCGCGTGGCGCTCACCGGGATCATGTCGGTGAAGGGGGTTGCCGACGGCATGCACGAGCCTTACAGCCACATGGTGGCCAAGAACATCGCGGCGGTGCATCATCAGCATTTCTTCGCGTTCCGCCTGGATATGGACGTGGATGGGCCGGCCAATCGCGTGGTGGAGATGAACAGCGCGCCGGTTCCGGCGGGTCCGAAGAATCCGTACGGCGGGGCGTTCACCATGCAGGAAACGGTGCTCGCCACGGAGCGCAAGGCGCAGCGCTCCCTGAGCCTGGAGAGCAGCCGAAGGTGGATCGTGGAGAGTTCGACGGCGAAGAATGCGCTCGGCCAGCCCACAGGCTACGCTCTGCTGCCCGGAGAGAACGCCGTGCCCTTCCTGCTGCCCGACGCATGGGTCCGCAAGCGCGCGGGATTTCTGAATGCGCACGTGTGGGTGACGGCCTATGACCCCTCCGAGATGCACGCGGCGGGCGATTATCCGTACCAGAGCAAAGGCGGCGACGGCCTGGCGAAGTGGAGCGCGGCCGACCGGCCGATCGACAACCGCGACGTGGTGCTGTGGTACACCATGGGGATCACGCACAATCCGCGTCCGGAAGACTGGCCGGTGATGCCCACGCATATCGCGGGATTCAAGCTGGTGCCGTGGGGATTCTTCGCGCGCAATCCGGCGATGGATATTCCGCCGGGGAGGTAGTGTGCAACTCGAATTGCCCGATGTCGAGATACGCCTCCGAATCGAGGACGGCCCTCCGATGGACGACGAACAGCTCTTCGAGTTCTGCCAGGATAACCGCCTTGTGCGGATTGAGCGGGAGGCCAGTGGGGAAATCGTGGTGATGCCGCTCCCTGGCTGCGAAACCTCACACCGCGCTTGCGATACCATCAGCCAGTTCGGCGACTGGGCGATACGCGACGGTCGGGGATTCAGCCTCGCCAACTGCGGCTTTCTTCTTCCAGATGGCGTGATGCGCGGGCCGCATATCTCGTGGGTCCTCAAGAGCCGGCTGGCGAACCTCACCAAAAGGCAAAAGCAGCGCTTCCTGCCGCTTTGCCCCGATTTCGTCATCGAGTTCATCTCTCCCTTCGATCGCCTTAATAAGGTCCAAGCCAAGATGGTCGAGTGGATCGACAACGGCGCGTCTCTCGCCTGGCTGATCGACGCGGACCGGCGAACCGTCTACATCTATCGGCCTCGAAGAGAACCCGAGCAACTCGTAAACGTGGATCACGTCGATGGCGAAGGGCCCGTTGCGGGCTTCCGCCTCGAACTGAGTGACATCTGGCAGGAATTATAGACTACTTCAAACTGACCGGCGGGAAGTACATGCCGCGCTCTTCCCTGCTCCACCAGCCGCGCTCGCCGAAATGCGTGAAGTGATACAGATACAGGCGTGCGCGCACGTGCTTCGGCGGGGCGTCCGGGAACGGGTTCGACCGCATCAGGCGCAGCACCGCCGGTTCCCCCTGCAGCAATCGCACCATGAAGCCTACGAACCAGCGGTTTTCCTGGTAAGTGCCGAGCGCGGCAAACCACATCTGCCAATCGAGTCGCGGCTGGTGTGGAGCAACCACCGGAGGCGCCCGCCGGACGTCGCCGGGCTTGTAACGAAACTCGTAGGCCAGCCAGGTGTCGCCGTCGTTGGAGCCTTCGACTACGATCTCGGGCCGCGTCGTGGTCATGACGGCGAAAAGCCCGTAGGAATTCACGATCCTGAGTGGGGAGACGATGCGGAGGATTGCGGCTCCCGCGGAAGGAACCGGGACGGAGAAGAGTTCGAGGAAGAGCAGGGTGCTGAGCAGGCCGATGAAGGTTGCCAGGGCGATACTCAGTGCACGCTGGAAGACAGACAGGCCAGGAGGCCTCTGCCACTCGATAAACAGAGACAGAGTCAGTATGATCGCGAGTAAGTTGAAGAACGTGTAGTTCCCCGTAGTCAGGATGAGCACCTGCAACGCGATCGTGATCCACGCGGCCACCTGGCGGATCTTCCGCGGGGCAAAAAACAGAAAGGGTACGAGCAGTTCCACCGCGAACACAAAAACAGTGGAGGCCTTTTGGAACGCCGCGGGCAACTGGTGCATGTACCACGCCACGGGCGTCGGGAGCGGCTGCGTTTCGTAGTGGTAGCTCAGCGCGGTGAGATTGCGCCAGGTTGGGTCTCCGCTCAGCAGCTTGACCGCCCCGCTGAAGAACATCAGCCGGAAGATCAGCCACCGGAACAGAAACACACGCACCGGAGTAGCGTCCGCGAACAGTGCCAGAAAGCCCGCCTCCGAGAGCAGAATGTCCCACTGGAACGACAGGAAGTCCTGGCCCACGGTGCAGACCGAGAGCCACAGTACCAGGCATCCGGCGAGAGCCGCCCGCTGCCGAAATCCAGTGACGGCCAGTAGTGCGAGCAAAGCCCCGCCGATCCAAACCGCCCGCAACGCGCCGTCGGTCGGATCGAGCCACAGAATCGTCGGGGCGTCCCAATAAGCCGCACTCCTCAGTTCCTCGCGCGCGGCTCTCAGAAACTCCCCGAACGGCAAAATCCCGTGCGATCCGACCAGCCCCATCGCCTGTATCCCGAACGAGGTGAATGCGATAAAGTACACCAATCCGATGGCCCGGAGCAGCGTCCGGACGGTTACAAACCTCTGGAAACGGCTACCGCTCACCCCCCTAATTCCCCCAATTCCGACTGGAAAGTCGCCATTCGATGGATACCTA
>OMOG01000435.1:6552-7539 GCA_900290305.1 Candidatus Sulfopaludibacter sp. SbA4
CGACCATTGAAGACACCGGCTCTTCTCTTGAGAAAACCATCCAGCAGCGCCTCGCGGAAGAGCGCGCCCGCCTGGAAAAGGAGGCCGGTCTCGTCAAACGCGAGGCTCATCATTTCAAGAAGCCGGTGGAGAAACCGTTCACCGCGGCACAGCGCCGCGACACCACCCTGCTCTTCGGCGGACTGACTTGGAAGCATGAGAAGCTCGTACATGGCGCCCTCGAAGGACTAGGGTACCGCGCCGAAGCTGTCCCCACTCCCAACGTGAAGGCCTTCCAGACCGGGAAAGAGTACGGCAACAACGGCCAGTGCAACCCGACCTATTTTACCGTCGGAAACCTCGTCCAGTATTTGCAGAGCCTGGAGGAGCAGGGAATCCCCAAACAGGAAATCATCGACCGGTACGTGTTCTTCACCGCCGGCGCCTGCGGACCGTGCCGCTTCGGCCGCCGGCGCCTGCGGACCGTGCCGCTTCGGGATGTACGAAGCCGAGTATCGGCTGGCGCTGCGCAACGCCGGGTTCGACGGTTTCCGCGTGCTGCTGTTCCAGCAATCGGGCGGATTGAACCAGTCGGACGCCGAAGCCGGGCTGGAGATGAATCTCGACTTCTTCCTGGGCATCCTCAACGCGCTGAACTGCGGCGACGTGATGAACGAAGTGGCGTACGCGCTGCGCCCGTTCGAAGTGAATGCCGGCGACACCGACCGCATCCTCGACGAGAACATGGACTACATGCACGAGGTCTTCCTCAAGAAGCGTCCGTGGAAGCTCGACGAGGGATTCGCCAAGTACATGGGCGGCTTCTCCGACACCGCCGAGTACATCGGCAAGTTCGTGAAGCAGTTGAAGGGCGACGATTACGTCCCGGCGCTGGAGCGCTGCCGCGACCGCTACAACGAGATCGATATCGACCGCCTGCGCGTCAAGCCCATCGTCAAGATCACCGGCGAATTCTGGGCGCAGACCACCGAGGGCGACGGCAACTTC
>OMOG01000435.1:7549-11169 GCA_900290305.1 Candidatus Sulfopaludibacter sp. SbA4
CGAGGGCGACGGCAACTTCAACATGTTCAACTTCCTGCAGCGCGAGGGCGCGCAGGTGCTGGTCGAGCCCATCGGCACGTGGATCATGTACATGATTCACCAGGTAGTGCAGAAGTACAAGGACTTCAAAGGTCTCGAAGAAGGCACCGTGCTGCCGCCCATTTGGAAGGTCGGGACGCGCGCTAAGATCGAGTTCGGCTATCGCCAGAAGGTGGCCAAGCTGAAGCTCGCGGAAGCCATTTTCAAAGGCGAGTACCACAAGATCGTCAACGCTCTCGGCGGGATTGCGCATCACCTGGCCGACCAGTACGAATTGCAGCGCCTCGGGCATCCCTTCTACAACTCGCGCGCGGGCGGCGGCGAAGGCCACCTGGAAGTCGCCAAGAATATTTACTACTCGAACAAAGACCTGGCCCACATGGTGCTTTCGCTGAAGCCCTTCGGCTGCATGCCGTCGACTCAGTCGGATGGCGCGCAATCGGCCGTGGTCTCCAATTACAAGGACATGATCTACCTGCCGGTGGAGACCTCCGGTGAAGGCGAGATTAATGCTCATTCCCGCGTGCAGATGGCGCTGGGCGAGGCCAAGAACAAGGCCAAGAAGGAATTCGCCGCCGCGCTGGAGCAGACCGGCCTGACGCTCGATCAGTGCCGTGCCTGGGTGGAGGCGCATCCCGAGACCAAGCGGCCGCTGTACCAGGTGCCGCATAGCAAGGGCGTGGTCGGATCGGCCGCGAACTTCGTGATGCACATCGCCGAACGCATGAAGTCCGACGGGGCGCAGGCCAATTAGAAGTACCGCTCCCTTACGGTCGCGGCTCCGTCACTCAGAGCCGCGACCGTAAGGGGAGCGGTCGGTTGCCAACTAAGAGATCATCATGGAAAAACATTTCCTCATCGGAATGGATGTCGGCTCGACCACCGTGAAATCCACGGTCATCGACGCCGCCACGGACGAGATTCTCTGGCGCGATTACCAGCGGCACGACACCAAGCAGCCGGAGAAGGTCCTGGAGTTCTGCAAGCGGTTCGAGACCGAAGTCGATGGGTTCAGCGCCATGAACTCGCGCATGTTCATCACCGGCTCCGGCGGCAACGGCATGGCCAAGTTCCTGGGCGCCAAGTTCGTGCAGGAAGTCAACGCCGTGTCCCTCGCCGTGGAGAAGCTGTATCCCGAGTGCGGGTCGGTCATCGAGCTGGGCGGCCAGGACGCCAAGATCATCATCTTCAAGAAGGACCCCGAGACCGGGCGCAAGAAGAAGATCCCCTCGATGAACGACAAGTGCGCGGGCGGCACCGGCGCGGTCATCGATAAGATCAACGCCAAGCTGCGCATCCCCAGCGAGCAGCTCTGCGAGATGGGCTATAAGGGGATCAAGCTGCACCCCGTGGCCGGCAAGTGCGGCGTGTTCGCCGAAACCGATATCAACGGCCTGCAGAAAATGGGCGTGCCGCCCGACGAGTTGATGGCGTCGCTGTTCGAAGCCATCGTGATGCAAAACCTATCGGTGCTGACGCGCGGCAACACGCTGCTGCCGGTAGTACTGCTGCTGGGCGGCCCCAACTGCTACATCAAGGGCATGCGCGATTGCTGGAAGAGCAACATCCCGCGCATTTGGGAAGAGCGCAACACTCCCCTACCCGAAGGCGTTCCGCCGGAAGATCTCATCAAAACGCCGGACAACGCGCAGTACTTCGCAGCCATCGGGTCGGTGGAATTCGGCAAGACCGAGGACGACAGCGTGGGGCAGTACCTCGGTTACGAGAAGCTGGACTGGTACGTCAACGTGGGCCGCGAAGAAGAGAAGGCCAAGCGCGGCGGCGGCGTCGGCTTGGCCAAGGACGATGACGATCTGGCCCAGTTCAAAAAGAAATACCGCACGAAGAAATTCACTCCGGTGACGTTTCAACCGGGTGAAGTAGTGGAAGGCTTCGTGGGCATCGATGGCGGTTCCACCTCCACCAAGGCCGTCCTGATTTCCAAGGACCACAAGCGGCGCATCCTCGCCAAAACGTACCAGCTCTCCAAGGGCAACCCGATCGAAGACACCATCGAGGTGCTGCAAAAGCTCGACCGGCAGGTTCGCGACCAGGGCGTGGAACTCAAGATCCTGGGAGTCGGCACCACGGGATACGCCAAGGACATACTCAAGGACGTGATCGGCGCCGATGCCGCGCTGGTCGAGACCGTAGCGCACACCGAGGCTGGCCTGCACTTCTATGACGACGTGGACGTGATCTGCGACGTCGGCGGGCAGGATATCAAGATCATCATCCTGAAGAACGGCCGCGTGAAGGATTTCAAGCTAAACACGCAGTGCTCGGCGGGCAACGGCTACTTCCTGCAATCCACCGCGCAGGGCTTCAACGTGCCGGTGGAGAACTACGCCGACACGGCATTCGGCGCCAAAGGCTTTCCCTCGTTCGGCTATGGGTGCGCGGTGTTCATGCAGAGCGACATCGTGGACTTCCAGCGCCAGGGGTGGAAGCCGGAAGAGATCATGGCGGGCCTGTGCAACGTGCTGCCCAAGAACATCTGGCTGTACGTTTCGCAGATTCCCAACCTCTCGGCGATCGGGCGGCGCTTCCTGCTGCAGGGCGGCACGCAGTACAATCTCGCGGCCGTGAAGGCTCAGGTGGATTTCATCGAGTCGCGGTTCAAGGGCAAGGACGTGCCGGCCGACGTCATCGTCCATGAACATTGCGGTGAAGCGGGCGCCATCGGCGCGGCTCTCGAGGCCGGACGCCTGTGGGACAACGGGCGCAAGTCCACATTCATCGGGCTCGATGCCTGTGCGCATATCGCGTACAAGACTACGCGCGAGGAAGCTACCCGCTGCTACTTCTGCAAGAACAAGTGCCTGCGCACGTTCATCGATGTCAAGACCAACGTCATCAACATCGATTACAAGCCGCCGGTCAGGACCAAGGTCCCGCTGGAGGCCGGCGCGCAGCGGCTGATCATCGCCACCTGCGAAAAGGGCACGGTCGAAAACATCGAGGAGATGCGCGGCATCAAGGGCAACCTCGACAAGATCAAGAAAGCCAATCCGAATTTCGTCGAAGTGGCCGCGAAGGCCGTGTTCCGCGTACCCGACGCGCCTCTAGTCGCCGACGCCGCCCCGCGGTTCCAGATCACGGCCGCGCAGAAGAAGCGCGCCGAGCTCATGAAAAAGCGCTCCGAGATCCGCATCGGCATGCCGCGCGTGCTGAACATGTACTCGCAGACGCCGGTATTCACGGGCTATTTCGCGTCGCTCGGCATTAAGGCGGAGAACATCGTCTTCTCCGAGTACACTAGCGAAGAGTTATACAAGGAAGGCGCCAAGCGCGGCGCCATCGATCCCTGCTTCCCCTCGAAGCTGGGGATTCCGCACGTGCACAACCTGCTCTACAAGGTGCACGCCAAGAAGCCGCTGGATATTATTTTCTTCCCCATGATCGATTGCCTGACCACCGATCTGTACAAGGTGCAGGCCAGCCGTTCGTGCCCCACCGTGGCGACCACGCCCGAGGCGGTGAAGGCGGCGTTCATCAAGGAAGGCGATCTGTTCGCCGAAAAGGGCGTACGCTTCCTGGACACCTTCGTCAACCTCTCGAAGCCCGACCTCCTCGAGCGG
>OMOG01000758.1 GCA_900290305.1 Candidatus Sulfopaludibacter sp. SbA4
CCCATCCCCGCTCATCAAACCGGACGTGCGGATTTCCCGCATCCGGCTTTCCGACTGGCTTCATCGCAGACTCACGAACCGGCGACACGCAGCGGACCCCGGAGCCGGAAGACTCCCAACTCGCCGAAGATCCGCTTCATCGAAAACTGACGGGTGCCTTGCGAGGACACCTTGTGCCGCCTTCTCAGGAAGTGCCGTACACGCTCCTCCACACGTTGATCGATCACGCTGTATGCCTTCGACGTGCTTCCGAGTCCGAAATACGCTTTCCAGCCGCTCAGAGTCTGATTCAGCCGGTCTCGCACCTCGTCCCACGGAGTGACATTTTGGGGCTTCAGCATGTCTCCCACTTTCTCTTTGATACGGTTCACGCTCTTCTTTGACGGGCTGCGCCCAATGTACCCGCGCCCCGTCCGCGCACTGAAGTGCGGCCCGAATGTATATCCCAGAAAGTCAAATCGCTCCCGCCGGGCATCCCGGATACTCGTCTTCTTTTCGTTCAGTGTCAGTTCCAGCCGCCTCAGTGTCCCGCGCGTCCATTCCAGTGCCTCGTTCGCTTTTCCGCGGCTGAGAATCACAAAGTCGTCCGCATAGGATACTATCTGCGCCCGAAACTGTTCCGCCCGTCCGGTCTGCTTCCATCCCTTCAACATCCGGTTCATGTAGAGGTTCGCGAGCATCGGACTGATCACGCCGCCTTGCGGCGTGCCGCGATCATTGTCCTTACCACCCGTTAGCCTCTTGTTCCCCTTCTCATCCCGTTCCTCGACCGGCACTTTCAGCCACATCTTGATCAGATGCAGCATATGCTTATCGACGATCCTCCGCGCCACGCACTGCATAAGCTCGGAATGCGGAATGGTGTCAAAGTATTTCGACAAATCGGCGTCAACGATATCCGTGTAACCCTGATGCAGCAGTTCATGCACCTTCTCGACCGCATCCTGCGCACTTCGACCCGGTCGGTAGCCATAAGCATTCGGCTCCAGGTCCGCCTCGAAGATCGGTTCCAGTATCAGTTTCGCAGCGGTTTGCGCCACCCGGTCCCGTATGGTCGGGATGCCGAGCGCCCTCTCTCCGCCGCCCGGCTTCGGGATCATCACCCTCCGCACGGGTTGTGGTTTGTACGTCTTGTCGTGTAGTTCTCTTCCGAGTCCGTTCAACCACTCTGTCAGTCCTCCCGACTCGATCCTCGCGAAGCTTTCCCCATCCACGCCTGACGCGCCATCGTTGGCTTTCGCCAGCGTATATGCGTGAATCAGAATATCCTCGCGGTACATCTTGTCGTAGAGCTGATAAAAACGGAATCCCGGCTCGTTCTTCGCCTTTCGATACAGCTTGATCTGCAGGTCCCGGATTTTATCCGGTGTTGTCAGGCTCATCGCCAATCACCTGTCCTTTCCTTCTTCACAAACACACCAGTAGCAAGGGTCCTTCCCTCCGCCGGAGTTACCCGGCTTCATCGGTACATCCGACCCTTTCCGACGCCCAAATGGTCCGCCGCCCTTTCTGACGGCGTTCGCAGATCGCGACTCCCGCGACCATCCCGGGCCTCCCCCACTGACGCTGACTACCTTTCTGGCATGCTGTGCTCACTACCCCGGTGGACCGTCTGGGTGCACGATGGTTATCGTGATGGCGCGCTCCCGCGCCGGGTTCTTCCCCATCCGTTCCGCCTTCCCCGATCTTGCGGCG
>OMOG01000434.1 GCA_900290305.1 Candidatus Sulfopaludibacter sp. SbA4
CCATGCAAGCCGCGATCGCTACCGAGAATAGAAAAGAATTTTTCACGCGCCTCTCCAAGTGCAATTAGCTACCTATTCTACTACTGGGGCCGGGGGGACGGGGGCCGGGGGTTGAAAGGCGAGGTGGAGGGCTCTGGCCACAGAAACCTCGCGGGTCGCGAACCTCGCGGGTCGCGGAGCGCCGGCTGAAGCCGGCGGCAGCCAAGATTGGCTGCCCCACAAGGCCTGCGACAAGGAATCGACAACTTGCGAGGAAGTTTCCGGAGAGGATATTGGCCGTGGTCTGCTTGTGCGCATCCTCCGCCAAGGCGGGATCGACCGTGAGGAATGGGAAGCGCTCTGAAACCGCAGATCCGGTTCCCGCGGTTCTGCGCCCCGGCGTTTTGCGTGGCGGCTGTGATCTTGGAAGGGGCCTCTGCTGTAGTTCTAGAGTGGTTGTCGAGGTGCTGCGCGATGCAACATGGTGCTACGATCTGTTGGTGTCAGGCTGGCTGGCGAAACGGGATCCCTCGGCTCGCGCAGTTAACCTGACCCGTCCTTAAGCTCTTTGCGGCCCGGTTTGCGCTTGGGCGTGCCGGCCTTTCGTCGATCGACTTCGGCCAACCATCCGGACGGCCTGCCGCGGCGCATGGTGGTATCCTGCAACTTCTCCAGGCTCAGGATCGCGGCATCGAGGTTCTCCAGCTCCTCGTGAAGTTGTTGGAGGACTTTGGTGAGATCCATAGGCAGATTTCTGAGAATAGTAACGTTCTTGATGCCCGGGAAACCAGAATAGGCCTAGAGCCGGCTAAGAGAAATCGATAGATCGCGAGCGACTGTCATACCCGGCTGAAGACTCAGACCGGGCGCAGCAAGGCGTCGTTCTCCAGTTGGGGCGGCTCTGTATAAGTCTGCAGAGAGTCGAGCGATTCGAGTACGCGCTCGAGAAGACTGTCGGTCTGCGAGACGGTAGTTTTGAGAACTTCGATGGAGTGCGCCTGGGTGGTCAGCCGGTCGTCCAGGGACGCCATCGTCTTGGACAGCAGTTGTTCCATAGCCGCGACGATTTGTGCGGTGGACGGCACATCCGCGAGTTTCGCCGCGTGTTCGTCGAGCCTGGTTTCCACTTGGGAGAAACGCGCGGCATTGGACGATTCGTTAGCCGCCAGGCGTTTTTCCAAACCAGTGATGGCGTCTTTCAGATCCTGGGTGGCGGCCGGATCGGCATGGTTGCCTTCCCGGCGGGAGAGAGTCAGAGCGCCGGCCGCGACACCCGCCAGGAAGATCGCGATCCGCGGCACGAAGTTGAGCGGTTTTTCCATCAGTGATCTACTTATAATACGTTGCGAAACTGATTGCAAGTACTACGCTTAGTAACCGCAGTACCGGGTACGTACAGAGCTTGCCCATAACCCTGGTTAACTGGCATTCTTACCTAGGAAACCTCCGCTACAATAGGAGACGTCTGGTTGAGTGAGATCGGGGAAAACGGGCCCGGCCGTGGGCGCTCCGCAGTTGCTGCTCCGCTGTTGATGGAGTGCAACCGGCAGGGGCAGGTGCTTTGGTTGAGCGCCGCGGCGCGCCTGACGTTCGGTGACGCCGACAATCTGGTGAGTGCCATTCCGCCGGATTCCGGGGTACGCTTTTCCCTGGTGCTGGAGACCAGGCACAGTGTTTTGCTCAGCGCGCAATTGGCGAACCTGGCTGGAAGCGTGGAGCTAGAGGAGACTTTCGAGCTGCTCAGCCTTCGGGAAAATCTGGTGCGCCACTGTTTCCGCCTGCAGGAAGCGGAGCGGGGCCTTTCCACGCGGGCGCGGCAGATGCGTCCGGGAGGCGGCGGGCGGGCGGTCCTCCAGATCGACCTGGAACGGGAGCGCCTGGGCCGCCAACTGCATACCGGCGTGGGCCAGATGCTGGTCGCGATACGCGCCCAATTGGAAACGATCGTTGCCCAACTTCCCGGGCCGCCGCATCCGGTGGAGGTGGCGTTCGATCGCATCGCCGCCCTGCTGGGCCAGGCTCTGGAGCAGGTGCGGGCCGTTTCCCGGCAATTGCACCCGCCGGAATGGCAGCGGCTCACACTAGAAGAGGCGCTGCGGCAACTGTGGGAGATCAGCGGCATCCCCCAGCGTTACGAAGCGTCGCTCGCCCTTCGGCCTCTGCCGCATGAGCCCTCGCTCGAAGTCAAGGTCCTGATGTACCGCGCGGCGCAGGAGGCACTTTCCAACCTGATTCAACATTCGCGGGCGACGCGCATCGAGATGGCGCTCGAGGCGAAAGGCGGCCGCCTGGTTTTGAGAGTGCAGGATAACGGGGTGGGATTCGATGTTGGGCGGCAGTTCTCGGCCCCGGCAAGCGTGGCGTCGGGTATCGGACTGCGCTCCATTCGCGAGCAGGCCGGCGCGGTGGGGGGCAGGCTAGCCATCGAAAGCGGCGCTGCGGGTACACGCCTGGAAGTCACGGCGCCGTTCGAACCGTAGGAGATTTTATGGAATTGCAAGAGACCACAGTCGTGCTGGCGGACGATCATGCGATTGTGCGGGAAGGAATCGCTGCGTTGTGCGCGGCGCAGGGCCTGCGCATCGTGGGGCAGTGCGCCGACGGTCCCGCCGCGGTGGAAATGGTGATGGCGCTCAAGCCGGACTTTGCCATTTTGGACATGCAGATGCCGGGCATGACGGGGGTGGAGACGATCCGCAAGCTGCGGGCCGCCGGTTCCACGGCGAAGCTCATGATCCTTTCCGTCAGCCGCGAAGATAGTACCGTACTGGAGGCGCTGCGGGCCGGGGCGGACGCGTACCTGCTGAAGGACGGGCCTTCGCGGCACCTGTCGGAGGCCATCACGTTTGTGCGCGATGGCGGCGTGTGGATCTCCCCGCTGCTGCGCGGCGCGGGGCTGTTTACGAGGGGCGAAAAGAGCCAGGAGGAGGATCCGCTGGCCTCGCTCAGCCCGCGGGAGATGGAGGTGTTCTCGTACCTGGTGAACGGGCTGCGGGCGAAAGACATCGCCGACCTGCTGGAGATCAGTCCCAAAACGGTGGACACCTACCGCGCCAGCCTGATGCGGAAACTGAACGTTCACGACCTGGTGGGGTTGGTGAAATTCGCGATCGAGCGGAATTTGACGACCACGGCGGTGACGCGGCGGGGGTGAGAAGAGCTGGAAGAGAATATAGGCCACAGATGAACACAGATATGAAAGCAAAATGAGTTATCGGCGTTCATCGGCGTTTATCTGTGGCCAAGAATTTTTTTAGCGTGCGGCCAGCGGCAACACGAACTTCAGGGCGGTGTGGGTTTCGGAGAAACGTGCGACCTTGACGTCTTTGAGTCCCGCTTCCCGGCCGGTTTGCAGCACCTCGATTTCGCGGACGGCCGTCACGCCTTTAGGGTAGACTAACCACAACGCGCCATGGGTCTCGATTCCGGTGGCGATCTTGCGCACGCGTTTGAGATCGGCCGCGGTCTCTGCCGCGAAGAACAGCAGATCGGCCTTGGCGCGCGGCTCCGGCGCTTCGGCTTGGCGTTCGGCTAATTCGCGGCGGAAGTCCTCGTCGAATTCGCCCACGAGGCGCACCTTCAGGCCCGGTTTGACGCCCAGTTTGTCGAGCCGCGAGGGCGGATGGAGGATCTTCGCGGCCCACTTCTCCGCGGCCCGCCCCAAGTCGAATTCCGCGGGGCCTCCGGCGAACTCCAGCTTGAGGACACCTGCGGATGCGGTCACGGAGGTCAGATCTTTGAAGAGAAGTTTGAGGCGATCGGAGGGAGGGGAGCGAAACAGCAGGTAGTCGGTTTCGAGCTGCGCTTTGCCGGTGAGTGTCCGATGCCGGTGGCGCATGGTGCATTCGAGTTCCTGTCCCATGTGGATGCCTCACTGTTCGATTTCGACGGGCTGGTTGAACTTGGTTCCCAGGTCGCGCAGGTAGCCTTCGATGCTCGCGGTGTAGCCGAAGAAGAAGCGCGCCATGAAGCGGAAGATCACGTTCGAGATCTCGCCGTCTTCGTGAATGCGCAGGTCCGACCCGCCGCCCGGGGCGGGCGCGATCTCGAAGGTCCAGGTTCCGCCGAAGGGCAAGTCCCCATCGGGAATACGTCCGGCGATGCGCACCGCGATGCGCGTGGGGGGCCGGTCTTCCACCAGCTCGAAGGTGATTTTCTGCCGGTGGGTGTCTTCCTCCCACCAGCGTTTGCGGCCGTCCTCGTCCGGCAGGACGCCGAAGCTCTTCACGCCGGTCCGCCAGTCGGGCGGGCCCGCGATCACCGCGTACAAGGCTTCCGGCGACACGCGGAGGCGCGCCTTGCGAGTGGCGTGATGACCCCGCGGCAGAATCGCTCCAACCATCGCGGCTAGCCCAACGAGGAGGACTAGAACTCCCACAACCAACAACACCCACTTCATGTTTTTGCTCCTTTTGAGGCGAGCCAATCCGAAGCCGCCTCGGCCAGCAGTTCCAGGCCCCGCAGCGCTCGCCGGCGGTTGCGCTCATTCAGGCGATCGAGCACCGCGGCCACCAGTTCGGGCTCCAGCACCTTCTGCTGGCGCTTGATGCCCACGCCGGCCGGCGTCAGCCGCAGGTCGACGCGGCGCCGATCCTCACCGCTGCGCTCGCGCGTCACGTAGCCGCCGCGCTCCAGCCGGTCGACGGTCAGCGACATGGTGGAAGCGGTCACTCCCATGTGGCGCGCCAGGTCGAGCAGGGAGGTGTTTTCGACATCGTCCAGGTGATCGAGGACGCTGGCCTGATGCGCGCTGATGACGCTGCCGGTTTGCTCATCGCGGACGTGGCGCCGGTGGCAGGCGAAGTAGATGCGGGGATAGCATCGCAGGACCGTTTCGACCTCCGCCCGGCTCATGAGGGAATGTTATCCGGATTTAATTTGATTTGTCAAATCAAATGATTTGCAATTCCTGGTGGAGTCGCGTTCCCGGTGACGGCGGGAGGCGGCGCCGATAGGACGTCGCTTCACCTGGTTCCGGGTGAATTTCTTCGATGAGCTGAAGCGGAAGATGCCGGGCAAATGAGCGACAGTTTGAGAAGAAGACAGGCCGGGAGGGCTGTCCCACTAAGTCGTGAACCACTCATCGATCGGGAGCTTCATGCCGGGCAGCAAATCGGGGAGTTCCAGCGCGTCGCCGGTTCCCAGCCGGCGGGCCTCTCCATTAGGCCGGTAGACCAGGACGTGGCGCGTCTCCGGGTAAACCAGGATGACGGCGAGGACGCCCGCAGCCAGATACTGATCGACTTTACGCTCCAGTTCCGTCGCGGACTCGTTGGGAGAGACGATTTCGATCGCCGCGTCGGGCGCGCCACGGAGGGAGCCGTGGAACACTTCCATGGCGGCGGCTTTTGCAGCGCTGAGAAGGGAGACGTCGGGGACTCGCTCGACATTAGGCGAGAGCCAGTAGCCAGTGGGACAGAGCACGTCGATGTCCAACCTGGCGGTGTCAAGGAAGGAGCCGAACAGGCGTATCACCTTCGATTGAATCTTAGCGTTCTCCAGATTGTGAGCCGGCACTTCGATGACCTTCCCGTCGTCGTACTCATAACCGACGCGATTTTCCGGGACCGGCAGGGTCAAATATTCCTCAATGCTAAGCACCGAAGCCAGTGTAGCACTCAGATGGAGTACAATCGTTGACACTCGATGCCTCTGACGACAGGGACGCGCCTGGGATGCTACGAGATCCTTGCGCCACTCGGCGCGGGCGGCATGGGCGAGGTGTACCGCGCGCACGACACCAAGCTCGATCGCGACGTGGCCATCAAGATTCTTCCCGAAGGCGTGGCGCAGGACGCCGAACGGCTGGCTCGCTTCGAGCGTGAGGCGAAAGTGCTGGCGTCGTTGAATCATCCCAACATCGCGGCGATCTACGGCGTGGAGGACCGCGCCCTGGTGATGGAACTGGTGGAAGGCGAGACCCCATCGGGCCCGTTGCCCGTGGAGACGGCGCTGAACTACGCCCGCCAGATCGCGGACGCACTCGAGGCCGCGCACGAAAAGGGCATCGTGCATCGCGACCTGAAGCCGGCCAACATTATGGTCACGGCGGCGGGGGTGGTGAAGGTACTTGATTTTGGCCTGGCGGCGGTGGTGGCACAGACCTCCGGGTCTGTGTCCGGCGATCCCGCGCAGTCGCCCACTTTGACCATGGGCGCGACGCAGCTTGGCATGATCCTGGGCACCGCGGGCTACATGGCGCCCGAGCAGGCGCGCGGCAAGCCGGTGGACAAGCGCGCCGATATCTGGGCGTTCGGCGTGGTGCTCCACGAAATGCTCACCGGGCGCAGGCTGTTCGCGGGCGAGGATGTCTCGGAAACGCTGGCGGCGGTGATCAAGGAAGAGCCGCGGTGGGACGGAGTTCCGGCGAAGGTCCAGCGGCTGCTGAAGAGCTGCCTGGAGAAGGATCCCAAGCGGCGCTTGCGCGATATTGGCGACGCCTGGCGGCTGCTGGAAGAAGCGCCGGGACAGCCGCCCGCTTCCCAACGCAGCTTGCCGTGGAAAGCTGCATCGGCGGCGCTCGCGCTGGCACTAGCCGTGGTGCTGTGGGTGGCATGGCGTGCCACCCGGCCGGTCGATCACCCGCTGATGCGCTTCAGCGCCGACTTGGGGCCGGATGCCGTGGCCGGCCAGCACTCTACCGCAATCATCTCGCCCGATGGCACGCGCATCGCCTTTCCTGCCCGCGGCCCCGGCGGCGTCCAGATCGCCACGCGCCTCATCGACCAGTCCCAGGCCACGATCCTCTCCGGCACGGAAGGCGCGGCCGATCCCTTCTTCTCTCCCGACGGCCAATGGATCGGATTCTTCGCCGACCAGAAGTTGAAGAAGATCTCCGTGCAGGGAGGCGCGCCGTTCACGTTGTGCGAAGCGGTCTATCCGCGAGGCGCGGCATGGGGCGAGGATGGCAATATTATCGTGGCGTTGGACGGCCTGCATCTTTCCCGCATCCCCGAGGCCGGCGGGACGCCGCAGATAGTGGCCAAACCGGAAGACCACGGCTTGCGCACCTACCGCTGGCCGCAGATCCTGCCGGGCGGCGATACGCTCCTGGTGACCGCGACCAACGCCGCCGGGAACTTCGAGGACGCCAACATCGCCGCCATCTCGCTGAAGACGGGACAGCTCAAGATGGTGCAACGGGGAGGCTACTTCGGGCGCTACCTGCCGAGCGGCCATTTGATCTACATTCACCAAGGCACGTTGTTCGCCGTGCCGTTCGACCTAAAGCGGCTCGAAACCAGCGGAGTGCCCGCACCCCAGCTCCAAGACGTTGCGGGGTTCCCCGTCTCGGGAGGCGGGCAGCTCGATTTCTCCCAGACCGGTATCCTGGTCTACCTAGCCGGCAAGTCCATGCCGACGTCCCGTTCGCTGGTGTGGCTGGACGGCGCGGGCAAGCAGGCCCCTTTGTTCACCGCGCCTGGTCCAACGTTAACCCCCCGCTTTTCCCCGGATGGGAAACGCCTGGCGCTCGCGGTGAATGGAGACATCTCGGTTTACGATCTCGAACGCGGCGCACTGACGCGCATCACCTTCACGCCGGGCGCGCTCAACCGCTTCTCCGTCTGGACGCCGGACGGAAGACACATCGTCTTCGCGCCCGCTGCCGGCGGCGGTCTCTGGTGGATCCGCGCGGACGGATCGGGACAGCCGGGGCGGCTTCTGGAAACGATCGGGATAACCGGGCCCGGCTCGTTCTCGCCCGACGGCAAGCGCCTGGCCTTCTCCCAGGGCAGTCAGGCGACCGCCAACGACATTTGGATCCTGCCGCTCGACACCACCGATCCCGATCACCCGAAGCCGGGCAAACCGGAGCTGTTTGTGGGCACGCCGGGAAACGATGTCGGTCCGGCCTTTTCGCCCGATGGACGGTGGATAGCCTACGCCTCCGATGAATCCGGGAGCTTTCACGTATATGTGCGGCCGTCGGGGGCCTCTTCCGGATCGGGCGGCAAGTGGCAGATCTCCACTGCCCCGGGGAGATTTCCCATGTGGTCGCCCAATCGCAAGGAGCTGTTCTTCGTGAGCATGGACGGCCACATCCAGGTGGCCGAATACACCGTCAATGGAGAGGCATTCGTCCCCGGCAAACCACGCCAGTGGTGTGAGACACCGGTTTCGGCAGTCGCAAATAATCCCAACCTGGATCTGGCGCCGGATGGCAAACGCTTCGTCGCGTTCCCGGCGTCGGAAGGAGGCGGTGCGGACAAGGCGTCGCTTCACGTGACGTTCCTGCTGAATTTCTTCGACGAGCTGCGGCGGAGGATGCCGACCAAATGAACCAACAAACCATCGCGCACTACCGCATCACCGGCAAGCTTGGGTCAGGCGGCATGGGCGAAGTGTACCGCGCCACCGATACCAAGCTGGGCCGCGACGTGGCCATCAAAGTCATCCCCGAAGCGTTCGCGCAAGACCCCGACCGCATGGCGCGATTCACCCGCGAAGCGCAGGTGCTGGCGTCGCTGAACCATCCCAACATCGCGGCGATCTATGGCGTGGAGGACCGCGCGCTGGTGCTCGAGCTGGCGGAGGGCCCGACGCTGGCCGAGCGCATCGCGCAGGGCGCGATCCCGCTCGAGGAAGCGCTGCCCATCGCCCGGCAGATCGCGGACGCCCTGGAGTACGCTCACGAGAAGGCTGTGATTCATCGCGACCTGAAGCCGGCCAATATCAAGGTCACGCCCGACGGCCGCGTCAAGGTGCTGGATTTCGGACTCGCCAAAGCGCTCTCCGGCGAGCCGGTCTCTGCCGACGCGGCAACCTCGCCCACCCTCACCATGCGGGCCACGCTGGCCGGAGTGATCATGGGAACGGCGGCGTACATGTCGCCGGAGCAGGCGCGCGGCTCCGAGGCGGACCGGCGGTCCGACATCTGGTCATTCGGCGTGGTGCTCTACGAAATGCTGACCGGCCGCCAGATGTTCGGCGGCGATACGGTGTCGGACACGCTGGCAGGGGTGTTGAAGACGGACCCGGACTGGTCGAAGCTGCCGGCCGAGACGCCACCCGCCATCCGCCGGCTCTTGCGCCGATGCCTGGAGCGGGACCGCAAGCGGCGATTGCCCGATATCGCCATGGCGCGCCTGGAGATCGACGAGGCGCCGGAGGCGCCCCCCGCGGCCCCTGCGCCGCCCGCTCTGCCCCCGCCCAAAGCCCGCGGCCTCTCCCGCTGGTGGAATGTAGCCATTTCCATGGTGGCTCTGGCCGGTGTAGCGGTAGCGGTGCTGCACTTCCGCGAGACGCCCGCAGAGCCCGCGGCCATGCGCTTCCAGATCCCCGCGCCCGAGAAAACGAATTTCGGCAACGGCGGCATGGCGCTCTCGCCCGATGGCCGCAAGCTGGCCTTCATTGCCAGCGGCGCCGATGGACGGTCAATGCTGTGGGTCCGGCCGCTGGATTCCCTGACCGCTCAGGCGCTGCCTGGAACCGAAGGGGCGGGCTTTCTTCCCTTCTGGTCGCCCGACGGCCGCTTCATAGGCTTCGGCGCGCTGGGAAAGCTCAAGAAGGTAGAGGCCGGGGGCGGCCCGGCGCAAACGCTGTGCGAACTCCCAGGCAGCATCCTTGGCGGGTCGTGGAGCCGCGACGGGGTCATTATCTTCGGCTACAACGCAACCGGCCTCTTCCGGGTGTCCCAGGCCGGCGGCGTGCCCACCCGGCTGACCACATCCGATGAATCGCAGGGGGAACTCGGGCATCTGCGACCGTGGTTCCTGCCGGACGGGCAGCACTTTCTCTATATCACGCGTACGACCCGTACGGAGGACCAAGCCATCTACCTGGCCTCGCTGGATGGCAGCCCGCGGAAACGCCTGGTGGCCAGCAAGCAGGCGGGCGCTTACGCGCCTCCGGGGGCCGGCTCGGACACCGGCCATCTGCTCTTTCTGCGGGAGAGCACCCTGATGGCGCAACCGCTGGACACCAGGCGTTTCGAGCTGACCAGCGAGCCGTTTCCCGTAGGCGAACAAGTGGGCTCCGTGCTGGCGCTGGGGTTTTTCGCGGTGTCTGCCAATGGCGTGCTGGCCTACCGCTCCGGCGGCCTCGGCGGCTCCTCGCAACTGGTGTGGTTCGACCGGGAGGGAAAGTCACTGGGAACCGTGGGTTCGCCCGCGACCTATAGCGGCGTGGCGCTTTCACCAGACGGGAAGCGCGTGGCGGTGGACCTGACGGATGCCACGGGCAACCAGGATGTCTGGGTGCTCGACGTGGCGCGCGGCAACCCCACACGGTTCACCTTCGATCCCGCACGAGACTTCCTTCCGGTCTGGTCGCCGGATGGGACCAAGCTGGTTTTCGCTTCCGACCGGGCTGTCGCCGCCGGCAATTACGACATCTACCAGAAGGATTCCAGCGGGTCCGCGAACGAGCAACTGCTCTTGAAGTCCGGGCGCCCGCAGGACTGGTCCGCCGACGGGCGATACCTCTTGTACGAACGCTTCGATCCGAAGACCAGGGAGGACTTGTGGATCCTTCCCATGTTCCCTCCGGGGGACCGCAAGCCGATGCCGTACCTGCAGACGCCCTCCAATGAACGGCAGGGACATTTCTCTCCGGACGGCCGATGGATCGCCTACGCTTCGGACGAATCCGGTCCGGGCCAATACCACGTTTACGTGCAATCATTCCCGGCGGGGGCGGGTAAGTTTCAGGTGTCGACGGGCACTGGCGGCGGGCAGCCGAGGTGGCGCCGGGATGGAAAGGAGCTGTTTTATGTCGCCGCCGATGGGAGACTGATGGCCGTGGAGGTGAAGACCGCGCCCCGTTTTGAGTACGGCGTTCCGCAAGCGCTATTCAATCCACGGAATCCGGGCGGCGGCAGCATGTCTAACTACGTCGGTTACGATGTAGCGGCGGATGGTAAGCGCTTTCTGGTGAATACCGTATCGACGGTTACAGAAAATGCGGCGCCCGCGCCCATCACCGTGGTTCTCAACTGGCAACGGGCCGCCACTCGCTAGTACCCGCGGGCAGAAGGTTCGCAACTTTCAGGCCTGCAAGTACGTATACTTGACACAGGTGGATGTGTGTTCCGTCTCTGCGGGGCGGCACGTCCGGGAGATCTCATGAATATCATTCGCGCAAGTAAAGTTGCCCGGCCTGGATGGATCGGGACGGCGGTCGCCATATTGCTGCTCGCATTCTCCGCGACTCTGAGCGCACAAGACAAGAAGCCGCCGAAGCCGCCGGCTCCCACGCATTCGGCTCCCTCGCATTCGGCGCCGCCATCCAGGAGCGCTCCGGCTGCTCAACCGCACGCCAGCACGCCGCAAACGGGCACGCCGCAAACACACCAGGGCGGCAACAGCAACCCGACCCCGAGCGGGAACCGGACCGGCAGCACGGTCGTCAGCCCGAACAATCGGCCCGCCGGCAATACTGCGCCGGCTTCCAACAACGGCAACAGCCGTCCCGGCAGCACTACCGTGTACCCGAACAATCGACCCGGCGGAAATACTACACCGGCTTCCAACAACGGCAACAATCGCCCGGGCAGCACGACCACGTACAGTCCGAACACTCGGCCGGGCGGAAACAATGCGCCCCCCAATAACGGCAACAATCGGCCCGGAGGCAACACCGTGGGCGGAGGCAATCGCGGCCCCGGAACCTTCAATGCAAACTCCGGTAATTCGACCTCGGGCCGCACCTTCGCGCCGCGGGCCGCGATCTACCACGCTCCAAACGGCGGGCAGGTACAGACCCGTGCCGACGGTTCCATCCGCGAAGTGCACACGGCCAACGGCGCGATCATCCATCATGCTCCCAACGGCGTGCGGAGCGTGCAGGTGCAGCGGCCCGGCGGAGGCGTGATCGTCGCCAATTCGCGCGGCAGCGGGTATGTGCAGCGCAACGTGGTGGTGAACAACACGACGTTTATCCAACGCACGTACGTGGTGAACAACGTTTCGTACGCGCGCGTTTACCGGCCGTGGGTGTGGGGCGGAGTCTCGTTCAGCGTTTATAGACCGATGCGATTCTGGTCGCCGGGGTTCTACGCTTACGCCTACAGTCCGTGGGCGCGGCCGATCGCTTACGGCTGGGGATGGGGTGGCAGCCCGTGGTACGGGTACTACGGCGGGTGGTTCACACCGTATCCGTATTACGCGGGCCCCGCGTTCTGGCTGACCGACTACCTGATCGCACAGACTCTGCAGGACGCGTACGTGGCGCGCCAGCAGGCGGCAGCCGCGGCGGCGGCCGACGCGCAGTCCAACAATTACGCGGCGACGCCGCTCACCCCCGACGTGAAGCAGGCGATCGCGGATGAAGTCAAACGGCAGTTGGATCAGGAGCGGGCCGAGCAGGGGTCCATGAATACCGCGCAGGCCGGCGGTCCGCCCCCGATTTTCAGCGGCGGCGGTCCGCATGTTTTCGTGGTGGCGAACGCCCTGGACGTGGATGCCGGCGGCGGGCAGTTGTGCCCCGTGACCGAGGGCGATGTGCTGCAGCTCAATTCGCCGCCGCCCTCCAATTCCCAGTATGCCCAGGTGGTGGTGCTGGCGAGCAAGGGCCAGGATTGCCGCAAGGGCAGCACGGTTTCGGTGGCGCTGGCCGATCTGCAGGAGATGCAGAACCAGATGCGCGCCACCATCGATCAGGGCCTGGGCGACTTGCAGAAGAAGCAGGGCCAGGGCGGATTGCCCGCGCTGCCCGCCTCGGCCGCGGGACAGCCCACCAATGCGCCGTACGCCTCGCAGATGCAGCCTGACGCCAACGCCGCTACCCAATTGGCGCAGGTATCGCAGGACGCGGACCGGGCGGAGCAGGACACGGTCAACCAGAGCATGGCGGGCGGAGGCGCTCCGGCAACGGTGGCGCTGGGCCAATCGATCCAGGACGTGGAGGCGATCATGGGAAAGCCGAAGGACATCGCCGATCTGGGGTCGAAGAAGATTTACGTGTACAAGGATTTGAAGATCACGTTCGTGGATGGGAAAGTGACGGACGTTCAGTAGGACAGACCATCGCCTTTCGTGGTCTGTCACTAGATTGCGGCAGGGCGACAGGCGACAAAACCGATCGCCTCGCTCCGTGCAACGGAGTGTCCCACGTACTCATCGTCGTGCTGCGCGGCCAGCTCGCAATCAAACATCCCGGAGCACTTCGTTGACGAAGTCTTCTTCGGTCAGACCTTCAACATGAATCAAGCGACGCGCCATCCGTTATTCCGGGGCCGGCCTGCCGCCGAATTAGGATTGCAGTTCCCCTGGCGGAGTCAGCGCCCAGGACAGCATGTGGAAGAATGTTTCATGAGCCTCCCGCGGCCGGCTGCTGCTGGGTCATGCAATGCAGCGCGCCGAAGCCCCAGACCAGCTCCGTGCAGTGGATGCCCACCACCTCGCGATCGGGAAATACGCGCGCCAGGGCCGCCAGCGCCACGCGATCGTTCACATCGTTGAACGTGGGGACGAGCACCAGGCGGTTGGCGATATAGAAATTCGCGTAGCTGGCCGGCAGACGCTCGCCCGAGAAAATCAGGGGCCGCGGCATCGGCAGCTTCACCACTCGCAGACCGGCCGCGCGCAGGATCGCGTGGTTCTCGCGCAGCAGGGCGTAGTTGGCGTCCGAGCGGTCGCTCTCCGAAGCGGCCACCACGGTCTCGGGCCCCACGAAGCGCGCTACGTCGTCCACGTGACCGTGCGTGTCGTCGCCGGCGACGCCGTTCCAGAGCCAGATCACGCGTTGGGCGCCCAGGTAGTCGTGCAGATTCTTTTCGATCTGCTGCCGTGTCATGCCCGGATTGCGCGCCTGCACGGGGCTCAGCAGGCATTCCTCGGTGGCCAGCAGCAGCCCCGCGCCGTTTACGTCGATGGCGCCGCCCTCCAACACCATTTCGGGGGTCCAGGTGGGCAGTCGCAGTTGCTGGCCGATCCATGCCGCGATGGCCGCATCGTGCTGCCAATCGTCATAGCTGGCCCACGCGTTGAAGCGCCACGCCGTCAGCCCCACTTCGCCGCGGCGGTTCTTGACGAACAGCGGGCCGTAATCGCGGGTCCACGCCCGGTTGGTGATCGAATGGAAGAACTCGACGGAATCCATCTCCGCGCCGGCTCTGCGGAGCACGCGGCGCGCCATGTCTTCCATCAGGCGGTTCTCCACCAGAATCCGCACACGCTCGACAAGGCTCAATTTGCGGACGATCTCGCCGTAGACCCAGGGGATGGGCGCGAACCTGGCCGGCCAGTCGTCGCGATTGTGGGGCCACGCGATCCAGGTAGCTTCGTGCGGCTCCCACTCGGCGGGCATGCGGAAGCCGCGGCTGCGCGGTGTCTTCAGCTTCAATCGATCACCCGGTTCAATATACCAGAGTAGGCGTCGATTCGGCGGTCGCGCAGGAACGGCCAGTTGCGCCGCACTTCTTCGATGCGCCGCGGATGGCATTCCACGATGAGCGTCTCCTCGCGGTCGTGGCCGGCTTCCGCCAGCACCTGGCCGAAGGGATCGGCCACGAAGGATCCGCCCCAGAATTCCAGGCCCTGCTCGGGCGGCCCTTCGTACCCCACGCGGTTGACGGCGGCGACGTACAATCCGTTGGCGATGGCGTGGGCGCGCTGGATGGTGCGCCATGCGTCGTGCTGCGCCACGCCGTATTGCGCCTTTTCAGAAGGATGCCATCCGATGGCCGTGGGGTAGAACAGCACTTGGGCGCCTGCCAGCGCGGCCAGGCGAGCCGCCTCGGGAAACCACTGATCCCAGCAGACCAGCGGAGCCACGCGGGCGTACCGCGTGTCGAAGCAGCGGAAGCCCAGGTCGCCGGGGGTGAAATAGTATTTCTCGAAGTACAGCGGGTCGTCGGGGATGTGCATCTTGCGGTACGTCCCCAGCAGCGTGCCATCGGCGTCGAGGACCAGGGCGGTATTGTGATAGACGCCCGCAGCGCGCCGCTCGAAGACCGACCCGATAAGCGCCACCGAAAGCTCGCGCGCCAGGCGCGAAAAGCTCTCGCTGGTGGGCCCGGGAATAGGCTCCGCCAAGTCGAACAGTTCGGCGCTTTCCACGCGGCAGAAGTACTGCGAGCGGAAGAGTTCCTGGACACAGAGGATCTGCGCGCCTTTGCCGGCCGCCTCCCGGATGCGCCATTCGGCCTTGGCCAGGTTTTGGGCGGGATCCTGGTCGCAGGCCATCTGGATGAGGCCTACGCGGAATTTCGCGAGGTGCACGAGACTATTGTAGCGGCCCCGGTCAGTTGGATTTCGGCTGGTCGCCGTTGCCAGGCTTCTTGCGGATGGTCTCGTCGACAATCTGGATCAGGGCGTTCAGTTTTTCCTCGACCTCGCGGTGGACCTCGGCGCCCCGCCGGATCTCCTCTTCGGAGCGCTTCCGGGCTTCCCGGATACTCGCCTCATACTCCGCCATCTTCGCCGCATGTTCCGCAAGCCTCGCATCATGATCGGCAATCATCGCTTCATGATCGGCGTGGGACTCGGTGTGGGCCTCGAGCGTACTCGCGATACGTGCGAAGGTCTCGTTGTTCCGATTCGCAATCTCGAGCAGCCGATCGATTTCGCGGTCACGCTGGCGCGAAACCTCGAAGAGGTGTTCGATGGACCTGTCCTGCCGCTCCACCGCCTTTTCGTGCTGCTCCGCCGCCTTGTCCTGGCGGGCGGACAGCCGATCGAGGGTCGCTTCAATCCGGTCCATCCGGGAGTTGCCGCTGGGTGAGTCGCCGTTGGGGGTCACATATCTATTATCATCGATATTGACCCACCGCGCACTGGTTCTCTTCGACATCGACGGCACGCTGGTCCGCCGCGCCGGGCCGCATCATCGCGAGGCGCTGGTATACGGCGTCCGCCGCGTGACGGGGCTCGAAACCACCACCGAGGGCATCCCCGTGCAGGGGATGCTGGACCCCGACATCCTGACCGTCATGATGCGGCGCGCGGGCGCCCCGCGGGCGCGGATTCATTCCTCCATGCCCGAGATTCTGCGCGCCGCCGAGCGCTACTACCTGCGGGAATGTCCGGTGCTCCGCGACAAGCATTGCCCGGGAGTTGCGCCGTTGCTCGAAAGACTCACGCGGCGCGGCATCCTGCTGGGTCTGGTCACTGGGAACCTGACGCGCATCGGCTGGCGCAAGCTGGAACGCGCGGGCTTGCGCGACTATTTTCGTTTCGGCGCATTCGGCGAAATGGCGAAGACGCGGGCGGGCCTGGCGAAGATCGCGATCCGCGAAGCGCGCCGCCGCGCCTGGGTGGAACGCGGTGCGCCGGTCTCCCTGGTGGGCGACGCTCCGGCAGATATCGTGGCGGCACGAAGCAATCGGATCCGCTCCATCGCGGTTGCGACCGGCCTGACCTCGGCGGCCGAGTTGGAGGCTGAAGGACCCGATATACTCCTCCCCGATCTTCGAGCACTACGCCTCCGCATGATAGAAGTGGTATAACTGCGGGAGTAGGAGTCAGGAGTCAGGAGCCAGGAGCCGGAATGGCCCGGGCGCGGCCGGTAGTCGCCGCATGATACAGCTTGGAACGTAAGTTAGGCATCCGCATGATCAGGGCCATAGTACTTTTCTTTTTTCTTGGGATCCATCTTTCTCGGGGGCAGTATGTCATCTCCACAGCCGCCGGAGGAGTCCCGCCGGCTACGCCACTCGCAGCCGGCACAGCCTCCATCGGCGATCCGCCGCGAGTCGCGGTAGATTCGGCCGGCAACGTCTATTTCGGCAGCATCCACTCGGTCTTCAAGGTAGATGGTTCCGGGACACTGACGCGGGTCGCGGGCACCGGGCGGTATGGCAACTCGGGCGACGGGGGCCCAGCCACCAGCGCGCAGCTATCGTTTCCCGACGGCATTGCGGTGGACGCGGCCGGTGACATTTTTGTTGCCGACCGGGACGCCGATATCATCCGCCAGATCGCCCCCAGCGGCACCATCAGCAGGTATGCCGGAACCGGCACCATTGGCTTCTCGGGTGACGGCGGGCCGGCGGCCAACGCGCTGTTGAGCGGCCCGACCGGCCTGACCCTGGATGCCGCGGGCAACCTCTATATCGGGGACACGGGCAACAACCGCATCCGCAGGATCTCGCCGGACGGCACCATCACCACGGTGGCCGGGAGCGGCGGAAACGGCAACGGCGGCGATGGCGGCCCGGCCGTGAACGCGGACCTGAACGGCCCGGAGGGCGTGGCAGTGGATGCCGCGGGCAGCATTTACATCGCGGACACCTTCAACAATGTGGTGCGTAGAGTGGCTCTCGACGGAACCATGAGCACCTTCGCGGGGAACGGCTACCCCGGCTATTCGGGGGACAACGGGCCGGCCTCGATCGCGACCCTGTTCCTGCCCACGGATGTGGCCGTGGACAGCGGCGGCACCGTGTACATCTCCGACCTGGGAACCATCCGCATTCGCGTGGTCATCAACGGGAACATCAGCACCATCGTAGGCTCGGCGAAAGGCCCCTTACCCTTCGATGGCGAACCGGCAGTCACGGCCAGGTTGAAGGGGCCCACGGGCGTGGCCGTGGATGCCAACGGAATCGTCTACTTCGCGGAAGGCTCCGTGGGCTCGGGTTCGGGCCTCGACGTGGGTGATTTCAAGATCTGGAAGGTCACCAGGGACGGCCTCATTTCGACAGCCGCGGGGAACGGGCTCAACAGCTATTCTGGCGACAACGGGCCGGCCGCGATGGCGCAACTGGACACGCCCACCGGGGTGGCGATGGACTTTGCCGGCAACCTCTACTTCGCGGACACGGCGAACAACCGGGTGCGGAGAATCTCGCCGGACGGCTCGATTGTCACGGTGGCCGGCAACGGGAATTCCGGATTCTCCGGCGACTTCGGGCCGGCGGTCAGCGCCTCATTGAATGGGCCGATGGGCGTGACGGTGGACCTGCTGGGCTTCCTCTACATCGCCGATACGGGCAACAACCGGGTGCGGGCGGTGGATCTCAACGGGATGATCTACACCATTGCCGGCAACGGCAATGCCGCCTTTTTCGGTGACGGCAGCCTGGCGCAGAGTGCGGCCCTGCGCGGCCCCCAAGGGCTCGCAGTGGACCCATCCCGCAACCTCTACATCGCCGACACGCTGAACCACCGGATTCGCGAGATCACGCTGGACGGCATTCTCGACACGGTGGCCGGAAGAGGCCAGGGATTCGGCGGGGACGGCGGACCGGCGGTTACCGCGCTGCTGAATTTGCCTGTCGGCATCGCCCTCGATGCCAACGGCAATCTCTTCATCGCCGACCAGGGCAATAACCGGATCCGCATGTTCTCGACGACCAGCGGGAACATCACTACGGTGGCGGGGAGCGACGGCTCGGGCGGCCTGGGAGACGGCGGCGCAGCCAGCAGCGCGCAACTGAAGAGCCCGCAGGGGGTGGCCGTGGATCCGGCGGGGAATCTCTACATTTCCGATACGGGCCAGAACCGTGTCCGCAAGGTGGCGACGAACGGCAGTATCGGCACCATCGGCGGGAACGGGAGGTGCTGCTACTCCAACGACGGCATACCCGGCGCCGTGGCGCCGTTGAGCGGGCCGGTGGGCATCGCCGCCGATCCGTCCGGCAACGTGTGGGTGGCCGACTCGGGGAATCAAGCGATCCGCGAGCTGCGGCCTGTAGTCTCCGGCGGAGTCGAGAGCGTGGTGACCAACGGCGCCAGCAACGTGATCGGACCGGTTGCGGCGGGCGAGATCGTCGCGATCTACGGCGCGGGTCTCGGGCCGACACCCGCGGTCGCATACCAGCTCGGCAGCGGGGCGCAGGCGGGCACGCAACTGGGCAGCGTCAGCGTGGCGTTCGGCGGGATATCGGCCCCGATCCTGTATGCCTCGGCGACCCAGGTCACCGCCATCGTGCCTTATGGCGTTTCGGGCCCGAGCGCGCAGGTGGTGGGATCGTACCAGAGCGCGATCACGTTTTCGATTTCGGCGCCGGTGGCCGCCGCGGCGCCGGGCCTGTTCACGGTGGATAACACCGGCACCGGACAGGCGGCGGCCACCAACCAGGACGGATCGTCGAACAGCGCGGCGCATCCGGCCGCGGCGGGGAGCTTGATTACGCTATACGCCACGGGCGAAGGGCAGACTTCGCCGGCGGGCAGCGAAGGCACGCCGGTGACGGCTCCGCAGCCGCACCCGATTCTGCCGGTGACCGCGACGATCGGCGGGCTGCCGGCGACAGTGGTGTCCGCGGTGGAAGCTCTCGGCAACGTCGGCGTGATGCAGGTGACGGTGCAGGTTCCCGGGGGCGTCCAGCCGGGGCACACGGTGCCTGTGGTAGTGCAGGTGGGCGGGGTCTCGAGCCCGCCGGGGGTAACGATCGCGGTGGCGGGAATTTGAAGTTCACCGCGGAGACGCAGAGTAACGGAGATAAGCGCGGAGAAAACCAAAGTCAAAATCTGAGAGTGCCGAGATGGCAGAGGATGCCGAGAAAAAAGGGTTGGCAGGCGGAAGCGCCTGCCCCACTTTAGCGGCGGCGGTGGCAGGGATTTAACGGCGGCGGCCTTGGCGCTCCTCCGCGGCTGCGGCGGCGCCCTGGCCGATGAAGCCGGAGCGCGGCGGGTTGCCGTCATCGAGCAGCAGGTATTCCGCGGGGGCTTCGGCGCGCGATGCCTTCACCGTCCGCAAGGCGTCATTGCCCGCTACCGTGAGCACCATGTGAGAAGCATCGAGCGGGTTCCTGGCGGCGAAGACCAGGGCCTCGCGCTCGGAAGCGTGGGTGGCGCCATCGATCTGGAATCCGCCGCCTTCGGAAACCAGGCCGAGCTTGGGGGCCCAGGCGGCCAGCGCCGAGTTGGCCTCGGGGCGGCCGACGAAGATGACGTCGCGATGGCGCAGCAGATCGTCGGAGACTTCGAAATCCTTGTAGATGGGCACTTCGCTTTCGTAGCGGTCGAGGTAGTGGAGCTGCATCTGTTCGGCGGCGTAGCGGTTGGCGCCGGCTTCGCGCACGGTGCCGTAGACCAGCACGGCGGAGGCGAGATGGCGCGTGATATCGGTGGTGAGATAAGCGGGTCCTTCGGCGGGCTCGGTGAACTCAAAGGGGACTCCGGCTTTGTCGAGGAATGACTGCGCGGTCACCGTTTTGGTGGTATTGGCGGCGAAGTAGTCGGTCATCAGCTTGAGGAAGGCGTCATCGCCCATCTTGCGGCGCAGCGCATCGAGGAACAGGACGCCCTTGACGGCTTCGAGCTGGACGCGATTCATGGCGTCTTGTGGGCTGAGCTTCAGTCCGCGAAATGTTGCGCGCTCTGCGCTCAGCGCTTTTTCGACATCGTCGGATTCGAGGACGCGGTAGTAGCCGGCTGCGCCCCCCACGAACCAGGTATCCGCATCGGAGGCGGGGAGCACCCAGCCCTTCCACAGACGGTCCTTCAGGGATGCGGTCTTGGCGGCGGGCTTGCTATCGGACTTGGGCTTGGGGGCCAGGCGGGACTTTTCGTTTTCCTGAATGGCGGTACGCAACGATTCGGACGGCTCGGCGCGGAACAGGGCGTAGCCCGCCGGATACAAGCCGTCGTTCTTGGCATATCCGGACCACGGCCCGGGCACCCATTCGCGCTGGTTGGGCTTGCCGATCTCGGCCCACACCATCATGCGCGAGGCCATGTCCGAAGTGGCGACCTTGGCATCCATGGTGCTGGCGCTGACCAGCGGGGCGGTGCGGAAGGCGAGGAAGGCGAACTGCTCGTCGATCTGGCCTTTGTGCTTCTGGTAGAGCGTCTGCCAGGCGAGATCGCGAATCGCAGGAACGAAGGGGATGTAGTCGGGCGCGCCCTTGGGGTCGGGATAGTTTTCCAGGCGGACGTCGAGATCCTTGGCATTGTTGTTGCCCCAGTAGAAGCCCTGGATGCCGCCGAACCACTCGTTCTTCGAGCTGCGCCACAGCCTGGTCTTGTTAGTGCCCAGCTCGTACATGGCGATCTCGTTGTTCTTGGCGTCGCCGATCAGCCATTCGTTGGTGTAGAGGCCGTTGTTGCGAGTGCCGAGCTGTTTCACCACCTCATCGATGTTGCCGCCGTACTGAATGGCCATGCGGGCGCGGAAGGCCACGGGAGTTCCCTGCGCGTTGAAAGGCGTCTGGCGGATGGTGGTTTCGGTAAGGACCACGCCGGCATCGTTCTGATACCAGTCGGTGCCGCTCTCGATGGCGCCGGGATAGCCCTGGATCAGCATGCGGTGGCCGTTGGCGGGCTGGATATCGAGCATCACGTTGGTCTGCTCGGCCAGGGTGAGGGGCCACCAGGTGACGTGGCCGATGACCATTTTGCCATCGCGCGTGGCGGGGCCGGTGGCGGCGAAGGCGCTGCAGTGATCGGTGACGGAGTCCTTTTTGCGATTTTGCGATCGGCATAGGCGGGCTTGTCGAAGCTCAGGCCTTCGAGCCCGGTGGCGGTGGTGGAGACGGCGGAGGACAACTCGCCCAATTCCACGGTGACGTTGGCGACCACGATATCCATGAGGTCGATGCGGCGGTTGAGCCACTTGGCGCCGGCGTCGGACGCGCCTTCGGCGATACCGCGCATCTCTTCGAGAATCTCGCGATCGAAGCCGCGGAGGAAGAGGGCGTTGGCGGTGGTGCGGTACTGATGCCACTGGTCGCGCGAGCCGAGATCGGCGGCGCAGCGCTCGAGATACTCGGGGATCTCGCGGGCCATGAGGTGGCCGTGCTGGTATCCGCGCTCGTAGGGGGCGCCTTCGATATGGAGGTAGATCCAGCCGGCGGACGGATAGCGGTAGGCGGGGCCGAAGGTCTGGACGGCATCGCGCGTGGGCCACTCATCGGCGGAAGAGACTTCATCGAGGCTGACGCCTTCGAACCAGGCCTTGCCGCGAAGGGAGCCGCCGGCGCCGGCGGTGAGCACGATAGAATCCTGGGCGCGGGTAGCGACGAATCTCAGGGAGAGGCGGGTCCAGGGCTGGGTGCCACCGACGGAGGCCGAGTGGACGTCGAAGGGCATGGAGGCCATGGTGAGTGCGGCGCCGACGGCGATGGGCGAGCGATCTAGATCGCGCACGGTGAGATCTTCAGTGCGCACCCAGCCGGCGAGCTCATAGCGCTTGCCGATGGTGAGCGGGATGGGGGTGAAGCGCACCACCACATCGGGGTCAGTCTTGGTTCCTTCGAGGCGCAGGGACTTGTTGTTCCCGTGCAGGACAGCCGCGTCGGGCGTGGCTGTTCCGCGGACGGCCGTCCAGTTCGATTTTTCGACGGACGTCTGGTAGAGAGGCGTCGCGGCGTGGGCGGCGAGCGCGGCGAGCAGACAACATGCGACACGAATCATGGGCTCTCCTGTTGGAACCAGCATACTTCAAAAGCGGGGGTTGGGGGTGGGGGTTAGGGGTTGGGGAACACAGGCAGGAATGCCTGTGCCACCTACAGGCCGGTGGATTTGCAGAGACTATCCAGAAAGTCGCGGGCG
>OMOG01000433.1:0-1037 GCA_900290305.1 Candidatus Sulfopaludibacter sp. SbA4
AAGAACCTCGAAAATCTGGTGTCCAGCGCCGATGGCAACTATGCGCTGACCTACAATGATTCAGGCATTTACGCCACGGTGGGCGCCAGCTTCCAGACACCGGGCGGCCAGACCATCCAACGGCCCGCTGATCAATACAAACCGTTTACGGCAATAATCAATACGGCAAGCAACTATGTCACGGTGGCCGATAACGCGGCGCAACGGCGCACAACCATCAAGAATCAAATCGCACAGACCACCCAGCAACTCCAGAACGCGACCACGGATGCCGAGGTGCAGAAGTTGCATGGCGTCCTCACCAGTCTGAACGGCGACCTGGCCAGCACGGATGACGAGGTCAATCAGGCGGCAGCGTCGGCAATGGTGCAGGACATCCAGAACCGAAACGATCAGCAGAAACAAATTCAGGCGTTGACCGAGCAGCAAAATGCCGAATTCACGGAGGCGGTCAGCAATTACACGGCGAAATTCCAGTTGCTCAACGCGCCTACGGTTTTCCCGACCCCGTAAAACCAACCCATAACCCTCAACCTCGCGTTCATTATGGCCACGTTCGACAGCATCTTTCCCACATTCCTCGCCAAGTGTGGTGATCTTCACACATTGTTGTTGAGCGTTGCCTTCGCGCTTTTCATTGTCGGCGTCATTGTCACCGTGAAGCAGCATGCCTCACACAAATCCATTCTGAATTTGCTCCTGCGCCTGTTGATGCTCACGTCCTTGCTCGTGTTCCTGCCTGCCTGGGGCAATACCCTGCAAAATTTGCTGCAAACTTCCATCCTCTCCGGCTTGGGTGTTGACCCGGCCAACGTGTATCAGCAGTTCAATCATCTGCTCATCATCAAACGTGACCCGGCCACGCAAGCATCCTGGTGGAATGTCATGTCCCAGCTCAACAGTTTTACCACCGACTTGATCGTCTCCGCCGTCCTCTTGCTCGTCGGCTGGACGGCTTCCTTGATGATGTTCTGGGCTTACATCTTCCAGACGATCATCCTCAATCTCGGCTACGCGCTTTCGCCCTTGCTCATCGG
>OMOG01000433.1:1047-1586 GCA_900290305.1 Candidatus Sulfopaludibacter sp. SbA4
CGCGCTCGTCACGCAGGGCATCCTCGATTTCATGGCTGATCCCTCCTTGCAATACTTTGACCCGACTTCCACTGCCACCAACCTGCAAAAAACCATCGGCGTCGCCGCCGTTGGCTTCTGGATCATTTTCAGCACCGTTGCCGCGCCGGCCATCATTCAAAACGTCATCACCCACGGCATTCAGCCCGGAGGCCAGATGCTCGCGGGCGGAATCAGCAGTTTTCTCCAAACCGCCGCCACCACCGCGGGTGCCGCCGCCAGCGCAGCGCCCATCGGCATCCCCGCCGTCACCGCTGGCGCGGCAGGCATGGCCGCGTTGTTAAGCACCATGTCGTCCGCCGCCAACATGGGCAGCGCGGGCGCAATCATCATCGCCGGGTCCGGTCTTCCGCCACGCTCCGCGCGCGGTCGGCCCGGTGACGACATTACCGGTGACAAGGCCGTTCGCGACCTCATCGCCAAATCCAAACCCAATTATTACTGACTTATGGACTCTCCCGCATTACGAACCACCGAAACTAAGAGCGCCGATGCCACCA
>OMOG01000431.1:0-702 GCA_900290305.1 Candidatus Sulfopaludibacter sp. SbA4
CCGGCCGTGGAAACGCACAATGGCCACATGCTCCCGAGGGCCAATCGAAACTCCGCGGCGTTGGCGGACCTCGCTGGCAAGGCCGAGGTGGGCGGCAGCGACGCGCACGTCATGGCTTCGGTAGGCTGTGCCTGGACCGTGGTGCCCGGCGCGCGCAGCAAGGAGGAGTTTCTGGCCGGCCTGCGCCGCGGCTTCGGCAAAGTGCGCGGGGAGGGCGGCGGCTATGTGAAGCTCACGCGCGACGTGGTGGCGATCGGGGGATTGATGGTGCGCGAGAATCCGTGGACCCTGCCGCTGGCGCCCCTGGCCGCGGTGGTCCCGCTGGTGATCCTCGGCAACTACGCGGTGGAGACCGCCTTTGCACGCTTCTGGATGGCGCGCTACCTGCGCACCAGGGCCATGCGCGGCCCCAGTTGCGCCGCGGGCGCCGCCGCGGAGGCCGCCGCATGACGCGCGCCATGGCCAACGTGTTGCGGGACCGCTTGCCAAGGAGCTGGGAAAAAATCGGTTGGCAGGCGAAATCCGGAACGGACCCGCAAACCGGGGCGCCTGCCCCACCAAGACGCAAGCCCTTGCGCACCAACGTGGGACGGACGCTTTCGTCTGTCAACCCGCCGGTCTCAGTGATTTCTCAGATCCTAACCCGGATTTCTCACGCTCGGCCGGCCGATGTGGCGCAGGCACTCGTGCCTGCCGTGTCGA
>OMOG01000431.1:712-3957 GCA_900290305.1 Candidatus Sulfopaludibacter sp. SbA4
GCGGCAGGCACGAGTGCCTGCGCCACGTTCACTGCACCTGAACACTGTGAGAAATGGCGGCTAACGTGGCCGTATTTGGGAAACGGTGTATTGAGCTTCATCGCACTGCGCGATCAAAACCTGATGCGGCGCGTCAACCGCTGGCACGCGCCGCGCTGGATTCGCCTGTGGATGATATGCGCCACGCGCGGCGGCGACGGCTGGCTGTGGTATGCCATGGGGATGGTGATCCTGCTGTTCGGGGGCGGCCAGCGATTCCCGGCGATGGGCGCGGGCGCATTGGCGTCCGGCGCCGGGATCGCCCTGTTCCTGCGAATCAAGAAGGCCACCGGCCGCAGGCGGCCCTCGGCATTCGAGCCGCACTGCTGGGCCACGCTGCTGCCGCCCGACCAGTTCTCATTTCCCTCCGGCCATACGATTACGGCGTTCGCGGTGGCGGTGTCGCTCAGCCGCTTCTATCCCGAGCTGGCATGCGGACTCCTGTTCTGCGCGTTGAGCGTCGCCGCGTCGCGGGTGCTCCTGGGGATGCACTTCCTGAGCGACGTACTGGCCGGCGCGGCCATCGGCACGGTCCTGGCGTGCGGCGCGGTGGAAGTGATGAGGGTGCTGTGAGGGGGGGACAGGCCAGGAGGCCTGTCCTACAACACCGGCGAGTCGTCGCCTAACAGCGCCCGGCGTACGATCTTGATGGGCGGGAATCCCTGCGCCATAAACGCGTCGTGAAACTCCTGCAACGTAGATTTCCCGCCCTTCATGCGTTTGTAATCCTCCCGTAACTTCAGGATCTGGAGCTTCCCCAGCGTATAAACAAGGTAGGTGGGGTCCGAGGTGCCGCGCTTGGCCTCCTTCTCGGCCACCGGCCGCACCTGGTATCCCTCCTTCACAAAGAATTCCAGCGCCTGCTCCATGGTCATTTTGCCGGTGTGCATCTGGATGCCGGCCACGTAACGGGCGTTGCGCAGCAGCGCGTCCTGCAACTGGCCCAGCCGGAGCTTGGGATCGCCGTTCCCGTAGCCTTCATCGAGCATCATCTGCTCGCTGTAGTGCGCCCAGCCCTCGGCGTTCGAGCCGCAGCCGATGAGCTTGCGCACCTTGGTGGGCGCGTTCTTGATCCACAGGAACTGCGTGTAGTGGCCGGGATACACTTCGTGGACCGCGGTGCTCACGATGGTGCCGCGGTTGAATCCCTGGAGATACTCCTCCACCTGCTGCTTGGGCCACGTGGCTTCGGGCAGCGTCACGTTGAAGAACGCCTCTTTGGCCACCATCTCGTAAGGTCCCGGAGTATCCATCGACGCCGTCGTCAGCGCGCGCTCGAAGGGCGGCGTTTCCTGGACAATGGGCGGCACGGGGGAGGGAATCGTGACGATGCGCCGCGCCTCGACAAAACTCCGCAAACCGCCCAACACGTCGCGGAACGCGGGCAGCAGGCGGTCGCCCGCGGGATGGTCGTTTTCCAGATCCTGCAGGATCTCCCGCGGCGTGCGTTGGGGATCGATCGCGGCGGCCACGCGCTGGAACTCCGCCTGGTTGCGACGCAGGTCGTCGTACCCGATCTGGAGCAGACGGTCGAGCGGGATGTCCACCATTTCGTCGTAGAGCAGCTTCTTGCGATAGTTTTCGGCGCCGATGCGGAAATCGCCGTGCGAGCGCGGCAGCAGGTTGTTCTTGAGATATTCCGCATAGGAGTTGAGCGCGTCGATGACGGCCTGGTTGGCGGTCTTGAATTCGGCCAGCAGCGCGGCGTCGTTCACCGGCTTGAAAGCCGCGGGCACATCGTCGTGGAAAAAGCTCACGATCCCCGGCAGTTGCTCCAGCGCCACCTCCGTCGAAACCCGCGGCGGGTTGTTCAGATTCTCCCGCGCCGATTGGAAAACCCGGGGGATTAATCGCTCGCGCGCGATCACGGACTTCAACCGCTCGGCCGGCGGCGCGAAGCTCCGGCTCATGATCACAAAGATCGCGTTGGTCACGCCCGAAGAATAAATGTCGGGGTTCTTTTCCCAGGCGCGGATCGATTCCAGGCCGAGCAGTTGACCTCGAATCTGCGCCAGAACGAGTTCGCGGTCGGCGGCGATGGGGCCGGAAAGGCCGCCCGGACCGAAGTTCGCCACTTCGGTTTCGAACCGCTTGAGCGCCGAAATCTGGGCCTGAATTTCCGTTCGTGCGCTGGCGGGAAGTTGCCGGTCGTATTCATGGAAGCCGGCTGCTGTGCCCTGAACCGGATCGTACCGCAGCACCACTTCGTTGAAGTACCGGTCCGCCAGGCGATTGAATCCGGCATCCCGGCTCTGAGCGAAACATGCGTAAACCAATGCGATAATGAGGAGGAACTTCATGATGCCGATTATACTCAGGGAGGATTCGGACCCGTATTTACCCCCAATCTACTAGTACTCACAATTGCAGTACCCCATTACCCACGGCGTAGATGTTCTGTTGTATCGTAAACCTTTGCAACAATGGCTTCCGAATTGTGTGACCTAACACGGCAGGCTTGCTACACTAGCGAGGTGCTCCCAGAAGTGACTCGCGCCGGAGGCTGGTTTCTGCGCTCCGGCATTCAGGAACCCGAGGGCGGCGTAGCCCGCTACTACCGCGCCGATCTGCGGCGCAACCTGGCGGTCTCGACGGAGATTACGGGCTATACACTGAGTGCCCTGGTCTACCTGCACGCGGTCACCAAGGACGACCGTGGAGCGTACCTGGAACGCGCCTCCTCCGCCGCGCGCTTCCTGACGGATGCCGCGTGGGACCAGGCCGGCGCCACCATGCCGTTCGAGATTGATCCCGTGGCGCGCACCTACTTCTTCGATTGCGGGATCGTGGTTCGCGGTCTGCTCTCCGCCTGGCGCGCCACGGGCAGCGACGAGTTTCTGGATGTGGCCGCGGCGCTGGGCCGATCCATGGCAACCGACTTCGCGGCTCACGACGGCTATCATCCCATCCTTTCGCTGCCCGACAAGCGGCCCGTGGAACGCGACCCCCTGAGTTGGTCGCGATCGCCGGGTTGTTACCAGTTGAAGGCGGCGATGGCCTGGTGGGACCTTTGGGAAGCCACCGGCGATGCCCAATTCCGGGAGCTTTACGACCGCGTGCTGGCGGATTCCTTGCGAAGCTGGTCGAAGTTCCTGCCCGGCCATCCGGAGCGCGTGAAGGTGGTCGACCGGCTGCATCCGTTCCTGTATTTCCTGGAGGGACTGTTGCCGCGCTCGGGCGAGCCGCGCTGTGCCGCCGCCCTTCGT
>OMOG01000765.1 GCA_900290305.1 Candidatus Sulfopaludibacter sp. SbA4
CTCGTTCGAGGAGAAGTTGAACGTGCCGGCGTCGGGCTGCCGGATGTAGTTCAACTTATAAACCCGCCACTCACCGCCGAACTTGATGGTATGCCGGCCTTTGACCCAACTTAGAGTGTCCTGGTAACCGTAGGTGATGGACCGGACTGAGTCGGACGCCTTGTCCTGTCCGAGGTTAGTCAGGCTGTAACGGTCGCCGCCGCTCCAGTTGATGACCGGGACGCTGGTGGTGCTGGTGCCCGCAATGGTCACGGGGTTGGGTTGATCGGCGTGCAGGTTGTCGATCGAATTGGTCACCCGGTTGAAGTAGACGCTGGCGTGGTTCAACAACGTGGGCGTGAACGTGTAGTCGTGGGCGATGCGCGCCAGGTGGGTGTCGACCGGTTTGACGATGGCCGACGAGAACGGTCCGCCGTACTCGAGGTTGTCCCAGACGTGGACGCCCGAAGCGTTGGCCTGGTACTGCGGCTGGGTGGTTCGCAGAATGGAACCCGACAAGTGGTTGCGCGCCGAGAAATTGTGGTCGCCCTTGACCGAAAGCTGAGTGAACCGCTGCCAGGTGTTGTAAGCTCCGTAGGCGTTGTTGGGCAACAGGTAATCTCCGTTGGGACCCGGCACGGTGGCCGGGTAGTCCTTCGCCATGATGGCGAGCACCTGTTGAGAGACTTTGGAGATCCGGCTCTGCGGAATCACGTTTCCGGGGAACATGGTTCGCACGAGGGTGCCGTTGACCGTCTGGGTAGTCAGTGGGTCATACATGGCGCCGCGGACCACGTTATTCCCCAGCGCGTCCTTGCCCACCGACTGGCTGGTCAGCAGGTCGCTCAGGTCGCCCGTCGACCAGCTCGGGGGCGGAAGCATCTCGTTGGGCGGGGCGTGCTGGCGCCGCCGCCGCTGGTATAGAACCGCTCCAGGGCGAAATAGAAGAAGGTCTTGTCCTTGCCGTTGTATACCTTGGGAATCCAAACGGGGCCGCCGAAGGATCCGCCGCCATCGAGCTGGCGGTCGCGTGCCCGGGGCGTGTGGTTGAAGTTGCCGAGGAAGGTGTTGGAGTCCAGGTCCTCATTGCGCAGCTCGAAGAGGGCGCTCCCGTGAACCTGATTCTGGCCCGATTTCATCACGAAGTTGAACAGACCGCCGGATGTTCTGCCGTACTCGGCGCTCATCCCCGTGGTCTGCACC
>OMOG01000430.1 GCA_900290305.1 Candidatus Sulfopaludibacter sp. SbA4
ACCGAGTTGCGCGAGCCGTTTCTGGATCACCGGCTGGTGGAACTGGCCCTGCGGCAGCCGGTGGAGCGCAAGATCGTAAACGGGACCGGGAAGTGGCTGCTGCGGCAGGTGGTGCGCGGCATGCTACCCGCGGCGGTCTCGGAAGCTCCCAAGCGGCCCGTACAGACTCCGCAGCGCGAATGGCTGCGCGGGCCGCTGCGGGAGTGGGCGGCAGGGTGTATCGAGGAGGCGCTGGATGCTCGTGGCGGCGAGTGGCTGGATCGGCGCGCGGTGCGCGCGGCGTGGCGGGAATACTGCCAAGGGCGTGGCGACAACAGCTTCTATGTGTGGCAGTGGATCAGTCTGGGAATGATGGCGGAAGCCCGGATGGCGGTGGGAAGTGTCTGATATTGCCATCCGGGTAGAGGGGATCTCCAAGCAGTATCGGATTGGAGGCAGGCAGGAGCGCTACCGGACGTTGCGAGACACGATTGCCGCTGCGACGCTGGCACCGCTGAGGCGATTTCGCGCGGCATGGCGGCACTCCGGGGTCGTCTCTGCAAACAACGACGAGACGATTTGGGCGTTGAAGGACATCTCGTTCGAAGTCAAGCGGGGCGAGGTGCTAGGTATCATCGGCCGAAACGGAGCCGGCAAGAGCACCCTGCTAAAGACCCTGTCCCGGATTACTGAGCCGACCGGCGGGTCTGCGGACATCTACGGGCGCGTAGCCTCACTGCTCGAGGTCGGCACTGGCTTTCACCCGGAGCTAACAGGCCGGGATAACATCTACCTCAACGGCGCAATCCTCGGTATGAGAGGCACTGAAATCGGCCGGAACTTTGACGAAATCGTCGCATTCGCCGAGGTGGAAAAGTTCATTGATACGCCCGTGAAGTATTACTCCAGCGGGATGTACTTGAGACTAGCATTTGCAGTCGCCGCGCACCTCCAGCCAGAAATCCTGATCGTCGATGAAGTTCTCGCCGTCGGCGATTCGACATTTCAAAAAAAGTGCATCCGGAAAATGGGCGATGTGTCGCGCCAAGGGAGAACCGTTCTGTTTGTTAGCCACAACATGGCAGCTATCAGGCAACTCTGTACGGGGGCAATGCTTTTGAGTGGCGGCCATGTGGATTTCATTGGCGGCGTCGACGCCGTTCTGCGCAGGTATGCGCAGTGTAACGGTGTTGTAGGCTCGCCTGGAGACGACCTGACGGCCATTACCGACCGCCGGGGCCTCGGCCGCATACGCTTTCGCTCCGTATCATTTGAGACTACCGCCGGTGATCAGCTCACCACCTTGACAAGCGGGGCAGCTCTCCACATTCGTGTTGGGCTTCACGGAAATACTATTCCTGCAAGCCTGCGCATCTCCGTGACCATCAAAGACACTTCGGACCAAGTTATTTCCGTCCTTGACAGTTATTACACGGATGATAAGCTCGCTGGCATGTGTCCTAAGGAAGCGGCAATCTGTCGGGTAAAGAGGTTGACACTTGCGCCAGGACTGTACCGAATGGATCTATGGATGAAAGACGCGGACGGTGTACAGGATTGGATCACCCTTCCGGCGATGATTGAAGTCGCCGAGGGCAATTTCTATGGAACTGGCCGAGCCATGCCAGCGGGTGCGGTAACGACGTTGCTAGACTACCACTGGTGTGTTGACCACCCAGCCTAAGGGCGCCGCAGCGGTTCGGTCGCTCCGCCGGTCTCTCCGGTCTCAGCAGTCGCTCAAGAAGAAGCCGGAGCGAAGGACCGTTGGGCCACCCAGGCAAGAACCCATGAGGACCCATCCGTTGGTTTCCATCGTTCTTCCAACTCACAACGGCGCTAGGTATATACGCCAGTCAATAGACAGTTGTATTAGTCAGACCTATCAGCCATGGGAATTGATCATCGTTAACGATGGCTCGATCGACGGCACTCAGAGAATCGCTGAAAACTACGTGAAAGTCGACGGGCGCATTCGCTTAGTGAGCCACGCTGTTCAGCGATGTTTGCCAGACGCCTTGAATACGGGATTCTCGTTCGCCGGCGGAGAGTACCTGACGTGGACATCGGACGACAATTGTTACCGCCCAAAGGCTATTGAAACGATGGTGTCATTCCTGGAGAACGAGCCCCACATCGGTCTTGTTTACAGTGACTATGCGCGGATTGATGAGCACGGGCAAGAGATCGAGCGGCGCTCGGTTGGAGATCCTACGGAACTCATGTACCGACATGTGGTTGGTGGTTGTTTCCTCTACCGGCGGGAGGTCAAGGATACCGTTGGCATCTATTCTTCAGATGCCTTTCTCGCTGAGGATTATGACTATTGGCTCCGAGTGGCCCGACTTTGGAAGATGCGGCCTTTGCACGAAGACCTATATGAGTACAGGACGCATCAGGAGTCATTGAGCAAGAGGCTGAACTTTCGAGCTCAATCCATGTCGGATCGTGTACTAGCGAGGAATCTTGGTGCTTTGCCGTGGGGCTCCAGACGGGAGAAGGCTGAGCGGCGTTGGACGCTGGCAAAACGAGCCTTTACTCGAGGCGATCGTACGTGGGCGGTGGGCCAGGCTGTTCGCTCAACTGTCCGCGCTCCTGATGTCGTAGCGCGGGATGTATGTCGTCGAATTTGGCGTGTGGCGCAGGTTGGTCTCAGACGGGTATAGCATTCGGTTTGGCCGTTCAGATGTAGATGGTTCAAAGGGCGCCGCTCAGCGAGGATTGATGCAATGCGTGAGGGTGTAAATCCGGGCCTCGAAGACCAAGGACCTGACGGTCTCAGCCGTCATCGAATCGTTGTACCGATTTATATACCCACGCTGACCGGCTACTTCAAGCATTCACTCGAGATTTTGGGGCTCTGTCTCGAGTCGTTGCGGCTCACCTCCGCTGGACGGGCCAGCGTAACTCTGGTAGCGAATGGCTGCACTCCGGAAGTCGTATTGGAGCTGCAGCGGCAGCATGAATCCGGCTGGGTCGACCAACTGGTATTGAATCGTTACAACCGGGGAAAGGTGGATGCAGTTGTGTCGGCCACGAGGGGCGCGTTCGAGGATTTGCTGACCATCTCCGATTGCGACGTGCTTTTCAGACAGGGCTGGATCGAGGGGGTCGAGGAAATTTTCGTTGTATTTCCGGAATGCGGCTTTGCTTCCGCTGCCCCCAACCCAAGCCTGGCCTGGTATCACACTTCCGCCACGATGCTGGCAGCTCTGGTGCGGGGCGAGGTGTGCATGGAGAAGGCCGTCCCCGATATCGACTTGGACCGGTTCGCCAACAGCATTGGGTGGCCGGAGATATTTGACTCAAGTCAGAGAAGGTCGCAGATAGTCTTGCGGCGCGACGGCGCGGCGGCGTGCGTGGGCGCCGGCCATTTCATTTGTACGATTCGAAAAGAGGTGGTGCCAGCCATTCCGCGAGAGGCGTGCAGACGACACCTCCTTGGCGCCGAGGAGCATTGGCTGGACAAGCCGCCCGACGCACTGGGATTCTGGCGCCTCGCAACCACCCGGGCCTATGCCTACCACATGGGCAACGTACCCGAGCCGTGGATGTACCGCGAAATCGAGGAATGCCGGCACTTTACTCCTTCGGCGCCCAGGCCGCCGAGGGCGCTGCCCGCTGCCAAGAGGACATGGCCAACCATTTTTCCCGAGCGCCCCAAGCGATGGATGCTCAGGCTGATCAGAGCGGCCATCTCTATTCTTGCCCGGTTCGAGACGGCCAGGACCAAACCGCCGGCTGAAGCGACCCGGCGGCCAACTGAAGCGAGTCCGGGCCAGCGGGAAGATGAGTATATCGCTGTCGGCTCTCGCGAAAACCGCGATGAAAACGCTCATCGATAAGCAGCCGCAGCAGCCGGTGAGGGGCGCGCAATGAAGTCGCTGCTCCTGGTCCCCGACGGCGTCGGCATCCGGAATTTTCTTTGCGGCCGGTTCATCGATCTCCTGACCCAGGACGGCGAAGTTGTGGTTTGGCACGGCACGCCGGAGCCTGAGCTTCCACGCTGCCGAAACAGCGCGGTCCAATGGTTGCCGCTGGCCACGTTCCGCGAGGGCGTCCCGGAGCGAATCCTCCGGCGCGCCAAGGTCTACGGGCAGCTCTATGGCCGACGCGAGCCAGCCAGCGAAGCGATGCTCCGTTGGCTCCGACCCGCCGGCCGGCCGGTGACCCGCCTCATCGGGCGGACCGCCCAACTGGCGGGCTGGGTGTTCTCGAGCCCGAGAGGTTTGGCTGCGCTGGAAAGGTTTCACGCCGAGGCCACCGAGCGTTCGGGCTATATGCGCGACTTCGAGAAGGTGTTGGCGGGGCAGCAACCCGATGTCGTCTTCTGCACGCATCAGCGGGCCAGCCGGGCCGTGCCCGCCATGCTGGCGGCCCGCCGGTTAGGGATCCCCACCGCCACCTTCATCTACTCCTGGGACAATCTGCCGAAAGGACGGATGGCGGTCCATGCCGACCATTTCCTGGTGTGGAGCGAGTGGATGAAGGAGGAGATGCTTCACTACTACCCGGAGGTTTCTCCGGATCGCGTGCACATCGTGGGAACGCCCCAATTCGAGCACTACTTCAACCCTTCGCTGGTCCGGCCGCGCGAGGTGTTCCTGCGGAGCCTGGGACTTGATCCCGGCCGGCCCGTGGTTTGCTTTTCGGGCTCGGATCTTTCTACCTCGCCGTACGATCCAGCCTACTTGAGCGACGTGGCCGAGGCCTTGCGGAGATTTCCGCCGCAAGACCGTCCGCAAATCCTGTTTCGCCCCTGTCCGGCCGATACATCAGGCCGCTTTCGAGGAACGCTGGACGAATATCCTGAAATTGTGCTTTCGGAACCCCTGTGGTTCTCTCACGGCGAAGGCGATTGGACACAGATCATTCCCAGCATGGAAGATGTCTCCCTGCTCGTGAACGTGGTCCGACATTGTGACTTGGTGGTGAACCTGGGGTCCACGATGGCGATGGACTTTGCCATCCTGGAAAAACCCGGCATCTACCTCGCTTACAACCAGAAGAACGCGGCGGCCGATCAGGTATGGAACGTGGACGATATCTACCGCTTGCCCCACTTCCGCTCGGTACACGAACTGGACCCCGTCTACTGGGCCCGGTCTCCGCAGGACCTGCGGCCGCTGATGGCGCGGGCACTCGCGGAGCCCTGGGAAAAGTCGCGCGCAAGGCGCGCGTGGCTGACGCGGCAGGCGATGCACCCGCTGGATGGGGCCAGCGAACGCTGCCGGCAAGCGCTGCGCACGATTGCGGCTGTGCCGTCCCAAGTATCCACAATGTTCTCCTGACGGCGTGTGCGCACCAGGCCTGCCGGACTGCAACTGCCGGCCCGGCGATCTGACTCTCGGAATGACCAATACCGAACCTCCAAGCCTTGCCGCCGATCGAACCTGCGAGCGGAGTGCGACTGAGCGCCCGAGCCGGCGAGCACGGGCGGCAGTTCTCTTGTGGACACTGGCTGCCCTGCTCGGTGCGGTTCAAGCCTGGAATTCGCGATACAGCATGAGTTCCGATGGAATCCAGTACCTTGACATGGGTGACGCTTATCTGCGCAGGGACTGGCACATGGCGTTGAATGGCTGTTACAGCCCGCTTTACGCATGGCTGCTGACGATTGGCAAGCTGATACTAAAGTCCTCGCTCGCCAGGGAAGCGGCCATTGTGCACCTGGTCAATTTCCTGATTTATCTGGGTGCCTTGAGCTGCTTTCAGTTCTGCCTGGCCGCACTGGTCCGTTATCAAGCCCACAGGACCTCGGGCGCGCAGCAGTTGCAGTGCGCCGTCCTGCCGGAGTGGGCCTGGCTCGGGCTGGGGTACACTCTCTTCCTCTGGACATCGCTCAGACTGATCACAGTCTCGCTGGTCACTCCCGATATGTCTGTGGCGGCGTTGGTCTATCTGAGTTATGGCGTCCTGCTGAGAATACGACTGGGATCGTCCGGATACGCGTGGTTCGGCCTTCTGGGCGCTGCGCTGGGAACAGCCTATTTGGCAAAGTCGGCCATGCTCCCCGTTGCGCTGGCGTTTCTGCTGGCGGCGGTTGCCGCGGTGCCCGATCGCAAAAAGGCTCTACCGAGTCTTTTGATCGCGGCAATCGTTTTTCTTTCCCTGGCCACACCCCTGGTAGTGGCGTTGTCGAGGGCGAAGGGGCGAGTGACTCTTGGCGATGCGTCGTGGTTCAATTACGCGGGATTTGTAAACCGTCTTTCACCTCGTTGGCACGGCGCGCCATCGGGTACCGGAATACCTTTACATCCAGTGCAACAGGTCTTCCGCGAACCACCCGCATTCTACTATGCTACATCGATGAAAGCGAGCGACGCACTGGCGTACGACCCGCCGTACTGGCTGGAAGGGGTCACAATCCGCTTTAGTCTAAAGCAACAGGCGGCGGCATCGGCAAAAGTAGCCGAATTCTACTATCACACGATTTTGCAACCCTTGGGCGCCTTGAGCCTGGGTGCGCTCATTCTATTCTTCTACACCGATACCGGCGGCTTCCGGGCCAGGAACCTGCTCCGGCATTGCGCACTGAATGCTCCGGTTCTTGCGGCTTTTCTCATGTACTCTCTGGTATGGGCTGAGGAGCGATATATAGGCGCTTTCGTAACACTCTTCTGGGTGGGTTTGCTCTCGTATGTCTGTCTTCCAGTAGGGCTGTCTTCACGCCGTCTGATCGGGCGGTGCAGCGCTCTGATGCTCCTGTTGACACTGACTAACATCGGACCCGCGACCGCAAAGGCGGTCTTTGGGACAGACGAGTCCTCCCATGGGCAATGGGCAACGGCGGATGTGTTGACGCGGGCGGGCTTGAGGGCGGGAGATAGGATCGCGGTTGTAGGGCATTTGTTCTCGTCGGTTTATTGGGCCCGTCTGGCGAGACTGCGGATTGTCGCTGACGTACCCGAAGATCGGGTGGATCAGTTCTGGTCGGTGGATCCCATGACCAGATCCCAGCTCATGGCTGTTTTAGCTGGCGCCGGGGTTAGAGCAATAGTCGCCGAGGGAGGGCATTTCTCTTTTCCCAGACCGGGGTGGCGGACGATCGGGACAACTTCCTATTACTTGTACTACCTGGAGCCGGCGACTCAGATGCATGCCGAGTAGGCTGGTACATCGAGATGCAGATCGCTAAGAAACACGTTCTCGACTATCCGGTCTTGTTGTTCGCTCTCCTGGCCGGCCTTCTTCTTTACCTATTTCTCTTCGCGCCTACTACAGTGACGCTTGACGGTTATAGCCATCTTTACGGTGGCAAGGCGCTCGGTTGGATGCTGGGAGGTCATTCGGACGTTCACAATGCCTTTTTCTATAATTCCATCCTGCTTCCGAACTGGATATGTCCGCTATTTTTGGCGGCGCTTTCCACCGTCGTCTCAAACGAACTGGCGCTGAGGCTTCTGATCGTCCTGATCGGGACGGCGCTGCTCTTAAGCCTCTATTCCTGCATCGATGCGGCACAATATCACCCGCGCCAGCGGGCACAGTTGCTCATTATTCTGCTTCCATTCGCCTTGAACGCCTACTTGACTTTAGGGTTTTATGGATTCTTGATCAGTTCCTCGATGTGCATCTTTGCTCTCTCGTTGCTTCTCCGCCACGGGCTGAACATGCCGTTGCGCCTTCAGTTCGTGACCGCCGTCCTGCTTCTGGCCGCCTATTTTTCTAACCCGCTGCCTGTGCTGCTGAGCTTGCTGTTTCCGTGTATTCATCTCATAGCCGACGCCGGAGTTCAATGGGGCCATGGCTTGCGCGGTTCCGCCACTGCGCTGAAGCGACATGCCCTCGGCATTTGGCCATGGGTTCCGCCAGCATGCCTGATCTCGTGGTTTTACCTGCGGCTGGCTAGAATGGGAGAGCCACACGCGTACTCGGTCGCGTACCGGGTGAAACATCGGGCCATGGCATTGGCAACGGACGCACTTCTGTCCATTTCGCCGACCCCCAGTGTTGGGACCTTGTTTATCGCCTTATTGAGTATTCTTCTGGCTGGCGTGCTTCTCCACGCCCCGGAACTGTTCGTCCGATGTCGCCACCGGTTCACGAGCATCGCGATGCTAGTTGTCTCGACTATGGTTCTTTACTTGATTGTTCCTGATCAGGTTGGTGACGGAACTGAGATTGCGAATCGATTCTTGTTGTACTCTGGTCTTTTTCTGGTTCTGTTGGCAGTCACAGGTGGAGTCTTTGACCCGCGGTTTCTGACACTTTGTTCTGTTGTCGCTGCCCTCTCGGTTGTCGGTTTCGCGGGAGAGTATCTGGTCGTCTCAAGGAGCCTAGCACCGGCCGTGGCAGAGCTAGGAGTAGCAATGGAAAGAGTGCCAAGACATTCACGAATCTTGATCTTGGGGTATCGAATGACCCCATCCTGCAGAGGCTGGCCCCTCCTGGATAGGAGTATTCCGGAGCGCCATTGGGCTTTGGGGAGCGCCCTCGGGAAAGAATTGATTGTTCTGAACGATTATCAAGCTTACAGTTCCGTGTTCCCGCTCAAATATTCGAGGATGCAATCCAAGGCATTGGTGAATGAGGTCTCCTTGAGTTCCGAATGGAGGACGGCTGCTTGGTCTGATGTCTTGAAGAGCGATTTTGACGTGGACTTCGTCGTATCTTGGGGAACGCCAAGTATCGGAGCCGTTCCGTGCCCTAATCCGCTGTCTCCGCCCTTTGATGACGTGCTGAGAGTTGGGTACGATCTTGTGTTTTCAAATAAGATTACCTCGCGCGTTGAATTGTGGCGGAGACGCAGCTAGCTTCTTAGACCGGTGCCTCCGATGCACTCCAAATAGCCGCGGAAGCTAGATATGCATATCGGTTTCCTGACAACCGAATATCCGCCGTTGCGGTCGGGCGGCATCGGCACTAGTGTGCAGAGCCTGGCGCGGGAACTCGTAGAGCGGGGGCATCAAGTGACTGTTGTCGGTTGGGGACGCGCTCTTGAGTTTGAAGATCACGGCGTGAAGGTGCGGTTTCTGAACGGGGCGTTTCTTCCGAAGACCGGCTGGCTGGTGGGCCGCATGACCCTTCAGAGGGAGCTCCGCCGTCTGGTTCTGGAAGAAGGATTGCAGTTAGTCGAGGCTGCAGACTGGTGCGGCCTGTCGGCCGGCTTGAGGCCCGGCTGTCCGGTGGCGTTGCGCTGCCACGGCAGCGCTGTATATTTCGGCCACCTTCTGAGCGAGTCAGTTCGTCCGACTGTGCGGCTGGCCGAGCGACTGGCCTTTGCCGGCGCGGATGGCATTGCGGCGGTAAGTCAGTTTACCGCCGATGTCACGGCCCGGCTGTTTCGCCTGGGCCGGAAGGTTACGGTGATTCCGAACGGGATCGATCTGCGGAGATTTGCGGCTGCGGGGGGGGCGGAGACCGATCCGCACACGATTCTGTACCTCGGCACGCTGGTGCGTAAGAAAGGTGTCCTGGACCTGTGCGAGGCGTTCTCGCAGGTGATTGAGCAGTTTCCCGAGGCCCGGCTCCAGTTCGTGGGCCGCGATTCCGCGGACCGCCGTACCGGCGCGTCCTCCGTGTGGAAATTGTGCCAGGAGCGGCTTTCCGCACATGCCGGCGCGCGCGTGGAATACGTCGGCGAGGTTCCGTACGGCGAGGTTGCGAAGTACGTGAGGCGTTCCGGGCTGTGCGTCTTTCCTTCTTATGCGGAAGCGCTGCCGCTGTCATGGCTGGAGGTCATGGCATGCGGCAAGCCGGTGGTGGTCTACGACAT
>OMOG01000477.1 GCA_900290305.1 Candidatus Sulfopaludibacter sp. SbA4
CAGAAAATTTTCCGCCAAATTTTGTGACCCGGTTTTTTGAGGGGGTGAGTTTGGGGGGATAAGCTCGTCGGAGGGTGGTTGGGGCCGGGTGGCTTTTTGGGGAGGGCCAGTTGGCGTGGAGGGGAGTTTTACAGGGGTGGTCTCCCAGAGGGCGGTTTCTGGACCTCGTGACCGATTGGTGGTGGAAGGGGCTGTTAACGACAGTGATCGACTTCTACATTACAGGGTTCCAGAAGGGTGTGGCCCGGGGTCATTTTCCGGTAACGCCAACATACCGGGCCGTGATCATTCCTCGGTTTCGCGCGGCAGTGGTAGGATGACTGTCATGCTTAGAGTAGCGGCCGTCGCCATTGTCGCAGCCGGGCTCCTATCGGCGCAGAGTCCTATTACGGTTGTCAAGGCCGGAAAGCTGGTCGATCCGGATCTCGGATCCAGCAACGTAGAAAACTGCAGCCATTTCACTGGCTTCAATGTTGCAAGGTTGCAAATGTCTGGTTCAAAATTGGCCGCATAAAATACGGCCACGCCCGCGCCAGTACTCACGACCACAGAAACCGCTTCACGCCAACGTGCGGCCCGCCGGGAGAGCTACTGCTCAAATTAGCCATTGAGCAGTATCGAAGGCGTGCATCTCGCGGCCTGACCGTCAGGGCATGCTCACGCTGTAATGGGCAGAACGAGCGAACATGCACGGAAAACGGCGTTTCTGGAAACTGGCCCTGTGCGGCTTGTGGGAGGCGTGATCAAGTCGGCCGGGCGATAGCTGGCGATAAATCCCCTTGTCACCCGGCAAAGTGAACAGCATTGACCGTTAGAAGCTATGTTGGAACAAACCACAGCGGACTTGCGTATCCTTGAATTCGAGGACAGCTATGCGCCCGAAGTTCCTTCTGCCGGCCCTTGCGGCCGGTCTGCTCTGCCTCACGGCCTGCGACGTGATGGACATCGGCAATTTTGAACGGTTCAGCCGCGACGTCCACTACAGCTACCCATTGCACGCCGCCGGGAAGCTGGCCATCGAGACCTTCAACGGCTCCGTGGAGATCTCCGGCTGGGACCAGGAAACCATAGACATCAGCGGCACCAAGTACGGCCCGACCCAGGAAGCCGCGGACGATCTGAAAATCAACATCGAGAACACTCCCGATTCGGTGACCATCCGGGTGGTGCGGCCGATCGAGCGCCGCAATAACCAGGGAGCCCGTTTCGTCATCAAGATTCCGCGCGCGGCGCTGCTCGATCGCATCACCACTTCCAACGGAGCGATCCGCACCACCGACGGCTCCGGACCGGCGCGTCTCCGTACGTCGAACGGGCAGATGCACGTCACCGGCCTGCACGGCAGCCTGGACGCCCAGACGTCCAACGGCGCCGTGGAGTTGATGGACGTGGATGGCGACGTGGTGGCCCACACCTCGAACGGGCGAATCCGGGCGGAGCGGCTGAACGGCACCCTGGAAGCCACCACCAACAACGGCGCGGTGAACGCCGACATAACGCGCACGGACCGGCCGGTGCGGGTGGAGACTTCCAACGGGCCCGTGGAACTGACGTTGCCTGCGAACTACAGCCGCGATGTCCGGGTGAGCACCAACAACGGCGGGATCACCTTACGCCTTCCAGCGGCGCTCAACGCGCACGTAATGGCGCGGACCAGTAATTCGTCCATCACCACCGATTTCGAGGTCCGGATGCAGGGCGACTTCAACAAGAACCATATGGACGCCACCATCGGCAGCGGCGGGCCGCTGATCGATCTGAGCACGTCCAACGGCAACATCCGGCTGCTGAAGATGTGAGCCTGAAGATCGGCCGCTTGCGCCATCAAGCAGTTCGTGGAGAGGCGGGGACGCCAAGGCGGCCCTCTGTAGATTTCGCTGGACTTAAGCACAAAATGGTTGTACCCTACTGGTGACGGCTCCTGCTTCATGCAGCCGGGCCGGGAGAGGAGAGCAGTGGAGGAAGCCCTTTCGTTCTGCGGCCGGGTGATCGCCGCCAGCGAACTGCAACTGGTGCGCCAGATCATCGAAGATTTCCCAAGTCTCAGTCAAGCCGAGTTAGCTCATACTATATGTGAGCTGCTGGATTGGCGCCGTCCCAACGGGAAGCTGAAGAGTATGGAGTGCCTGGACTGGTTGCAGAAGTGGCAGCAGCGCACCCGCCTGCCGGCCCTGCCGGAGTTGCGCGTGACCAAACCGCGCGGCGCGCATCGCTTTCAGGCCGACCCGCAGGCTGATCCGCAACCACCTTTGCGCGGGCGATTGGCGGACTACCAGCCGCTGCAGGTGCAGTTGATTGAAGGGCTCGCCGATCGCCGTCTGTTTCAGCAATATGTCCAACGCTATCATCCGCTCGGCTATCGCGTTCCCTATGGCGCGCAACTGCGCTACTTCGTGCGCGGCCACCACCCGCCGGATATACTGGCCTGTTTGTTGTTCACCAGCGCCGCCTGGAAAATGGCGCCACGCGATGCCTGGATCGGATGGAGCGACCCGGCCCGCCGCGCCAACCTTCCACTGCTCGTCAACAACGGCCGTTTTCTGATTCTGCCGTGGGTCGAAGTGCCGCACCTGGCCAGCCACATTCTGGCGCTGGCCGCGCGCCAACTTCCTACCGACTGGTTAGCGGCCTACGGGGCGCGCCCCATCCTGTTGGAGACGCTGGTGGACCGCCCCTACTCCGGCACCTGCTACCGCGCCGCCAATTGGATCCTGGTGGGCCAGACCCAAGGCCGTGGCCGCATGGATCGCACCCATCAAGCCCAGGGCAGCCACAAAGACATTCTGGTGTATCCGCTGGATGCGCGCTGGCGCCAACGCTTATGTGAGATCGCGCCACCACCGCAGTCCCTTGACCTGCGCGAACAGGGTCGCCCCTCGGTGTCCCCGCAGTGAAGCGCCGTCGCCGCAGGCCGGAATCACAGCGTAGTCGGGTCTCCGTCCAGTTCAGTCTGCAGCCGATCCGCCAGATCTTCGAGAGAGAACCGGGAACGGGGAAGAGCCCCCTGTGGAATCCACTCGACGAGAGATTCGGGGGGCCAGCAGTCGATGCCGGGCGCGGCTTTGAAGCCTAGCGATTGGGCGAACAGGCAGGAGAGGCGGACCAGATCGGTCCGGTCGCCGATCTCCCCTGTCAGGGGTGCGTGATGCTGGGAAGCCGTATCCCAAAACTCTTCGGGCAGCCCCCAGATGCGCGTCAGGAAGAGACCCGCCTCACAGTGGTTGGTGGAGAAGGAGCATCCTTCCTGGTCCAGGAGATCCTGGTTGCTTCCCACCGCGGAAGACAGGAGGTCGGGATACTCGGGAAAGGCGGAGAGCATTCCCAATCTCCCGATGTCATGCATCAGGCCCGCTGTGTAAGCCTGCTCCGGGTTGATGCGATAAAACGGGGCCAGCCACCGGGCTGCGATGGCAGTGGCCCGGCTGTGGCGCCAACAATCCTGTCCGGCGCCTTTGCTCTTGATGCCGCGCACCATTCCGTGCAAGGCAACCGTGACGGCCAGCGCACGCGTACGTTCCAAGCCCAAAACCACGACTGCCTTATGGACCGTGTCGATACGGTTCTGGCGGGCATAAAGAGAAGAGTTCGCCAGGGTCAGGATCTCGGCACTGAAAGCCGGATCGGAGTTCAACAGCTCTGTAACCTTAACGACGTCGACATCCTCACTGGACAAAAGCGCCAGCAATTGAACCGTTACGGGCCGGAACACCGGGAGTTTACACAACCGCTCCGGCGGATGGGTGGATGCCTTAGCGTTCTTGGGCTCTGCGCTCTTCGTATTCACCCCCATACAGGGCATCTATCGGCCGGATGGGGGACGAACTTTAGAGGCGCTTAAAGCGCCAACATCGACAAAAGACCGTCGATGTTCAGGAGTCAGGAGTCAGGAGTCAGGAGTTAGCTCTGCCTCCGGCGCCCGCCGGATGGAACGGGGTGTGACTTTAGGATCTGGGGCAGGTTGGCTGCCAACCGCCGCGCCGGATGCCATCCGGCCCCACAGTCTGCCGGTAGAAAGTCCTACCAGGTGGCTTGACTGGAAGTCACAGATCAGAAGCCAGAATGCGGCGAGTCGGACCATACTGCCCCTACCGATGCGTCCGCCGGGGGCCATTCTGACTCCTGGCTCCTGACTTCTGGCTCCCATCCGCACCGGATCAAGGGCGGAGCCCTTGCTTGGTTAGTTAGCCATGCCGCCGCGTCTTCGCCAGCGCGATGGCCCACGCACCGGCGGGCACCAGCATGACGCAACCGATGACCACCGCAAAAGTCCGGGCGGGAACACCCAGATCGATGGCCACGCCCGCCAGGTAGCTGCTGGCCGAGATGCCCAGCATGCACAGTCCGTAATCGGCGGCGAAGACGCGGCCGCGAAAACGGTCGGTAGTGTAGATCTGCAGCAGCGTCGTGGAGAATACCCAGTTAGTCGAAGACCCGGCATGCGCCAGCACCACCGTGAGCACCGCGACGATCAACGACGTAGACGTCCCCAGGAGCATATAACCGGCAGCCGCCAGCAGGAACCCGGCGAAGATGCCGGAGCGCAGGCGCGAGTGGCGGTCGCCGGCCCATCGGCCGCCGATGATCGGGCCCAGCAACGCGCCGGCTCCGCGAGCCCCCATCAGCAGGCTCATGCCGAGGATCGCGCCGCGAGCCGGATCGAGGCCGTGGAACTTCGCGGGGAAGACGCGCTGGCCCAGCACCGGGAGCAGTACGTTGTTGGCGCCGAGCAGACCGATGCCGCCTTTCACGAAGACCGTGGCGAACAGCAGGGAGTCGGCGCGAATGTAGCGGAATCCTTCAAGAATGGGGCTGAAATCCACCAGGTCGCGGCCGCGCAGCGGTGGCAGTCCCGCGGCGTGGGGCTCATCGAACCGCATGCGCCGGATGAGCCACGCGGAGCCCAGGAATGAGAAGGCGTTCAGCAGGAAGACCGTGTCGCGGCCGTACAGCACGGCCACTACCCCGCCCAGGGAGGCGCCGGCGGCCAGGCAGAAGGACCACGTAATGGATGCCAGCGCGTTAGCGGCCAGCACGTCGGACGCGCGAACGATATTGGGGATCACGGCGCTGTGGGCGGGCTCGAAGAACGCTGCGCCCAACGTTTCGAGCAGCAGCAGCGGGTAGACCATCCACACCATGCCAGGCGTGCGCACACCCAGCATCCCGAGCACGATGAAGAAGCGGGCGATATCGGCGCCGATCATGATGGCGCGGCGGCTGATGCGGTCGTTGACCACCCCCGCGGTAGGCGCCGCAAAGGTGTGGGGCAGCACCTGCAAGACCACCGCGAGTCCCACCGATTGCGCCCGGTTGTGGGTCAGCTCGAGCAGCAGGTTGTACACCGCCAGGGAGTAAAACCAGTCGCCCAGCTCGCTGACCACCTGCGCCATCCACAGGAGACGGTAATTGCGGTTGGTGCGCAGGAGGCGAAGGTAGGTGGCGAGCATGGGAATAAACACACGCACGAATGCCTGTGCTACGTATAGAGGCCCATGCGTTGTTTCACGGTGCGGACGGTGTCGTCGGCGATGGGGGCGACGCGCTCGGCGCCCTCGCGCAGGACTCCCGCCAGGTAACCGGGCTCGGAGACGATCTGCCGGTAGCGCTGCTGGAAGGGCTCCACGTGCGAGATCACCATCTCGGCAACCTGCTTCTTGAGGTCGCCGTACCGCATGCCGGTGAAATGCCGCTTCACTTCGTCGTCGGCCGAGCCCGAAAACGCCTGGTAGATGGAGATCAGGTTGAGCACGCCCGGGCCGGCCGTTTCGAAATCCACCGCGGGATTGGAGTCCGTGGTGGCGCGCATGATGGTCTTGCGGATGCGGTCGGGCGGATCGAGCAGCGCCACCGCGTGGTTGGCTCCGGTGGCCGATTTGCTCATCTTCTGGGTGGGGTCGTCCAGCCCCATCACGCGCGCGCCCACGGCCGGCAGGCTGGTTCCGGGCACCACGAAGGTATCGCCGTAGAGCGAATTGAAGCGCTGCGCGATGTCTCGAGTCAGCTCCAGGTGCTGGGCCTGGTCTTCACCCACCGGAACGATACCCGCCTGGTAGAGCAGAATGTCGGCGGCCATCAGGACGGGGTACTGCAGTATTCCGTCGCCCACCGATTCCAGCTTGGCCGATTTCGCCTTGTATTGCGTCATGCGCTCCAGCCAGCCGACCGGGGTGACGCAGGTGAGCATCCACGCCAGCTCGGCGTGCGCGTGCACCGACGACTGCACCATGATGGAGCACTCCCCGGGGTCGATGCCGGCGGCCAGGTAGAGCGCGGCGATCTCTTCGATCTTGGCGCGCAGCTCGGCCGGGTTCTGATAGGCCGTGATGGCGTGAAGGTCGACGATGCAGAAGATGCACTCGTAATCGCTCTGGATGCGCACCCAGTTCTTGAGCGCTCCCAGGTAATTTCCGATGTGAAGATTTCCGGACGGCTGCATTCCGGAGAAGACTCGTGTTTTCATGGTAAGGGAACGGGAGTAACTCTTATCGTAAGCAATTTCGAAGTGACGGTGGAAAAGCTGGTGTTCGGCGGCGATGGGCTGGCGCGTCTGGATGGCAGGGTGGTCCTCTCGCCGTTCGTGCTGCCGGGAGAGCGCATCCGTGCCGAGGCCGCGCAGGAGAAGCCCGGCCTGGTGCGCGCGCGCACGCTCGAAGTGCTGCAGGCGGCGGAGGAACGGGTGGTGCCGCAGTGCCCGTATTTCGCGCGCTGCGGCGGTTGCCACTACCAGCACGCGCCATACGAGTATCAGCTTCGCGCGAAGCAGGCCATCCTGGCGGAGGAACTGCGGCGGTTGGGGAAAATCGAGCCGCCCGCGGAAATTGCGGTGCTGGCGGGTGAGCCCTGGGGCTATCGCAACCGCGCGCAGTGGCACGTGGCGCAGGGCCGCATGGGGTATTGGGAGGCACGCTCGCACAAGCTGTGCGCGGTGGATCGGTGCCCGGTCGCGTCGCCCAAGGTGAATGAGGCGCTCGCCGCATTGAACGGCATGATGCGGGACCGGCGTTGGCCGCGGTTCGTGCGGTCGATCGAGGTTTTCACCGATGAGCGGCAGGTGCAGTTGAACGTGCTCGAGACGGACCAGCCGGTAGCGCGGCGATTTTTCGATTGGTGCGCGGAGACGATTCCCGGCCTGGGGATGGGACCGCTCGACTACGGCGGCCGGTTCCGCGTCAGCCGAAATTCCTTTTTCCAGGTGAACCGGTTCCTGCTGGATGGGCTGGTGGAGGCCGCGATCGAGGGCGCGGAGGGAGAATCCGCGCTCGATGTGTATGCAGGAGTGGGGCTCTTTGCGCTCCCGTTAGCGGGGCGTTTCCGTGAGGTGACGGCCGTGGAATCGGGTGCGGGCGCGGTACGTGATCTCGAGTTCAATGCGGAGCGTACGGGCCTCGGGAATGTGCGCGCGGAGCAGCGGACGGCGGAGGAGTATCTGCAAGGGTTAGAGCAGGCGCCGGATTTCGTGCTGCTCGATCCGCCGCGCGCGGGGCTAGGGAAGATCGTGGTGCGGCGCCTGGTAGAGTTGCGCCCGCGGCAAGTGACGATTGTGGCATGCGACCCGGCGACGCTGGCGCGTGATTTGGCGGCGCTGGTAGCCGCGGGTTACCGGGTGGAGAAGATGACGCTGGTGGATCTGTTCCCGCAGACGTACCATCTGGAGACGGTGGTGCGACTGGGTCGCCGAAATGCCTAAGTCGGCAGCATGGATCGCCTGGATTCTCAGCACTCTCCTGATTGTGTTCGGAGCGGTTCGCCCTCCGTACTTGGACGCTGGCGCTCCTACCTCTTGGACGGTTGTCAAGATCTTCACGGCCGCCTTGGCATTGCTGGTGGTTCCCACGATCCACTTGGTCCGTTCCAATGAGAGATTCGGGTGTGGCCTGCTTCTTTTGGTCGGACTACAGGCGGTGTTCTGCGTGAATTGCATTGTAGCCGCGCTTGGCGGATACATGTAGGTGTGGGCGAGGTAAAACCGCAAGATTGAAGAAGCGGTCTCACCGCCCTCCGTGTCAGAATTGACCAAAGGACGATCCTCATGGACACAAAGAAGCTGCGGGCATGGTGGTCTCATCGCCAGGGGCTCGATGGCAGACTGATCGGCAAGAGCGCTCCCGAGATACTCGCCGAGACTGGCTGGGCGCGATCGGTCGGAGGCGTCGGCCCATACTTCACTCTCTACTCGCGGGGGCGAATCTCACGCGACGCGGCCGACCGGGCGGTGGCCAATCTGGAGATCCACGAGCTGCCCACGGCCCGAGGCTGCACCTACGTACTTCCGGCCGCCGATTTCGCCTTCGGCTTGAAGGCCGGCGCGGCCTTCGCCGACGGCGAAATGAAGGTCGCGTCCAAGCTGGGGGTCACCGAAAAGGAAGTCGCGAAGCTCTGCGACGCGGTCGTTAAGGGGCTGGGGAAAGGTCCGCTCGATCCGGAAGAAATCCGCGAGGCGACGGGAAACGCCTCGCGCAGCCTGGGCGAGGAAGGCAAGAAAAAAGGCCTCACCACCACGCTGCCGCTCGCCCTGGGCAAGCTTCAGGCCATCGGAGAAATTCGCCGCGTGCCCATCAATGGCCGCCTCGATCAGCAGCGCTACCGGTATTGCTTGTGGCGGCCCAATCCGCTCGAGAAATTCCGCATGCAGCCGGAAGAGTTGGCCACCGAGCTGGCGCGCCGATACTTCCAGTGGATCGGTCCGGCCACGCTGGCGGAGTTTCAGTGGTTCTCCGCATTGGGGGCGAAAGCCGCCAAGTCGGCCATCGAGCCCCTGAAGCTGGTGCCCGCGGACCAGGGCTCCGCGCTGCTGATGCTGCCCGAAGATCGCGCCAGCCTGGAAGCGTTCCAGACACCGAAACAGTCGCGCTACGAATTGCTGGCTTCGGCCGACGGAGTGACCCTGCTGAAACGCAATACCAAGGAGCTGATCGATCCCGAGGACGCCGCACACCCGATCTTTCGGCTGAAGGCCTACGGCGAGGGACTGACTGACCTGCCGAGTCACGGCATCTTCGATCGCGGGCGCCTGGTGGGATTGTGGGAATACGACACCGCGACCGAGTCCATCGTGTGGGTCGCCTTTGTGCCGAAGAACAAGGACCTGCAGAAGGCCGTGGCGGAGACCGAGGAGTACGTGCGCAGCGGGCTGGGCGATGCGCGGTCGTTCAGCCTCGACAGTCCGAAGAGCCGCACGCCTCGGGTGGACGCGTTGCGAGGAGTGGGCGGGTAGCCGACTCCTCGTGTGCCCATTTCCCACAAATGTTCAGTTGCGGCAACGTGGCGCAGGCACTCGTGCCTGCCGTGTCGAGACTCGTCTCGACACCATTTCTCGGTTGTGACACAGCGGCGAAGCCAAGCGTCGGCACGAGTGCCGACGCGGC
>OMOG01000429.1 GCA_900290305.1 Candidatus Sulfopaludibacter sp. SbA4
ACCGAAGACGCATCGCGGGACGCCGGCGAGAACGGGCACCGGCGGGTCGTCGGGATGAATGCCGATGCGCACGCCCGCCTCTTCGGCCACGGGAGCGACCTGCTTGATGAAGTACGTGTAGTTCTCCCAGATCTCTTCGCGGGAAAACTCGCGCCCGTGGGAAAGCGGTTCCTTGAAAACGACCGTGTCCCACACACCCTGCTTGTTGGGGCTGGTCATATCGAACTCGCGGCCGGTGGCCCCGCGGATGGTGGCGCGTCCGCTCGACCAGATGCCGTTGCCCATGTGGGCGTAGGTGGTGTACCAGATTCCGGCCTGCCCCAGGTTGCGCAGATACTGTTTGTACTCCTCGATCTTCTTGTCGCGGCCGGGCAGGTTCAGGGTCACCTCCGGCATGTTGTGGACGCTGGTGTTGCCGATGTTCCAGACGGTGATGCCGGCGTCGGCGTAGCGCTTTTTGATTTGGAGGAAGCCCTCGGCGGTGCGGAGGTCGGGGGTGGATCCGACGCTGACGTACTCGGCGCCGATTTGCTGGAGAAAGAGGAGGTCGTTGTCGGTGGGTTTGGCGGGGGCTTGGGCGCAGAGTTTGATTCCGGGTTGGATGGTGTGGGTGACGGGCGCGCTCTCGGCGGCGGTGGCCAGGAGGGCCGCGCTTCCGAGGGCCTTTGCGAATTGTCGGCGATCCGGGTTGTTCATTTGGTTACCTCAGTTTCGTGTGCAAGCAGTGGTGCTCACCCGGCAAGGTCTCGACACGACTGTCGAGACGGCAGGCACGACTGCCTGCGCCACGGCGGGTTGATGGAAGAGTTGGCAGGCGAAAGCGCCTGCCCCACCAAGCAGCTCACATGCAAGGTGTAGGGACGAGTTTGGTGGAAGGTGCATTAACCTCGGACTCCCATGGGCGGCGGGGGGACGCTGCGGCGGCGCTGGCGCATTCCGGCGAAATCGAAGCGCGCTTCGGCGATGGGGGTTCCGATGACTTCGATGCGCTCGAGGTCTCGCGTGCCCAGACCGGCTTCTTCGGCCAGCTTCAGGGTGCTGTCGCACCTTTCAAATGGCGGCGTGCCGCGGTCCGCCAGGGGATCGAATCCCATCAACGACATGCAGACTGCGTCGGTATTCACGGGATTGAGACCGGCCACGATCACACCGGGCGCCACTCCCTTCAGCTCTTCGCGAATCCACGGCCCTTCGCCGCCGGTCATGGTCTTGATGCCTTCGACAATCGCGAGGTGGATGGGACGCGCGGCAATCAAGTCCACCACGGTGCGCGGCACGCGCCAGGTATCGACGCGCGGAGTGGTGGGATCCAACTCGCGAGGCGCGCTTTTGGAGGGCTGGCGATTGCCGGAGTGAACCAGGGTGCGGCCGCCTTTGGGGACATCCGATGGCTCGTCCACGCCGGCGCCCGTGCCGTAGATGGTACAGGGGGTCATACCGAAGCAGTTCTTCATGGAGAGCGTCACGCCCGCGGTGGCGTGCTCCTTCATCTTGGCGATGCTGACGAAGACGTCGCAGTCTTCGTAGGAGTGGTTCAGATCGAAGGCCGGGAAGACGTAGCCGCCGAAGGGCACGGTCAGCCGCGAGTACTTCTTCGAGCGCCCCAGGTAGTTGGTGTTTTCGAACTCGACGTTGGGCGCCGCACCCAGGATGTCCTGGGGCTCCCAATTGGCGCGCAAGATGTACTCCTCGACGGGGTCGGCGGTGGACCAGGGACTCTCCAGGATGCGGATGCGGCGCGCGCCGGCCTGGGACATCAGGTGCGCCGCGGCGGCAATGACCTGCGGATGCGTATAGTGCGTGTCTTCGAGCGGCAGGTATCCGAGCCGGTAGGTGGGCGCGCCGGTCAAATTGATTTTGCAGGCTACGGTTTTGCCTTTGACCAGGCGTTCGAGGCCGCCCAATCGGTCGAACATTTTCTGCATGGCGGGCAGGAGCTCGGCGGGGGTGTAGGTTTTGCAGCGGGCTACCGCTACGGGGGATGCGGGGGCGGCGGCGCGGGTGAGGGTGGAGGCGGCGAGGCCGGCGGTTGCGGTGAAGAGAAATTGTCGGCGGGTTTGATGGCTATGCATAGGTACTCAAGCCTCCAGTTCCAACGCTACATACTGGGACACCTGCGGCAGGTGAACTTCTACTGCTTCCTTGGGGAAGTTGGCAGGCGAAAGCGCCTGCCCCACCACTTTCACGGGGCCGTCTACCGTCCAGGCTTTCACTTCGCGAAAGCGGCCGGCGATGCGCACGCTGGCCGAATCGGGGCCGCGATTCGCATAGAACAGCAGATGCACGACGGCCTGCTTTTGGCCGGGCGACATGGTATAGAAGGAGCCGGTGGCTCCGCCGTTCCAAAAGCGCACGAGATCGTAGCGGTGACTCACGAGCACCACCGAATCGTTGGCCCAGAGGTAAGGATCGCCGGGATCCTCATGGGCCACCGCGACTCTTCCCTTCCCCAGGGTGCGCCAGGAGAATCGCGGATGCTCATCTGACTTAGCAGGTGTGCCCGGAAGCTCTCCCCACTTGGGTCCGGCGATCAGGATTCCACCGGCCTGGACGAATGCCAAGATCTGTTTTCTCAGGCCGGGCGCGGGAGGCTCGATATCGGGATAGATCAACGCACGGAGTGAAGTGAGGGAAGCGTCGTTGATTGCAGCGGCTTCGCGGATTGCAGCGGCTTCGCGGAGCAGGATGCGATAGTGCTGGCCGGCGCGGTCCAAGAGATTCAGCAATTCGCGGCTGAAGAATTCGTTCTGGCCGGAGAAACCGGAGACCACCCCCACGACGCCCACGGGCGCGTACGCCGTCCAGCTTTTGTGCGCGGCAAAAAATCCGGCGGCGGCGGTCACCTTGTTCCAGGTCTCCAGCGCTTGCGGAGTCTTCGCGTGCAGATCCGCGGCCAGTTGAGTGTCGAGGGAGAGGATCCATCGCCCGCCATGCGATGCGCTGTCGGCGATGGCCACCAGGTACGAACCCGCGGCGATGCGCGCGTCCGAAGGGGGCGCATCCACCCAGATGGAATTCTCCGGATGGAGCGCGCTTTCGAGGCGGATGAGCCAGCCGTTCGAATCCACCCACGGGACGCCGGTGGGACCTCCCATCGCCTGGGCGGCGACGGAGGAGCCGTTTGCGCTTGCCGATGTCACGGAGGGCAGGCCACCAAAACCGATGGCCTGCCCCACACGCCCGCGCGCCATTTTGACACCGGGCCACTCGCCTTTCACAGTGGCGACGCCGGCGGGGGCGGCATCCGCCACGTGCAGGCCTGCTTGCTGCGCGCGCGTGCGGACGGGACCCAAGGCCTCACCCTTGCCGATCAGCAGATAGTCGATCGCGGTGCCCTGCAACAGATCCAAGGACGATGGATCGGTCCACAAATCGGGCCACCGCATCGGAGTCCATTGCGCCGTCATGAGGTCTCCGGGTCCGTAAGCCTTAAAAGGGATCTTAGCACGGGGCCGGGGGCCCAGGGGCCGGGGGTTGGGGGCCAGGGGTTGGGCGACGGGTGACGGTGGAGACGGTTTTGGAGCCGTTTCCGCACGCATGCATCTATCACGACTTAACCTCCTCGGTTTCTGTGGGTTGCGGAGGGGCATCGAAATCGGGTGACAGGTGGGGAGGGTTTTCGGAGCTCGAACTGTCACCCGGATCGTCGTTGATCTCGACTACGCGAGCGCCTCCATGCAGGCGGCGGAATTTCAGTTCGATGCCGTGGTCGGCGAGGGTCAGGGAACAGGATCGGAGTTGCTTGGCGACGCCTTCGGGGGTGTGGCAGGAAATGAAGGGTTGGAAGAGGTCGCGGAGTTCGGTGGCGGTGCCCTTGAATTGGTGGCACTGGTGCATGAGGGTGCGGACGGCTTCGACCATGGGATGCGGCGGCGGCGGTGGGTTGAGGGCCTGGCGCATTTCCTCTTCGGTGCAGTCGAGAGCGGGGCTGGCGGCGATGGCCCAGGCGGCCGCGTCGGCGAATTTCGTGGAGGGCAGCGGCGTTTGGGCGGGTTGGGCGAGGGCGATGCCGCTGGCCAAAGCGCGGGAGACGGCGGTGCAGAGTGCGCCGAGGATGCCGGGCCAGGCCTGATGGAAAGCGCGGATGAGGGCCGTTTCGGTGCGGCGGCGATGGGGCTCGATCGGCGGGAGTGCGACGGTGAAGGCGCGCTCGGCGAGGGCGGGGGGACATGTCCAGTCCTCGGTGACGGTGAGGATGACGGGCCGTTTGTAGTAGAGCAGGAGGGGGTTGGCGGTGGGGCGGGCGGTTTCGTGGACGGCGGCGCCGAGACCGGAAGAGAGGCGGCAGAGGGCGTCGGCGACGGGCGGGGAGAGTTTGGAGACGTGGTCGAGGGCGACGATCCAGTTGTGGCGGGCGATGTGGTAGAGATCGCGCACGGTGGCCGGGGTGGGGGCGAGAGGCACGGTGTTGGAGTCGAGGAGGGCGTGGAGGATGCGGGCGGCGAAGGTTTTTCCGGAGCTTGGGGGGCCCTGGAGGATGAGGAAAGGAAAAGGACCATAGGGGCGGAGGGCGGCGAGCAGCCAGGCGAGGACACGGAGGAAGGCGGGGCGGGAGGGGAGATTGAGGATGGAGCGGAGGACTTCGAGAGGCGGCAGGGACTGGGGCTCGGGGGCCAGGGGGTCGGGCGCAGGGTCCGGGGTCCAGGGTTTTGGGGCGTTGGGGTCCACGGGTTCGGGGGCGGGCACCGGGAACCGCGGGGGGTCGGGATGGGGGAGCGAGCAGGTGGTGGGAGAGGTTTGGAAGCGGTCGAGGACGGTGGCGATGGTCTTCCAGCCGGTGGAAGTGATTTCGACATACTCGGCATGGGAATTGGCGAGGTTGAGGATGATGCGCCTGAGGATGCAGTGCTCGGTGAAGCCCCCGACGCGGTCGAAGACGGGGAGGCCGGTACCTTCGGTGTGCTCGCTGGCGCGGGCTTCCAGGCAATTGAGGACGGCGCGGAAGGCGTAGGGGCTGGGGATGGTTTCCTGGTGGGCGATGGCGCGGTAGTAGAACCAGTTGCGGAACTCGGGGGAACGGATGGGGAGGATGCGGCCCTTGGGTTCGGGAAGGGTGATAAATACCTGCCCGGCATCGCCGATGAAGGGTATGCACCCGTGGGTGATTTGCAGGAGGCGCGCGAGGTTGAACGGTTTGAGCATAAGGGTCCCTCTCAATTCAACGTGTAGCACCTCG
>OMOG01000668.1 GCA_900290305.1 Candidatus Sulfopaludibacter sp. SbA4
GGCGACCTCACACCCGAAGAACACGAGTATCACGACTTGCTGGTGCTGCTGATCGAAGCGTTTGAGGATGCCCACTACTCTCTCGAAGGCTCAACACCCGATAGCCGGCTCCGCAGCCTCATGGAGGAACACGGGCTGCGTCAGCGCGATCTGCTGGAAGTGTTCGGCTCGCGCGGCATTGCCTCCGAAGTGGTGAGCGGGAAGCGCGCCATCAGCAAGACACAGGCAAAAAGTCTCGCCGCCCGGTTCCACGTGCCGGCCGATCTGTTTCTTTAGACTCGGGCGCGCTAAAATCGGTCCATGACTCGCAAACTGCTGCTGTCCGTCCTCTTGCTCGCCGCCGTCGCCTTCGGGCAGAACCGCGTCTATGAGCTTCGCACCTACACCTGCAACGAAGGAAAGCTGGAAGCGCTCAAGGCCCGCTTCCGCGACCACACCATCGAGATCTTCAACCGCCACGGCATGGAAAGCATCGGCTACTGGATTCCCCAGGACCCCGAGAAATCCAAGACCACCCTCATCTACATCCTGGCGCATCCCAGCCGCGAGGCCGCCGCGAAAAATTGGAAAGAGTTCGCCGCCGACCCCGAATGGAAGAAGGTCGCCGCCGATTCCGAGGCCAACGGCAAGATTCTGGCCAAGCCGCCGGAATCGGTCTTCATGGACCCGGCCGATTTCTCGAAGCTGAAATAGGCAGCCATGAACGAACTGAAAACCCACACAGGCACGAATGCCTGTGCCACCTGAAATAATCGTGGATATCGCGCGCCAGGCGCACATGCGCCGGCTGATCGAGCAGCTTCGCACGCTGGAAGACCGTCTGCGAGAAGGCGGCGGCGCCGCGCGCATCGAACGCCAGCACCGCGCCGGCAAAATGACGGCCCGCGAGCGCATCGCCGCGCTTCTCGATCCCGGCGCGCTCTTTTTCGAGATCGGCCTGCTCATCGCGTATGACCGTTATGACGGGCAGGCGCCGGCCGCGGGAGTGGTGACCGGTCTCGGCAGGATCGAAGGCCGGCCCGCGGTGGTGGTGGCCAATGACGCCACCGTGAAGGCCGGGGCGTGGTGGCCCGAGACCATCACCAAGATTCTGCGCGCGCAGGAAATCGCCATGCGCAACCGCCTGCCCATCGTGTACCTGGTGGACTCCGCGGGCGTGAACCTGCCGTATCAGGACGGCATCTTCCCGGGCCAGTACGGGGCCGGCCGCATCTTCCACTACAACTCCCTGATGCGCCGCAAGCTGCGCATTCCGCAGATAGCCGCGGTGATGGGACCGTGCATCGCCGGGGGCGCGTACCTGCCGGCGCTGAGCGACGTCATCATCATGGTGGAAGGCACCAGCTTCATGGGCCTCGGCGGTCCCAACCTGGTGAAGGGCGCCACCGGGCAGGTGATCGATTCGGAACCGCTGGGCGGCGCGCACCTGCACACGGCCGTCAGCGGAGTGGCGCACTACATGGCCAAGGACGATGCCGATTGCCTGGCGCGCATTCGCCAGCGCTTCCGGCAATTCCCCGAACCTGCGGGCGCGGTGGCGGCCGCGTCGCCGCCCTCGCGCGATCCGGAGGGCCTCTACGGCGCGCTCCCGGCCGACCATCGGCTGCCCTACGAGATCGAGGACGTGCTCTTCCGCATTTTCGACGGGGCCGACTACGCCGAGTTTCAACCCGAGTATGCGCCCGAAATGCTCTGCGCCGACGCCCGTCTTTCCGGCCACCCGGTCTCCATCGTCGCCAACCGCCGCGGCTTCCTGAAGGCGCAGGGGCGCCCGCGCATCGGTGGCATCATCTATACGGAATCCGCGCGCAAGGTGGCGTACTTCGTGGAGGCCAGCGAGCGGCTCGGCCATCCGCTGATCTACCTGCAGGATGTTTCCGGCTTCATGGTGGGGCCGGAGGCCGAGCGCGAAGGCATTATCCGCGCGGGCGCCGAGATGGTGGAAACCATGTCGTGCGCGTCGGTGCCGAAGATTGTGCTCACGCTGAATCATGCCAGCGGCGCCGGCTACTACGCCATGGCTGGCCAGGGCTTCGACCCGAACTTCACGCTGAATTGGCCGACCGCGCGCATCGGCGTCATGGAAGGAGAGTCCGCGGTGATGGCGCTGTATTCCGCCGAGTTGGAGAAGTACAAGGGCGCGCCTCTGCCCGAGGAGTTGCGCGAGTCCATCGAAAGAACGCGCGCCGACTACGAGCGCTGGCTGGACGCGCGGTATGCCGCCGCCCGCGGCCATTGCGATGCGATCATCGACCCGCTCGATACGCGCCAGATGTTGACCTTCGCGCTGGAAGCCTCGATGGCCGGCGGGGGTCCGCGACCATGATCCGCATCGCCAACGGCCAGGGATTTTGGGGCGACTGGCTGGAAGCTCCGGTGCGCCTGGTGGAGCAGGGGCCCATCGACTACCTGGCGCTCGACTATCTGGCCGAGATCACCATGTCGATCCTGCAGAAGCAGCGCCAGGCCGACCCCAAGCTGGGCTACGCGCGCGACTTTCCGCCGCTGATCGCCCGGATCTCGCGCCAGATCCGCGAGCGTGGCGTCAAAGTGATTGCCAACGCCGGCGGCGTGAATCCCGTGGCCTGCGCGCGCGAGGTAGTGCGCGTGGCGCCGGGCCTCAAGGTGGCGGTGGTGCTGGGCGACGATGTGTTTCCGCGGCTCGACGAGTTTCTCGCCAAGGGCTACGCCATGCGCGACATGGAAACCGGCGAGCCGATCGCTGCGATTCGCGATCGCATCCTCAGCGCCAATGCCTATATCGGCGCCTTTCCGCTGGCTGAGGCATTGGCCACCGGGGCCGACGTGGTGGTGGCCGGCCGCTCCACCGATACCGCGCTCACCCTGGCCCCCATGGTCCGCCGCTACGGCTGGCAGCCGGATGAGTACGACAAACTCGCCGCCGGAACCATCGCCGGGCACATCATCGAGTGCGGCGCGCAGTGCTCCGGCGGGAACTGCCAGGTGGATTGGGAGACCATCCCCAACATGGCGGATATCGGCTACCCGATCGTTGAGGCCGAACCGGATGGAACCTTCGTCGTGACCCGGCACGTCAACGCGGGCGGCCGCGTCGACAGCCACACCGTGAAGGAGCAACTGCTCTACGAGCTGGGCGACCCGCGAAACTACATCACGCCCGATTGCGTGGCCGACTTCACCAGCATTCGCCTCGAAGACGTGGGCCCTGAGCGCGTGCGCGTCAGTGGCATCCGCGGCGGCCCGCGTCCGCCGTCGCTCAAGCTTTCGATCAGCTACGCCAACGGCTGGAAGGCCATCGGGACGCTGGTCTACTCGTGGCCGCAGGCGCTCGCCAAGGCCCAGGCCGCCGACCGCATCGTGCGCCAGCGGCTGCAAGACATAGGGCTCGCGTTCGACGAGATCTATACCGAGTACTTCGGCGTGAATGCGTGCCTTGGACCCGCCGCGCCACCCAATCCCGACCCACCCGAAGTGCAGGTGCGCATAGGGGTCCGCGGGCCGGACAGGAAGGCGGTAGATCGCTTCACGCGCGAGCTGATTCCGCTGGTGTTGAACGGCCCGCCCGGCGCCACAGGCTTTGGAGAAGGCCGCCCGCCGGTCCGCGAGATCGTGGCGTATTGGTCGGCGCTGGTGCCTCGCGAGGAGATCGTGACGCGGGTGGAAGTGGTGGAGTGAGAGATGTGGCGCGTGCCTTACCGGGAGTGCTTGGCAGATGCTTTCTCCAGCGGCGCCTACCTCGCACTCTCGCCCGAATTCTCATATTGCGCTCAACTGCGGTGCGGTTGGAGCGCGGACTCGGGGTAACTGCGACAATAAACTAACGAGCACTATCGGCCGAGTTGTTTAGCGACTTTGAGCGCGGCAAGGACCACGTCAACCCAAGGTGGCCACTGTCCCCAGGTTTTTCGCAACGAACGCATTTCGCGCCTGAACTGGGGCAGGCCCTTGAACACTTCCTGGGGAGATACCTTGCCGACCGCGTCCGCTCTGGTTGCCAGCCATGCCATAACGGCGAGTATCAAACCTCGTTCGGTGCCGTCATGTGTGACTGGATCGAATCCAGCCAAGTCCGAAATATAGCGGCTGTATTGATGTCCGGTGGGCACCATGACCAACCAATCGTGTCTCTCGCCTGCACGCCTGTTCAAATATCGCCGCGCCATGGCTATACCAAGTTCCAGGGGCATGTTAAAACGCGCCAGGTTGGCATCCCCTTCTCCTCTACATCGAGATAGGTCGTGGATCGAGTATTTTGACTCGAAAATGGCTCTGGTGATCCGAGTCATGCGGGGTTCAGCAATGGTTCCGCTTTCCAAGGCGCTCCTCGCGGAGAAACCGCAGCAGATTACGGCCAGCACAGCGCAATCGAACAAGGGTTGGTACTCGACATCGTAGGGGCAATTGAGAAAAACTTAGGGGCAATTGAGAAAAACTGATGTTGCGGGATTGAGAGTCAACGCGCCCGCGCCGAATTGTTCCCGTCTTCGTTCCGCGGCCACTCCGCTATTCTTTCAGGCTGGATTTCATTTTTTTGGCAACGCGTTCGATTTCTCCCAGGCGCGTTCGGAGTGCCTTGCTTGGTTTGGCGCTCCGTTTTGCGGGCGCGCCGCCACGCCCCCAGCCTGCTCCGCGTATAGCATCGTATATTTTGAAAATCCAGGAGGGTTCAGGTTGGCCAGACTGCACTCGAACGGGTACCCAGTTCTTCAGAAATGGAGGCGGTGTTGCGTCATCTAACAGCACGGGTATGATCCGTTTGTCCGGGTCGGTCCATGTGCGTTGAAGGGCACCCTGCCATTCTCGATCCTGCCACTCTCCAATACGGTTCTTCGGTCCGACCACGATGAGAAAGTACTTGGCGTCATCCAAGGCACGCTGGATCTCTTCTACCCAGCGCTGGCCAGGCCTAATGCTCTTGAAGTCGGTCCAGGTCGAGATCCCTTTGTTTTCTAAGGACTCAGAGAGCTTTTCGGCCCACGGCCTCGCGTCCATCGAATAAGAGATAAATACGTCGGACGGTGCTTTGCTCACGCCTTTATGGTACAGGATTCGGCCGCAACGCGGAAAACGTCACGAACGACTTCGCCCTGGCCCCCGGCCTGCGTCCCGAGGGCACCCGCCTGGCCCCTGCTTCACAGGCGGCCGCAGCAGCCGCGCCGGTAATTTCGAAAGGTACGTCAGCCGCTCGATCGCCGGCAGCAGCCGCCGCACCGTCCGCGCGTGGAAAATCAAGCTGCCGGTCACCAGCGCCGGGTGCGGAATGGTGGTGCAGCAGCGCGAGCAGATATCGATTTCGCCGGCCCGGCCGCTGACGTGCAGCCGCCGCATGCGTTGCATCTCGTCCGAATTCCAGATTGCGAACAGAGGCTCGGTTTCGAGATTGCCCAGCGGCGCGCCGTCCAGCATGTAGCTCTGGCAGCAGGGGTACACGTCGCCGTTCTGTTTGACGTACATCGGGCCGCGCCACAAGTAGTGGCACGGATGCTTCCAATCGGCCGCGGCATGGCCCGCATCGGGATGCATCAGGTTGGTCTCGTCGGCCTTGATGCGCACCTGGTCCACGCCCGGGATGGCGCTCCAGAATGCCAGGAAGTCGTCCACCTCGGCCGCGTTGCCGTCCATCTTGACCATCTGGACGACCACCTGCAGACGGGAGCGCCGCTCGTGCTTCATGCGCGCGAAGCGGACGAAGTTGTCGCGCACCTTCTCGAATTTAGCGCCCTTGCGGTAGAACTCGAAAGTCTCCTTTTTCGCGCCGTCGAAGCTCAGGGTGATCTGCTCCAGCGGCGAATCCAGCACGCGCCCGGCGATGCGCTCGTCCAGAAACGTGCCGTTGGTCGAGAGCAGGCTGGAAATGCTGTGGCGGTGGCAGAACTCGATGCGCTCGAAGATCCGCGGGTCCATGAACGGCTCTCCCAGGCCGATCAGCATCATGTGCTCCGCCGAATTCCCCGCTTGCCGGACAAGACGTTCGAAGACTTCGTCCGTCATATCGGCTTTAGGTTGCGGATGCGTTTCGCGCGGGCACATCGGGCAGTACAGGTTGCACTTGGCCGTGGTCTCGACGATATACTCCACGGGCAGCGCCCCGAGTCTGGCCCGGCGCGCAAGGTAGCCCCACAGAAGCTTCGCGCGGTTCCAGGCCCTCATGCTCATATTCATTGTACCCGCAGGGTCACGAACGGAATTTGATGAGGATGCCGCGGCGGCGGTGACCGACGACTACCCGGAACTCGTTTCCGGAATGCTGCCGAAGTTCGACCTTCAGTCCTGGGCCGTCGATTCGAGCTGCGTGGCGCCGCCCGCACTCCATCGACCACGTTTCTCGCAGCCCGCGACCACGTGGAATTCCTGGAAGAATTGCTGGTCCGCCGGGAACTGGCCTTCAACTTCGTGCGTTATGCCAAGAGAGTGGCCAGGATCCGCGCGATCCGGTGTATACCCGAGAACAGTTCGAAAGCGCCGCGACGTGCGATGATTTATGGAATGCCACTCAGAAGGAATTGCTGCTCGGTGGCAAAATCCACGGCTATTACCGGATGTACCGGGGGCAAAAAGATTGTGGAATCGTCGGTCGCGGCTTACCTGCGGGAAATCGACCAGCTTGAACGCACAGGCAAGGAACTCACCACGTGAAAATCACCATTTCAGGAGCCTCGGGATTGATCGGACGCCGCCTCATGAAGGCGCTCATGAACGACAAGCATTCCATCCACGTACTCAGCCGGCACGCGGGCACCAACCTGCCTCCCGGGGTCCGGATATCGGTTTGGGATCCGCCTAAAGGAGAGCCGCCCGCCGACAGCCTGCGTGAAGCCGATGCAATTATTCACCTGGCGGGAGAACCCGTGGCTCAGCGCTGGACTGCCCACGCAAAGGAGCACATCCGCGACAGCCGCGTGGCCGGGACGCGGAACCTGGTGCAGGCACTCGCCAAACTGGCGCAGCGCCCGCCGATGCTGGTCTGCGCCTCGGCCGTCGGATACTACGGATCGCGCGGCGACGAGACCTTGTCGGAGTCCTCCGCGCCCGGCAGCGGTTACCTGGCGGAAGTCTGCCAAGCCTGGGAGAAAGAGGCCCAGGCCGCCGAGTCGCTCGGAATGCGCGTCGTCCAGGTGAGGACCGGGCTGGTGCTGGATGCCCGCGGCGGAGCGCTGCAACGCATGCTTCCTCCCTTCCGCATGGGAGTGGGCGGGAAACTGGGCGATGGCAGGCAGTGGATGCCGTGGATCCACGTGCAAGACCTGGTGAGCCGGCCTTCCTGCCCATGCCGGGCTTCGCGCTGCATCTGCTGTTCGGCGAAATGTCCGGGATCCTCCTGGCCAGCCAGCGGGTGCTGCCCAAAGCCGCGGAGGCCGCGGGATTCCGCTTCCAGTTCCCGCAGTTGCCTGCGGCCCTGGCGGACGCGCTGAAGTAGCGCGTGGTGCTTGACTGGTGTGGGGACCGCTCCCTGACGGTCGCGGCTCTGTTCCGAACGCCGCCTGCTGACGGACGCCCTGAAGTAACGTGGTATGATAGGAGTTCTGGAAGTTGATCCGCAACCCCCTCTCCCCTGATCGGTAGTCGGCTCGCCGGTTTTCCTCCTTAAATAGACGATCAATGAACACTTTTTCTGAACTCCCCCTTTCCGCTCTTCTCAAGAGCAATCTGGTAAAGCACGGCTTTACCGAACCAACCCCCGTGCAAGCCCAGGCCATCGAGCCTGCACTCGCCGGAAAAGACCTGGTTGCCACGGCGCAAACCGGCACCGGCAAGACACTGGCATTTGTCCTGCCCTTGATCCACATGCTCGAGAAACAGCCGCGACAAAGCGGCGTTCGCAGCGTAATCCTGGCTCCTACGCGTGAGCTCGCGATGCAAATCGACGAAGTATTTGCCAAAATGGCCGCCGGCACCGGGATCCGCAGCGTGGTGGTAGTCGGCGGGGTCGGCGAGCGACCCCAGTTGCAGGCCATCCGCAAAGGCGCTCAGGTGCTTCTGGCGACTCCCGGCAGGCTGTACGATTTCCTGAGCCGCCAACTGGTCGACCTGAGCAAGGTGCGCATGCTGGTCCTGGACGAGGCGGACCGCATGCTCGATATGGGCTTCCTCCCCACCGTCAGACGCATCATGGCGGCTCTGCCTTCCGACCGCCAGACCATGTTGTTCTCGGCGACCATAGAAAGCTCGGTCAAGCACCTGGTCGAGACGCAGGTGCGGAACGCGATCCGCATCGAAGTGGGTTCCACCATCAAGCCGATCGAGCAAGTGGACTTGCACCTTTACGAAGTGGAGCAGGACCGGAAACTCGGCCTGCTGCAAACCATGTTGCGCGAGGAGAACGGCTCCTTCCTGGTGTTTGCGCGCACGAAGCACGGCGCCGAGCGCCTGTCGAAGAGGCTCGAGCGCGAAGGCGTGAAGGCCACCGCGATCCACGGCGACCGGAGCCAGAACCAGCGCAACCTCGCATTACGGGGTTTCCAGGAGGGACATTTCCGGGTCCTGGTGGCGACCGACGTGGCGGCCCGCGGCATTCACGTGGAAGGGATCTCCCACGTGGTGAATTACGATCTTCCGCAAGTTCCGGAGGACTTTATCCACCGGGTTGGCCGCACGGGGCGCATGGGCGCACGCGGCACGGCTTCGACCTTCGCCACGCGATCGGAGCGCGGGGATGTGGCCCACATCGAGCGGACGTTGACGACGCGGCTGATCCGGCGGACGGTCGGGGGCGATGTTCCCAGCGAGCATGGGGGAACGGCTCCGGTGATCGTGATACCGCGGCGCGTTAGGTCGTTCGCGCCTCGCACAAAAGCTCGGCGTTGGCACGCGGTTTAAGGCGCCGTCTTGCCTAAAACCGGAACTCAGTTCCGATCGGGTAACGGGGAATCAACAGGTTACGGGCCAAAAACCGATACTCAGTATCGGTTTTGCAGGCTGAAGCTCAAGGGGCCAAAAAAATCCGGGCGCCTTGGGGGGACGCCCGGAGAGGAGCACCCGCAATCTGCTCGGAGGTTCAGATTGCAGGCGTGGAGGAGCTTAACTTCAGGGTGGAGGAAACCTCGTTACGCCAGCAGGCCCCCGTGTCCCAGGCAAGCCACTTCCCAGCCTGTGACGTGATAGCGGGCCAGCAGGGGCGGCAAAACCAAGTCCACTACGTTCGGTTTGGCCGACCGGAAACAGCCCGGCGCCGAGATGATCGGCACCTCATCCCGATATGAGAGCAGGAGCAGGTTTCCCGGTTCCACCGGCGCCAGGAACCGCTCCACCAGGCCGCCAACCTTGGTCATTGCCTGTCCGATCACATCCTCCGGACCGGCCGGGGCGGTAGTAGAAGCCACCAGGATGACGCACGGTTTCGACCGCAGCAAGTGCTGGAGGCACCGGGCGACGGAATTCTCGTCTTCCGTGCAGGAGAGAACGAAGTTCGCGTTGACGCCGAACCGCTCGAGTCTCTGCCGCATGATGTTCTCGAAGAGTTGGCGGGCGCGCTCGCCACTGATGGAATCGGTGTAGAGAACTCCTACACTCGGGGTACGGACCGGGCGGGCTTGCAGGATCGGGCCCCGTTCCTTCAAGATACCGGTCACGGCCTCCAATTGATCCTTGGCTACCGCGAAGGGCGCGCTCTTCACGGTCGCAATGCGCTGGCCCGCCACCGCATAGCTGAAATTGAGCGCCGTGGCGATCACCACGCTGGCGGTGCAGTTGATCTGCTTGAGCAGTTCATCGTCCACCAGAACACAGCAGTTTTCCGTAGCCAGGAGGTTGGCCCGGCCGCCCGCCGCGAGGCGGATTTCGAAGCTGCCGCACCCCATCTCGCTGGCCACCTGGCAAACCGCGTCGTCCTCGCCGACTTCGCCCTCTTCCAACTCGGTAACCCAAATGGTTGCCATGCCTTCGGATTCCAGAACCCGAACGTCTTCGTCGCTGATAATGTGGCCTTTTGCCAGCAGCTTTTTGCCGCCCGGCCGGAAAACGGTACAGCAAAGGACCCTTCCAGTTGAGGATTTCACATCAACCGTCTGTGCTCTCATGTTTGCCTCACAAGTAGACTCAGGATCAGTTCCGTTTTAGGGTCTTGATATCCTTAATTTGGATTCTACATCTATAGGGTTCGAAAATGTAGATTATTTCCGCGGTCTTTTGCGGGGTGGGGCGGAGTCCCTACTTTGGGGGTAATGGGCCCGGCCCGTTCGCCTGGCGTGGAGCTGGAATTGAGGGTCTACAGGCGGTTGTCCGTAATGAGGCGCGACAGGGCGGAACTCATACGTTGCACGGCGAGGTTGAACAGCCCCGCGGCTTCTTCGCCCTGACTCACGAACTGATCGATTTCGTCGAGGATGGCAAAGAAGCGCTTCTCGATGCGGGCGATGCGGCTGGTCAAGTCGTTGGAGACGGGCAGTTTGAGGGCGGCCTGGCGGCGCAGGGCGGAAACGGCCTCGGCGACTCTCTGCGCGTTGGCGGGGTCCAGCTCGATGGTTTCGCCGTTATGGAGGATGGCGTGGTCCTTCACGACGGGCTCGACGATGCGGTAGGTTTCGGGCGAGATGTTCATCAATTGCTTCAAGTCGAAGATTCCGGGGCCGAATTCGTCCAGGAGGGCGATGATCCGGTCCGCCTGCGCGCCGCTGATGTGGAGGTATTCGGGGCAGAACTGCCTCCAATCGGAGCAGATTTTTTTGTAGGTTTTCTGGTCTCGTGTTTGCTTGATGAACATGGCCTGCGCGGCCGTGCAGCGGCCGGCGACGTGGCCGAACGCGCGAATCTGACCTAGTACTACTGTGTTATAAAATATTGGTGTTCAAGCGCTTAGCTGAAGCGGCGATATCCTG
>OMOG01000426.1 GCA_900290305.1 Candidatus Sulfopaludibacter sp. SbA4
GAGCGCGGCGCTCGTGGCGGGTCCGCCATCGCCAGTGTCGGCGAGCTGGCCGGTGCCCGCGAAGGTGGTGATGATGCCTCGCGAATCAACGCGCCGGACTCGCGTGGTATCCGCAATGTAAAGATTGTTCGCTCCATCCACGGCCAGGCCATTCACCACACCGAGGGTGGCGCTGGTGGCCGGGCCGCCATCGCCGCTAAACCCAACCTGGCCGGTTCCGGCGACCGTGGTGACGCTGCCGTTGGCCCCGAGTTTACTCACCATGGCGAACGCGGGATAGCTGAGACCGAAGTAGATGTTGCCTTGCGGATCGATTGCCAGGTGCTGCGTGTAAGGTTGATTGGCCGACCCCGGAACCGTGCTGATGACCCCTTTCAGGTCCACTTTACGGATCAGGTGATTGCCGGAATCGGCGATGATCAGATTGCCCTGCGGATCGACCGCCACTCCATTCGGCGCTTGCAATAAGGCACTGGTGGCGAGTGTGCCATCGGGGCTGGTGCCGCTGAGGCCGGTGCCCGCCACGGTGCTGATCTGCCCGCCTGGAGTGACCATGCGGATGCGGTTGGCCGTCTGGTCCACGATGTACAGATTTCCCTGCGCGTCCAATGCGATGTCCTGGGGCTCGGACAGCCGCGCCGCCACGGCCGGGCCGCCATCGCCCACAAAAGCACCCTGTCCGGCCACGGTGGCGATGGTGCTCCCGAGGCTGTCAATCCGGCGGATGCGGTTGTTGGCGTGGTCGGCCACATAGATGCTTCCGGATGCATCAATCGCGACTCCAAAGGGTGAAGAGAGTTGAGCGGCAAGGGGCAGGCCGCCATCGCCCGAAAAGCCGCTCTGTCCGGTGCCGGCGATGGTGGTCACAACACCAGCCGGCGTGACACGCTGGATGACATTCAGGTAGAACTGGGCCAACAGGAGATTTCCTCCGGAATCCAAGGCGAGGGCTGTGGGACCGTTCCTGAATCCTTGAGCCAGGGAATCGATCGTGCCGTCTGGGTGGACTCTACGGACGCGGCCGTTACTCGTGTCGGCAATGTAGACCGTGCCGTCGGGGCCTGCCGCAATTCCCTCCGGTGTATATAGCTCGGCGCCGGTAGCGGGGCCGCCATCGCCGGTAAAGCCGGGTTGCCCATTGCCGGCAAAGGAGGTCATGATCCCGGCCGCATTGACCTTCCACACCCGTTGCCCGTTCCGCTCCACAATGAGCAGGTTGCCGGAGGGGTCAAAGGCGACGCCCGTAGGTCCGTTCAGGTTCACTTGCTTGACTTGACTGCCATTGGCGGCAGGGGCTGATCCGCCGCCGGCGGCGGTGGTGATCGTGCCGGAAGGGTCGACCCGCCGCACGCGGCTGCCCTGGTACTCTGCGATGTACAGATTGCCGGAGGCATCGAATGCTATGCCCCAGGGATACGACAGCGAAGCGGCGCGGGCGGGACCTCCGTCACCGGCGAACCGCAGGAGCCCGTTTCCGGCCACCACGGAGACCACGCCCGCCGAGTCCAGCTTCATGATCATGTTCAGGTCGGGCACGGCGAAGTAGAGGTTGCCCTGGCGATCGAACGCCATTCCATTGGCGCCCGTGAGTTGTGCCTGGAGGGCAGGTTTGCCGTCGTCGGGGAAGATGTAGTCGGTGCCGGCGACCGTGGTGATGACCCCTTGTGCTGAGGCGCTGGAAAGAAACGATAGAAACACGAACAATCGCATTTGAACCGCCTGGATTTACCACTCCACCCGCACCATCAACTGGATCTGCCGCGCCGTTTCGTTCAACGGCAGCAGCCCTGGAAAGCCGGTAGGCTGGGATACGCGGCCATACGTCGCCAGGCCGAACGTGGAGGAGGACATCTCCGGGTCGGGATTGTTGAGGTTCGCGTGATTCAGGAAGTTGTACGCGTCGGCGCGCACATTCAGACGTCCCGCCTCACCCAGCCACTTCACGTGAAAGGCGCGGTTGAGCGAGAGATCGATATTGAACAGCCCCGGCCCCGCGAAGGAATTCCGTCCCAGGTTGCCGGCGCCGGTAGTCGCGTCCGCAAAAGCCGCGGGGTTGAGAAGGTATTGCCCACCGGGCCCGGGCGTCGATAGTGTCGCCGCCGATGGATTCACCAGGTTCGCCCGGCCGTTGACGATGCCGGCCGGAGACGCGCCATACACCGTGTAGGGGAAGCCGCTGCGGAAGGACGCCAGCGTGGCAAACCGCCAGTCGCGCGTCAGCCAGGTGAGCGGCGAATTCCCGCCCGGCGAAGGTAGGTTCACGATTGCCGAGATCACCAGGTTCTGGCGCTGGTCGAAATCCGAGTTGCCACGGTCGCCGCGGCTGTTCTGCTGCTGCGTAAACGCCGCCGGGGCTTCGAAGCCCTGGCTGGAAGTGAGGCGCACGAACTCCACGTCGAAGAAGTCTCCGGCGATCGGGGAGCTCTGGTTATCGATGCTGTGGCTCCAGGTGTAGGCCGCCTGGAAGTATGCCCGCGGAGTGCGGTATTGCGCCAGCGCAGTCAGTGCATTGTAATTCGATGCGCCCTGGTTGGCGCGGTAGAGAATCTGCGCGAGTTGGGGATTGTCCGCCTGGCCCCGGTTCAGGATGTCGGTGGTGATCAGCTTGCGGCCCAGCGAGCCGGCGCCGTTCACGTCGAGCGACAGATTGCGGGTGATCTCCTGGCGCACGCCCAGGAAGAAGCTCTGCACGTAAGCGTTGCGCAGGCTCGGGTCAACCCAGGTGACTGACGGGAAACCCTGGTTGCCGGGCTGGAGCGAGAAGCTGGAGAGTTGAGGCAGGTACGGCGCCAGGATGTTGACGCTCGCCGCGGAGATATCGAAATTCGTCAACGCCGATCCGTTCAGCCGCACGTTGGTCCACAGGTTGTCGAACGGCCGGTCGTAGAAAATGCCGTAGCCCCCGCGCACCACGGACTTGCCTTTGCCGGTCAAATCGTAGGAAGCCCCCGACCGCACCGCCCAGCCGCGATTGTCACTGCCGTAGACCTGCTCGCTGCCCGACCCCGGAGTGTGCAGTGCGCCGCCCGCAATCCTCTGGTCGAGCGTGGCTCCGGCGCCGGGTACAAACAGCAGATCCTGCGCCGCGCCGGTATTCGTGGGCGCTCCGAAATTCTCGTAGCGCACGCCGTAATTCACGGTCAGCCGGGAGGTCGCTCGCAACGTGTCCTGGGCGAAGAAATGAAACTGATTGTAGCGGTAGCTGCGATCGTACTGCGGCAACTGGTAGCGGGGGAGCGCGGTGCTGTCCAGCACGGTGGAGATTTCCGAGGGAGACGACGTCGCGAATTCCAGCACCGTATCGAAGGTGTATTGCCCGTCGCGGCCGTCCGTCAGGTAGCCCTGGATGCCGCGCAATAGCACGCCGCCGCCGAACTGAATGAGGTGCCGGCCGCGCGTCCAGATCAGGTCGTCGTCAAACTCGCCGGTGCGGCTGCGGTTGCGGTAGGCGTAGAGCGCCAGGCTTCCCGGCAGAAGCGTCCCATCCGAGGATCTCAACGTCGGGATCTGGGATTGCGGCCGGTTCCAGTACAGGTTGTCGTTGCTGAAGCCGAAGCGCGCTTCGTTGGTCGCGGTGGGGCTGAGCGCGCTGGTCAGCGACGCCACGATCCCCAGCGTGTTCTGATTGAGGGGCGCGTCGAATCCCTGGTACGGCGACCAGATGAAATCGGGGCGGGCAAGGTTGGCCTCCGCCACTCGCGCCATCAGCCGGTGCTTGCCGCCGGGAAACGAGTAGTCGAGCCGTTCGAGCCCCAGGAAGCGGTCCGCGAAGCTCGGCACCGTGACATTCACGGGAGCGGAGAGTGCGGTGCTCACCGGCGTGGGAAATGGATGCTGCTGCAGCAACTGGATGGCATACGCCGAGCCCGGATTGAAAGGCGCCACGCTGTTGAGATACGAGAGAAAGCCGGTGGTGGGCAATTGGATGGTCACGGGATCGCCATAGCCGCGGCTGCGCAGGTATTCGAATGAGGTGGAGGTGAAGAGGCGGTTCTTCAGAATGGGTCCGCCCACTTGAAAGCCGGGCTCCGCTTCGTGCAGGGGAGACTGCGGCAGCCCAATCAGATTGCGCTGGAAATCGTTGCCGTTGAGCGCGCTGTTCTTGGCGTAAAAGTAAGCCAGGCCGTGCCACTGGCTGCCGCCCGCGCGGGTCACCGCATTGGCCAGCACTCCGCCGGTGCCCCCGTACTCCGCGGAGAAGTTGTTGGTCGAAATGCGGTACTCCTGCACCGCCTCCGGCGCCACGGCGGTGAGCGGTCCGCTGACCAGGTAGTTGTTGTTCTCCACTCCGTCCATCAGGAAGTTGGACGAGGTGGGGCGCTGGCCGGCCACCGCGAGGCCCAGTCCGCGCGCATCCGCGGTCCCGGCGGTGACTCCGGGCTGCAGCACCAGCGTAGTGTACACGTCGCGGCCGGCGAGCGGCAGGTCGCGCACCTCGGACGGGTCCACCACCTGCGAGACGGAGGACGCGAGCGCCCCGGTGCCAGGGCGGGCGGCTTCAAAGGATGCGGAGCGGCTGGTGTCCACGTCCGGTCCGTAGAAGGTCAGGATGGCCTCGCTGTTGGGAAGGAAGACGCTCTTGTATTCGCCGGCCTCCCAGACGTCGTTGAGCGGGCGGAGGCGGAACTGGAAATCCAGCCGCCCGGCGACCGGCAGATCCACCTCATGGATCTCCTGCGCCTGGTAAGAGGCGGCTTCCACGCGAATGCGGTACTGGGTTGGCGAGAGCAGCGGGAGCACGAAGTAGCCGCTGGTCCCGCTGTGGGCCAGGATGGCAACGCCGCCCGTATTGCTTTCGCAGCGGATATCGGCTGCTACGATGGGCCGCCCGGAGAGCGTGTCGAGCACGCGTCCGGAGATGAGCCCTTGGGTGGTCTGGGCAAGCGCGAATCCGCCTAAGAGCAGGAGCAGCGCGACCGTCTTCAGAGTGAGTGGCATGTGGCGTGGCATCCGAATCCCCGAAGGTCAGGTGATTCTTGTTATTCTGCACGAAACGCGGCCCGTCTGCAATGGCTGAGCTTACACCGGGCGCTTAACCGATGTGGGGATTTCGCGGCCCGGTCCAGGAAACCGCTCCCTTGCTCGCCAAGGGCGAGTGACGGTCGCGGCTCCGTTGCGGCTGGGTCGCGGCTCCGTTGCGGGTGTGTTGGCCAGGCTCAGTTTCCCCAACATCGGTGAGGTACTCAGCTTACACCTTCACGGTCTTCCATTTGCCGCGCCGGAACAAAAGCACCGAAACCACCGCCAGGACCGATTCCGCGCCGCAGATCGCCAGGTACACGCCGCGCGGTCCCAGTCCTGCGATTTGCGCCAGCGACCACGCCAGCGGGATCTGCAGCATCCAGTAGCAGAACAGGTTGATCCACGTAGGCGTGGCCGTATCGCCGGCGCCGTTGAAGGACTGCTCCATGATCATCCCCCAGGCGTAGAACGGGTAGCCCAGGCTGACACATTTCAAGCACTCGACGGCGATCGGTACGACGGTCGGGTCGCTGGTGAAGAAGCTCACCAGGAAGCGCGCCCCCACGAAGAAGACGATTCCCACGAGCGTCAGGAACGTCATGTTGTATATGCCGCCGAGCCAGACGGCCTGCTCCGACCGCTCCGGCCGTTTGGCGCCCAGGTTCTGTCCGACCAGCGTCGCGGCGGCCGTGCAAATCCCCCACGACGGCATCAGCGCAAACATGATGATGCGGATGGCGATGGTGTACCCGGCGACGGCCGCGCTGCCGAACATGGCGTTGATGCGCGCCAGGCTCACCCAACTCGCAATGCCGATGAAGTACTGTATGGAGGAGGTCCGCGCGAGGCGCACCAGCCGCCAGAACACCGGCCCATCCCACCGCAAGTGCCGCCGGGCGATAGCCACACGGCCGCGGCCGCGCGTCAGCATGGCAAGCTGGTAGAGCACCCCGATGCTGCGGCCCGTAGTGGTGGCCACCGCCGCGCCCATGACGCCCAGTTTGGGGAATCCCGCGAACCCGTAGATGAAGCAGGGATCGAGCGCGATGTTGATCAGGTTCGCCAGCCACAAGGTTCGCATGGCCGTGGCGGCGTCACCCGATCCGCGGAATACGCCGTTGATCAGAAAGATGAGGATGATGCTGACGTCTCCGCCCAGCAACACCCGGGTATAGCCCGTGCCTACCCGGATCACGCCCGGCTCGGCGTGCATCAGGGCCAGCAACTGGGGAGCAAACAGCGCGCCCGCAATTCCGTTGAGCACCGCTATGGCGAGCCCGCAGCCGATGGCATGGACCGCCGCAATCGACGCGCCCTCGCGATCCTTCTCGCCGATGCGCCGCGCGACGGTCGCGGTGGCCGCCACGCTGAGTCCCATGGCAACGCTGAAGACCAGCACGATCAGCGATTCGGTGAGTCCCACCGCGGCCATGGCGTCGGCCCCCAGGCGCGCCACCCAGAAGGCGTCCACCAGTCCGAAGGTGGATTCCATGGTCATTTCCAGCATGGTGGGAATGGCCAGCAGGGCGATACCGCGGGTCAGGCTGCCTTCGGTGAAGTCCTGTTCGGTGCCCGCCAACGCTTCGCGCAGGACTTTCCATTTGGTTGGGGAAGTTTCTTGAGCTGCCGCTTGCATAAACTTTGCCTCGAAGATTCTGAACAGATTGCAGTGCAGACGGAGTTCGAGTATCGGAGGAAACTCAAGCGGCGCGTTGGCGCCGGAAGGGCTTTTCCGTTACCGAACCGAGAGACAAATAGCGACAGAGATTTTCATGCGCACCTACTTGGAATTTATGCTACCACAAACTGACCGGGTGACGGAGGACAAGCGTCCCGAAGAGTCGGGACGCGGCAGGCACGAGTGCCTGCGCCACCTCGGCGGGCTAAGGTCTTACGATTTCGAAGGGCACGGCGGGGAGCGTCCCCATGGCGACGCGCTGGCGGTTGGCTGGCGGCCTTCCTGCGGCGGCGGGCGGCGTTCGTTCCGTCGAGATGTCGAAGATCAGGTTGCCCTTGGTGCCCGGTTTGGCTTTGGCGGCATCGCACTGCAGCTCGATCTCGGCGCCGTCCGCGACAGGTGTCGCACTTTTCAGCTCCACTCCGGGCGGCGGGTCATTCAGTGAGTAAGTGACAGGGACGGGGATCTGCACGCGAAAGCGGACGGCGCCGCCGGCGGGAATGCGCAGGGGCTGCGCGCCCGCAACTTTGATGGGAGCGCGCAGAAGAGCGCCTCGGCGGACCGTGACGGTCAAATCGCTGGTAGGTACGAGGTGCCAGTAGAAGAACGCCTGCATCATGTTCTCTGCCGGGACGGCCTGGCGAGTGACTTCGCGGCCATCGATCGTGGCGCGGCCTTCCATGACCAAAGCGATGGGCTCCTGGCGGGCTTGGGGCGGGACTGTGAGGGTGAGGCGCACGCGATCCTCGCCGGCGGGGACTACGGCGCCGGCCAGGAGAAATCCCGGCGGGGCGTTCCTGAGGGCCAGGCGAATGGCGCCGGAGAATCCGTCCTTGCGCACGGCTTCGACGGTGACGGGAACGGTGATGCCTCCGGCGGTGTTGATGGCGGCGGGGGTCACGCGCAGGTCGAAATCGGGCCGCGGCGCGCCGATGCGCAGGCGGTAGGCGTACTCGGGGCCGCCCTTCTGCTGGACGTCGCCCAGGTGGAGATAGTAAGTTCCGTTGGCGGGCAGGGTGGTGAGGATTCGGGAATCGGCGTGGTGAGTTTCGAGGCCCTGGCTGGCGTCGTCGAAGTCGTCGTTGAAGGCCAGTTGCTTGCCCTTGGCGTCGGTCAGTTTGAGGACGGAATCGAGAGGGGAATCGAGGCGTCGCGCGTAGACTTCGGCCACGATGGCTTGTCCGGCGCGGCCCTCGAAGCGGAACACGTCCCACTCGCCCGGCCGGTCGATGCGGCCGTTGACGATGATGGGGAGCTTGATTCGCTGGGTGGAACCTTTCTGTAAGATCTCTGGTAGATTGTCTACCAGAAAGGGGCGCGTGCCGAGCGTGTGGATTCCGGGCTCTTGATATCTTGCGGTTGTCCTGTTCGCCGGGAGATTCCAGCCGGTGAGCGCGACGGTGGTCTTGGCGCCGGCGCGGCCGCCCAGCGGGAAGATGCCGGTCACGAAGGGCAGCTCGCCGGCGGTGATGCGGTAGACGAAATCCTCGCGGCCGCGATAGAGCGCGTCCTTGATCTCGACGACGTATTCGCCGTCCTTGGGGACGGTGAAATGAATGACGGGATCGGGATGGAAGCGGTAGTCGTCGTTGTAGGCGACCTCCTTGCCGGCGGCATCGTAGAGGGTCAGCACGGCCTGGAACCAGCCGGGAACGGCGTCGGCCAGATAGGGAATCAGCTCGCGGGCGCTGGCGGCGAAGACCAGTTCCTGGCCCTGGCGCGCCTGGAAGCGGTAACGGTCAACTTCGCCGGGCGTGAACGGCTGCACCGCGCGCCCCTGCTGCTGCGGAGTTCCGAGGCGCGGCTTGATGCGGCCATTGATCACCGCCGGCAGGGTGACGCGCATGTCGGTGGGCGGCTGGTGGATCTGCACCTGGCCAATGTTGAACGGCTGATTGGCGGGCAGCGGAAGGACGTCGATGGCTTCCTGCTCGGAGAATTCGGGCAGTTGGCCGACGCAGAAGACGAGGGGATTGGAGAGGCCGGCGGGCGATGCCACGCGCAGCTCGCGCTTGCCGGGAGCGGCGTCGGGGGCGATGGTGACGCGCAGAGTGACGGTTTCGGCGAGGACCGGAGTGATGAAACGGTCGGCATTGAACTTGAGAAGCTTCACCCGGATGCCGGTCATTTCCTTCTGGACGGCGGCATCCATTGGCTTCTTTTGCAGCTCCTGCATGCGGTCGCGCAGTGCGGTGGCCTGGTTTGCATTCATGCGCGTGGGGTGTGCGACTACGGTGGCTTGGAGGCCCGCGCCGGAGAGGTGAATGGCGTTGATGTTGGGGAGGAACTGGCCGCCGAGCGTTATCTGGATGGTGGTTCCCTGTTGGCCTCCGGCGGGCAGGACGTATGCCAGGTGGGGGACGTTTTGGGCGAGGGCGGGGATGGCCAGGAGAAGGGCGGCGAGTATGCGGGAGGTGTTCATAGGCATCCGGTAAGAAAACAAGTAAGAACACAGGCAGGAATGCCTGTGCTACATAACCTCCTTCAGGCGGCCGGCGGTACTGGGAGTCGCGCGGACATCGAGACCGAGCGGATTGGGCAGCGTGGCCTGGGGGTCGATACCGAGCAGCTCGTAGATGCTGCCGATGAGGTCGGCGGGGTAGACGGGGCGATCCTTGACCGTCTCGCCGTGCGCGTCGGATTCTCCGACCACCTGGCCGCCCTTGAAACCACCGCCGGCGACCAGCGCGCAGAAGCAGTCGCCCCAATGATTGCGCCCACCGTTCCAGGGGGCCTCCCACTGCACCTTGGGCGTGCGGCCGAATTCGCCGCTCCACCAGATGACGGTGCTCGCGAGCAGGCCGCGCTCCGACAGATCCTGAAAGAGGGTGGCCATGCCCTTGTCCATTTGCGGCAGCTTCTGGCGCATCACCTGGAAATTCTGCCGGTGGGTATCCCAGCCGCCATAGTTGATGGTGATGTAGGGCACGCCCTTCTCGACCAGGCGCCGCGCGGCAAGGCAGGACTGGCCGAAAGTGTTGCGGCCGTAGCGGTCGCGCATTTCGTCCTTTTCCTGCGAGAGATCGAATACCTTGCCGGCGTCTCCCAGGATCAACTCATAGGCCTGCTGCTCGGCCTGGTCGAGGGCCTTCAGTTCGGTGTTGTCCTGTAGTGCGCTCTCGAGCGTGTTCAGGCGGTGGAGCAGATCTCGCCGGTTCTTTTGGCGCTGGTCGGTGATGCCCTGAGCGACCACGCCTTCGACGGCGAAACGCGCCTGCGCCGGGTCGCCGCCGGTGGCGAAGGGACGGTAGCGCTCGGGCAGAAATCCGTTCTCGGAGAAGCGGCCCTGGGGCTGGGTGAGCACGATGTAGGGCGGGATCAATCCGCCGGATGGCGCATCGCGGCCTTTGAAGAGCGAGACCACGGCGCCGGTGCACGGGTACACCAGCCGCTCGCCGGGCTTCCTACCGGTCTGGACGGAGTAGGATGCCGTTTCGTGGGCGTAGATCCCGTGGGTCATGCTGCGGATGATGGAGTATTTGCCGGACTGTTGCGCGAGCAGGGGAAGCAGCTCGTTGATCTGGAGGCCGGCGGTTTTGGTGGCGATGGGCTTGTCGAAGGGGCCGCAGTAATCGTAGCCGGCCGCGGGCTTGGGATCGAAGGTGTCGAGGTGCGCGGGGCCACCCCACATCCAGATCTGGATTACGGACCGGGCCTTGGCGGTAAGGACGCCCGCGCGGAGCGGAGGCGAGGCTCCGGTCATCAGCAGGCCGCCCGTGCCCAGAAGGCGCAGGGCATCGCGGCGGGAAAACTGGATGGTGGGTTTGCTCATAGGTTCCGCCTTTGTCATATCGGTTCCGCCTTTGTCGTATCGGTTCCCTCAGTGACGATACAGAAACTCCGCGCTGTTGATGAGCGCCCACGCAAGGTCGACGGTTGCCGGCCATTTGTTGCCCTGCGTGGCTTGAAAATAGGGTCCGACGACCTTCAGCTCTTGGTCGGTGGGATAGCGCGACAGGATCGCCAGGTAGAGCCGGTCGATGGGGTCGCGCGGCTGTCCGCCGGCTTGCATCAGCGACCGCAGCCTGGCGCTCTGCTGGATCTTGAGTTGAATGTGGCTGGAGTTCAGCAGGTGCAGCCGCTGCTCGGCGGTGATCTGGTTGTTGCGGTCGGATTCGCGGCCGGTGTCGCGCGTGGGGCGGCCGAACATATCGAGGAAGGCGCTGGTGATGCTGCCATCGGGGATGGCGATGGAGCGCTGGCCTTCGGGAAGGAAGGTGAAGGGCTCGGGGATGGGGCTGGAGTAGTCCTCGGTGGTGCCGGTGATCTGGCAGACGGCGTCGATGAGGACTTCGGCGTCGAGGCGGCGCAGCGGATAGGACGCGAATTGGGCGGCGGCGTCCGCATGTGCGGTGCGGGGAATGGAGGAAAGCTGGTATGTTTGCGAATTGAGAATCAGCCGATAGATGGGTTTGAGGTCGTAGTGAGAGGCGGCCAGCTCGCGCTCCAGGAAGGCGAGGAGCTCGGGATTGGCGGGCGAGTTATCGGGGCGGATATCGTCGGGTTCGTGGACGATGCCGCGGCCCAGCAGCCAGTACCAGATACGGTTCACGATGTTGCGCGAGAACCAGGGGTTTTCGGGGGCCAGGAGCCAGTTGGCGAAGGCTTCGCGAGGGTCGTCTGACGGAGACAGGCGCGCCGGCTTGCCATCGGGGAAGACGGCCAACGCCGGAGTCATAGGCTTGGCCGGATCGAAATAGACGATCTCCTCCTTCCATTCGGAGGTGGACTTGTAAGCGACTTGCGAAAAGAAGGCGGCCATGCCGTCGAGCCGCGCCTTCGGCCATTTCTCGGATCGAGTTCCCATGAAGGTCAGGGCCACGGCTTGCGCCAGGCCTTGCGGCTCCTTGCTCTGGACGGCGCGGTAGAAATTGACTTCGGGCACGCGGAAATTGCTGCCGCTCGAGAGCAGCAGTTGGCGCACGAAGCGGTCGTAGGGCAGGTTGTCGCGGATGGAGGTGTGGATGAAGCGGTAATACGCCTGGACGGCATTGGGCCACAGGTTGATGGGGAACTCCGATTTGACGCGCAGCAGTTCGCTCCACTTCATGGCCCAGTAGTCGGCGAAGGCGTCGGCTCGCCCCGGTGCAAAAAGCTCGGGGCGATCGAGGAGGCGGTCGATGAGGGCGGCGCGTTTGTGGGGGTCCGGATCCTTGAGGAATTGGGCGGCCTCCTCGGGCGTGGGCAGCGTGCCGATGACATCCAGGTAGACGCGCCGGAGGAACACGCTGTCGGACGCGGGATAGGCGGGCTGGATGCCGAGGCGAGACCACTGGGCGAAGACCAGCTCGTCGATTTTGCCGTGGGGGACGGGCGCGGCGCCGGTTTCGAAGGGGGATACGAAGGGCCGGTCGGTGGCAGCGCCGGCCAGGGCGGCGGTAAGGACGAGGGCGGGAATGAAGGATTTTACCATCCTAATATCATGAATGGTAACCCAGGGCCGAGGGGAAAATCTCGGTTTCGGGGTTGGCGGGCGGAGGCGCCTGCCCCACCGGGGGCGCAGGTTTGGCGCGTATGTCAGTTTATTTTTCATCGCGTTGTAAGCCCTTCGATTTCTGTTGGTTGCGGCGATTGGTAGAAATCGGGGGGCGCAAATACAGGGCCTTTTTTACAATTTGCGCCCCCGGGAACTCAGGCGACGCACGATGCGTCGCCTAAGGGAGTCGATTTACTGAAAAGAAGGGACTTAACAGCGTCTTGGCGACGCATCATGCGTCGACACCCCCAAATGGGGGCATCAGCTAAAACAGCTTCGGAAGAACCTGGGAGCTGTCGCTCCGTGCAACGGAGTCGCTCCGTGCAACGGAGTAGAACCGCTTAATCTCTTCCTAATCTTACGTTAGCAGACAAACATGGCGGAGACGCGGAAAAAGGGGTGGGGTGGAGGGGTTTGGCAGCTAGGTAAGCTGTTCGGGATCAGTTGATTAGGGATTGTTAGAGATTGTCAAAATTTATTTTCAAAGCTTGTGACTGACATTCGGCTCGGTTGAAAGAAATTGGCCACGGATGAACACGGATGAACACAGATACAACAAAGCAATGGGTTTAGGCGCATTCCGTTGGAGTTCGTGACAGACGGCTCCAGATCCGGTACGGTGGGAGAAGGAGGAGCAGCCGCGATGGACGTTACGCTAACCGTAAACTCCGACGTAGAAAAAAGTCTGTTGGCACGAGCCCATGCGCGTGGCGTGTCGCTGGGCGACTATCTTCAGGAGATCGTGGCCAGGGAGGCCGGGTTACCGGCAGCACTTCCGGCTCACGAGCGGTTCGACAACCTCTCGGATCTTTTGCTGAACTCTCCGTTCTCCGGAGCCGATCTCGACCTGGAGCGATGCAAAGACTATCCACGCGCGGTTGAGATTGAATGAGCGGCTTCCTGATCGACACCAATGTCCTGTCCGAGTACAACCGGCCGGGCGTTCCCGACGCCGGAGTGAAACGCTGGCTTGAGACTACAGACCGCCAATCCCAGTCTGTCAGCGTCATCACGCTGGCGGAAATTCAGAAAGGAATCGAGTTGCTTGTTGAGGGCAGGCGGCGCGTTCGACTGGAACAGTGGCTGACGCAAGACCTGGAGGCATGGTTTTCCGGCCGGGTTCTTTAGATCGATCGTCAGGTCGCCTCGCGCGGGGCGTCGCTGGTGGCGAAGGGCGCGCGGACTGGAAGACCTCTGCCGGTCGTCGATTCGTTGATTGCCGCGACGGCGCTCGCCTATGATCTCGCCATCGTCACGCGCAACTTTCTGGACTTCGAAGGCATCGGCGCATCTGTCTTCAATCCGTGGGGGTCGCTCTGAGTCCAAGAGTCGAACGGCGGGCCGCACAAATACATTTAACAACTCTCCGCCGGTAATGAACGGACCGTGGCCGGGGCGGTGGCTTCTGCGGGGGGATCGCCGAGCCGAGCACCGCGGCAGCCCTGAGGATCCGAGACAATTTCACACGGAGCAATTGGTCCAGGCCAGCCGGTATTTACGGCGAAGCCGACGGGCGGAGCGGTTGTACCTGGACCGTTATATAGAGCTTGTCCCAAGCGAGTAGATTCACGTCCGTCGCGGTTCTTCTGTCCGATGATCGAATCCAGGATAATCATTAAGTACGACGTCGACTTCACAAGAAGCGCGGGGTCCCGCACCCGCCATCGCGGACGCCTCCGTCCTGATCCCGTTGGCCAAAATCCAACGCGTTTCCCTCTTGCAGAAGCTGTACGGCACGATCACGATCGGCGCCACGGTGTATCATGAGGTCGTGGAGAACGGACGCAAGATTGGCGCGCCAGAGGTCGTGCACGTCGAACGCGCGGTGCACGACAAATGGTTGCAACGTGAGCAACCCACGCCAAACGAGATGTCCGTCGTCGCGCACCTGCTTGCAACGACGCGGCTCCACAAAGGCGAAGCCGAAGCTATTGCGATGGCGGCCGGCCGTGACGCGCTACTGCTGGTTGACGATAAAGATGCCCGGAGAGTCGCCCAGGCACTCGGTATCCCACGCATCGGAACCGCTGGCGTGCTGCTTGAAGCATGCTGGCGCGGCCACCTCAGTCTGGGCGCGCTTGAGGACGCAATCGCCGACTTGACAAGAGTTAGTTGGCAATCGCCCGAGGTCATCGCCGAGACGCTACGGCGGGCACGCGAGAAGGAATTATGAATCCGACACTCCCGGATTCCATCGTGCGCGATCTCGAACAGATCCAACAAGCCGAGCACACCGACGAGACGGCAACGCTGGTCCGACTGCTCACGAAAGCCATCCATGAATGGAAACTCGAACACTACGCACAAGCGTACGGCACCGGCAAAATCAGCATGGCACGCGCCGCCGAAGAAAGCGGCGTTACGATCTGGGAAATGATGGAGTACGTCCGCTCACGCAAGATAAGCGTCCAATACGACAGCGAAGACATCGCGGAAGACATTGACGAGATTTACCGGCGACTCGGGAAACGTCCCAACCAGTAGGCAAGCTTTCACTTCGAAAGCGCCGCCAGCTTCGCCATAGCCCAGCATCGCCGATCGCGCGCTGCAGATTGACTGACACTTGGCAATCCGTTGGGCCGGTATCTGACGTACTCAAATGTAGCAAGCTGCGAAAAGAGCAATTTTCCACGGCTCAGAAGCCGCCGGATTGACGGCGGTGCGGGCCTTGTTTCCAGGAAATCTGCCAGCCTGCTCCGCAGCCGGCTGATGATGATCCGGCCACCGCCGGGAGGTGGGTCTATGGGCATCGCGAGTGTTCTTGATTTCCGCCGCTGTGCTGGGACGGAGGGTTTGCCGGAGCGGCAACGATCTGTGCGTGGAGATAAAGCGCTACAGGCTCGAAAGAGACTTGATACGCGGCCATGGTTAGTTTCGGTGGGAGGACTGTGGCTGGCGGCGTTGCTACTGGGCGTGTCCGCAATAGCCTCAGGGCAGACGGTCACTATCACCGAGTACGCGGTGCCAACCGCTGGTAGCTCTCCTTTAGGCATTACGGCTGGATCGGATGGCGCGCTCTGGTTTACCGAACTGGACAGCAACAAGATTGGGCGGATTACCACGGCTGGGGTGATCACCGAGTACGCCGTACCAACGGTCGGTAGCCAGCCCGCCCGGATCACGACGGGGTCGGATGGGGCGCTCTGGTTTACCGAAGCTAAGGGCAACAACATCGGGCGGATTACCACGGCTGGAGTGATCACCGAGTACGTCGTTCCAACGGTCGGTAGCCAGCCCTTCGGCATCACTGCGGGGCCGGATGGCGCGCTCTGGTTCACTGAAGCTGAAGCTGGCGGCAAGATCGGACGGGTCACGACGGCTGGTGTGATCACCGAGTACGTCGTACCAACGGTCGGCAGCCAGCCCGTAAGCATTACGACGGGGCCGGATGGCGCGCTGTGGTTTACCGAGAATAACGGTTCTAAGATCGGGCGGATTACCACGGCTGGGGTGATCACCGACCACGACGTTCCGACGGCCAATAGCAACCCTTACGACATCTCCGCCGGGGCGGACGGCGCGCTCTGGTTCACTGAAGATAGTGCCAACAAGGTCGGGCGCATTACCACGGCTGGGATGATCATCGAGTATGCCGTGCCTACGGCCAATAGCGTCCCTTTCGGCGTTACGGCGGGACCGGATGGCGCGCTCTGGTTTGGCGAAGGTAACGGAAACCTGGGGCGGATCAGCACGGCTGGGGTGATCACTGAGTACGCCGTGCCAGAGCGCGGCGGGCCTAGCATAATCACCGTGGGGCCAGACGGCGCGCTCTGGTTCACCGAATACGGATACGGCAACAGTATCGGCCGTGCATCTATCAGCGGCACGCCGTCGCAGGGCCCGCCGAATCCATCATCCGGGAGCGGCCTGAGCCAGAGCTTTGTCTTCACCTTTTCCGATCAGGCCGGCTGGCAGGATTTGGATGTTGTCAACATCTTGATCAACAGCGCCCTGGACGGCCGCAATTCCTGCTACCTGGCGTACAGCCGTTCCGCGGGCGTGCTGTACCTGGTCAACGATCCGGGCACGGCACTATTGGCTGGCCTCGCGCTGAATGGGGCGGGTAGCGTGGGCAACAGCCAATGCGCGGTTATCGGTGCAGGCTCCTCCGCTGCCGGCAGCGGCAACACCTTGACGCTTACGCTCAACATGACCTTCAGCGCCAGTTTTGCGGGCAATAAGATCATCTACCTGGCGGCGCGGGATTTGCAGGCAAACAACTCGGGATGGGAGGCGCTGAGAACGTGGAATGTGCCCGGAGTCACTCCATCCGGCCCGTCCGTGAATGGGATGAGTCCGGCTAGTTCGTACAGCTTGGCCCAAACCTACACGTTCACCTTCAGCGATACGAATGGCTGGCAGGATATTGCCGTTGCCAACGTCCTGATCAACGGCGCCATTGACGGACGGCATGCCTGCTTCCTGGCATTTGTTCCGAGCTCGGCGGGCGGCGGCTCCGTGCTCCTGGTGGATGACGCAGGCGACGGGGCGGGGCCGTACTCCGGCGTCGTTCTCCCCGGTACTGGCATCGCCAGCAACAGCCAGTG
>OMOG01000422.1:0-10692 GCA_900290305.1 Candidatus Sulfopaludibacter sp. SbA4
AAAACGATGGCCTCGCTCCGTGCAACGGAGTGTCCCACCTCGGGCTCGACAAAATGGCCAAACTCCAGTGGCAGGCGAAAGCGCCTGCCCCACTGAGGCCTGTCACAAAGGCTGACATTTCTTAATCTGGTCTTAATCTGGCACGAGCCGTGCTGTAAAAAGCTCGCATTGCGGCGTCCCCCCGTCCGGATTGCTTGAGTTTTGGGAGCGACTTGCTCTAATCACCCCCATCCTATCTGGAGGTTTCTCTTGAAGCGATCATCTTTAACATTTGGTTCGATCCTGATTCTGTTCGCGGCTGCGGGGCTCGAAGCCCAGACGCTGAGCGTTTCGCCCACGTCGCTCAGCTTCTCCGCGCAGGCCGGCGGCGCGCCCGTGTCGCAAACCATCAACGTCACCAGTTCCAGCAGCGGGGTTTCCTTCTTCGCATTCAACAACAACATTTCCTGGCTCAAGGTCAACCCCGCCACCGGCACGACGCCCTCGGCGTTGACGGTGACGGCCGATCCTACGGGGCTCCTGCCCAGCACATATACGGGCACACTTTCCATTATTGGAGGCAGCAGCAGCGTTCCGGTCACCGTTACACTCACGGTGGGCGCGGTGTCGGTAAGCCCCGCGTCGGTGCCATTCACCTATCAGATGGGCGGTACGCCCCCACAATCCACCACGGTCAACATTTCTTCCGCCGCGCCCGTTACCATTACTCTGGCCGCTGCGACTACTTCGGGCGGATCGTGGCTGCAGGTCTCGCCCACCAGCGGCACCTCGCCCGGCACGGCGGTACTTTCGGTAAATCAGACCGTGCTGCTGAGCCTGGGGGTTGGAACGTACAACGGTACGCTCACTATTACTCCCACCTCCGGCGCGAGTACGACTCCCGTCACGGTCTCGGTGACCCTGACGGTGTCTCCGGCGCCACCTGTGACATTCAGTCCGGGAGCGATCAATCTCAGTTACCAGGTCGGCGGGACCAACAACTCCCCGCAGCAGGCACTCACGTTGGCAACGACCGGCACGCAGGGTGTGGCTTTTGCTGTTTCCACCGCGGTAGGTTTCAATCCCTCCGGCAGAAACTGGCTGCTGGTCAATCCGTCGGGCGGCACCATACCGGCGAATGGCAATACGCAGGTGACCGTGTCCTACGACACCACGGCGAACCTTCCGGTGGGCACCTGGACCGGCACGATCACGCTGCAGACTCCTGGTGGGACGCCGGCGCAGCAGACCATTCCGGTGACCCTGCTGGTTTCCACCAGCCCCCAGGTGAACGTGGCGAACGCCGCGCTGACTTTCAATTACCAGGTGGGCACGGCGGCGCCGGCTTCCCAGAACGTGACCGTCTCTTCGACCGGGGCACAGTTACCCCTCACGATTTCCACGACTCCCGCGAACAGTTGGCTATCAGCCCCCGCCACCGGCACCACCGGGACGGCGTTTCCGGTCTCGGTAAATCCCACCGGATTGCAGCCTGGCACCTACACCGGCACGGTGAACGTATCGGCATCCGGCGCCGCCAACGGCCCTCTGCAGATATCCGTCACGCTGACCGTCAGCAACAATCCGGTGATTGTGGTCACCACCAATGGGTGCTCCACCGCGGTGAATCAGAACTGTCCCCTGCTGTTCGCTAATCAAGCCGGCCAGGCCGGAGCGCCCGCGCAGAACATCAGCATCACGAGCAGCACGGGAGCGGCCCTCAACTACACCGTCAGCGCCGTTTCCTCCTCGTGCGGCGGCGCGTGGCTGTTGCCGGGCGGCGCGCTGACCACCAGCGGCACGACCAATGCCATCGTCCCCATCGGCGTGAATGCGGGCGGGGTGGCCGCGGGCTCCACTTGCAACCAGAACCTCTCCATCAGTGCGACGATCGCCGCCACCGGCGCGGCTGCTCCCAACAGTCCGCTCACCATTCCGGTGACCATGTATGTGAGCAGCTCGGACCTGCTGGTGGCCAATCCGTACGCCCTTACCTTTAGCGCGCCAGTGGGCGGCCAGTCGCCGCCGGCGCAGACCATCTCACTCACCAGCACAGGCTCCAACGTGTTGAATTACACGGTCACACCGACGATTACTACCGGCAGCAACTGGCTGTTCGTCAACCAGGTCAGTGGTTCGACCGCGGCCGGATCCAGCCTACTGGCCGTTGAGGTGGCGCCGGGACTACTCTCGCCGGGAACTTACTTCGGGACGATCGCCATCGCCGCTACCGGTCCCGGCGGCGCCGCGGTAGCCGATAGCCCCATCACGATTCAAGTCACTTTCCAGGTGACTGCGGGGACCATGACGGTCAGCCCGGCTAGTCTCTCCTTCACTCAGACTTCGGCCGGCAGCCCACCCGCCGCGCAGACCATCTCGGTTTCGAGCAGCGCACAGGCGCTATCCTATTCCGTCACGGCCGCCGTCACCACGACCAGCGGCTCCGTCAACTGGCTCACGGCAACGCCCACGAGCGGGGCCACTCCCGGCAGCGTCTCGGTCACTGTAGATGGCTCCAAGCTGCCCGCCGGAGTTTATAACGGCGCGGTGACGATCACCGCGACCACTCCATCCACCGGCGGCAGCCCGGCGACCATCCCGGTCACCCTGACGGTCCTGGCCGGGACCATCTCCGCTACCCCCACATCGCTCACTTTCGGCCAGGTGGTGGGCGGCACGGCGCCGGCTTCGCAGACCGTCACTGTGAGCGGCACGCCCGGCACGATCAGCTTCTCCATCGCCACCAGCGAGGATAGCAACGGCGCCGCGGTCAACTGGCTCTCGGCGACGCCTGCCACCGGAACCACTCCGGGCACCGTCACCGTGTCCGCCAGCGCCGGCAGCCTGGCGGTTGGAAGCTACACAGGCAAGATAACGATCACGGCCGCGTCCCCGGGCGCCAGCGGCAGCCCGATCACCATTCCGGTGACTCTCAACGTGGTGACCGGGCAGACCCTCTCGGTTTCACCCGCGGCCCTCAGCTTCGCCTATTCGTTGGGCGCGTCCGCACCGCCGGCGCAGACCGTGCAGGTCTCTGCCACGGGCACGGCGGCGGCGCCGTTCGCGACCGCTATTACTACCACGCCGAGCGGCGGCACCTGGCTGCAGGTATCTCCCACCAGCGGCAACACACCGGCCACCCTTAGCGTGACTGTCACCCCTACAGGCTTGGCAGCCGGCAACTACACCGGGACCGTCACCATTTCGTCCAGCAACTCACTCACTCCCGTGACGGTGATGGTGAGCCTCTCGGTCTCCACCATCCCGACACCGGTGATCACCGCGATCACCAATGCCGCCAGCGGCTCTACGGGCGCGATTTCTCCCGGAGAGAATATAACCATCTACGGGACCGGCATCGGCCCAGCCACGCTCACCGGAGGCACACTAACCGCCGCCGGCGCGTTCAGCACAACCGCCGGAAACACGCAAGTGACCTTTGACGGCACGCCCGCCCCGGTCATCTACGCATTGGGCACCCAGACCAGCGTGATGGTGCCGTACGGAGTTTCCGGCAGGCCGGTGACCACCATCCGGATTTCGTACCAGGGTGTGCTATCCAATCCGCTCATCTACAACGTGACTACCACCGCTCCGGGCATCTACACTTTGAACGAGTCGGGCACCGGACCGGGCGCCATTGAGAATCAGGACTACAGCATCAACGGTCCGACCAAACCGGCGGCCAAAGGCTCGGCGGTCGCGGTGTACATGACGGGTGAAGGCGTGACCAGTACCATCCCTCCGGATGGCGCTATTGCGCCGGTCAACGGCACGGGGCTGTACAAGCCGCTCCAGGCGGTGACCGCCACGGTCGGCGGCATTCCGGCCACCGTACTGTACTACGGCTCGTCGCCCGGAATCGTGTACGGGGCCATGCAGGTGAACCTGACGATCCCGGCCAACGCCGCTTCGGGCCCGCAGCCGATTGTAATCACGGTGGGCACGACGAGCACGCAGGCCGGAGTGACAGTAGCTGTTCAGTAAGTAGTGACTCGCGGGCAGTGAAGAAAGGCATTTGGGCCACGAATGAACACGGATGAACACTAATAATTGCCCTGTTTCAATTCGTGTTTATTGGTGTTCATCCGTGGCCAAGTATCTCTTCAGGCGGCGGACAGCCCGATGCGTACCTGCCACATGAACATGTACTTTTAGTCTCCCTGCAGATCTGGTCCGGCAAGCCAAGATCTACGCCGCCGAGCATGACACAACTGTCAACACTCTCGTCCGCAAACGATTCCTCTCTGGTAAAGAAGCCAGCGGAGTTGGATATGCCAAATGAAAGTTCTTGACAGCGCGAGGTAGTTTCCTCTATTCTGTAGGTGAAATGTCTGTGTCACTCTCGCCAGGAGAATTCGAGCAGGTCGTCCTGCTGGCAATCTTGCGTTTGGGCGATAACGCTTATGGCGTGACAATTGGTGCGGAAATTACAGCATGCACAGGTCGTGAGCCAGCGCCGGGTGCGCTTTATACCACTCTGGATCGCCTTGAGGACAAGGGACTGGTTTCGTCGCGATTGGGCGATCCAACTCCCCAGCGCGGAGGTCGAGCCAAGCGCTACTTTGCGCTCAACTCGAAGGGTCTCGCGGCGGTTACACGTGCGCAGCAATCGTATCGGCGCTTACTAGAGGGTTGCGAACTCCCTGGACTTACCTATGCGTAGCATTCACATCGCAGAATGGATTCTTGCTCTCGTCACCAGTAGGGACCGCGCCGCTTCGACGGTGGGAGATCTGGTGGAAGAGGCGGCGACTCGCGGCGTGTTCTGGTTCTGGTCCGGTGTCTTACGGACAGCGGCCTCGTTGCTTTGGCGAGACGTCGCGGAAAGACCTGCCCGCATGGCAGGCCTTGCGTTCCGCGGACTCGCTATCGAACTGGCGCTCTCATTGTTTTTCTTGGCCCTTTCAGGCGTAACGGCTGCCATGATCGGAAGTCCGGGAGCGTTGAACTCTGCAGGGTGGAGACTCTTTTTCAATGCGCCGACGCTGGTTATTCCGATCCTGATCGGTCGAATGCTGGCTCGCTGGGCCCCCGGCCACGAGTTGGCTGCGTGCCTGGCGTATGCTATCCTCGGCTCGATCTTCAACGTCGTCATTATGATCGTTTTTCCTGCGGGTATGGGCTCTTCGGCGTTGCTGTGGGGGATACTCGGTGACCCGGCCCAACAAACACCCCTTCTGGCCGGCGCAGTGTGGGGCCGACGCAGTCTCCAGGGTCACCGCGGGCGAGGTGCCCGTTAGTTTTGTCTTTGTTTCCGTGTATGGCAAAGTGCTTCACTAGGGCAAAGTGAACAGTATTGCCTCTAGATCGGCTATCGCGTTTTCGTGGTAGCGGATTTTGAAAGCCATTGCCGGATACGCTGGCGCGCTTCTTCGGCGGAAACGACGTGCCCCTCGCCGGCGGTGCGTATCCGATGCTTCAGGATGCGGCCGGTTTCGGCATCAACCTCTACTTCAGGCTCCCTCGAAACGAATGGATCGACGATTTCAACCTTCGCCAAACCACCAACCTGCGTCAATGCCGCGAGGATTGCAAGAGCTGGGATGAAGTGGCGCAGACGAAAAAGGCAGGCCACAAAAAGCGATGGCCTGCCCCACAGAGCAGCGGAGCCGCAACCAAACCGGGAGGGCGAGGAGCCGGAACTCAGGAGCCAGAAGCCAGAATGGCCCGGGCGTAGCGCATCGCGCCACCATTCCCCGGTTCGCGACTGCTGCCGCCTGAAAATCTTTCTGGGCAGAGAAGAAATGGAGGTGTTGTAATACCTGTGGCACAATCCAAGACGGGAGCATCCAATTGCGAATCAAGAAGGCGGTGATCACCGCCGCGGGACAGAACCAGCGTACGCTGCCGCTGCAGACCGTGATCGATCGGGATGGACGCGAGAAATCCGTCCTCGGCATTCTGATCGAACAGGCGCTCACGGCCAACGTGGAGCAGATTTGCGTGGTGGTGTGGCCGGGCGACGAGACGCGCTACGCGCAGGTGGCGGGGACGCATGGCGGCGCGGTGCGGTTCGTGGCGCAGGCGCAGCCCTTGGGCTACGGGCACGCCATCTACTGCGCGCGTGAATTCGTGGGGCGCGATGCGTTCCTGCACATGGTGGGCGATCACCTGTACGTGAGCACGGCGAAGCCCTGCGCGCAACGCCTGATGGAACTGGCCGAGGCCGAGGAGTGCTCCGTTTCCGGAGTCCAGCCCACGCGCGAGAGCCTGCTGCCGCGATTCGGCACGGTGGCGGGTCGCCGCGTTGCGGGGCGGGCGGGACTCTATCGCGTGGAAACCGTGATCGAGAAGCCGACACCCACGGAGGCCGAGCAGCGGCTCATGGTGCCGGGGATCCGCGCCGGATATTATCTCTGTTTCTTCGGCATTCATGTGCTGACCCCCACCGTCATGGATGTGCTGGGGCGCATGCTGGAGAGCGGACCGGTCACGCTTTCCGCGGCCTTGGCCGACGTGGCGCGGCACGAGCAGTACCTGGCGGTGGAAGATGCCGGCCGGCGGTATGACCTGGGCGCGCGCTATGGCCTGCTCACGGCGCAGTTGGCGCTGGCGCTGAACGGGCAGGACCGCAGCCAGGTGCTGGCGCAACTGCTGGAACTGCTGGCGGACCGGGAGTTGGCCGCAGTACCGGCGGGGAGCGAGCGGTGAGCGCGTTCACGGACGTCATTACGTCGAGCGATCCGGAAACGCGCAATCGCTCGCTCGAGTCGCTGTGCCGGTCCTTGACGATCGAGGAACTGCTGGCCGGATGCGAGGCGCTCGACCGCTTCCGCAGGACCAGCGACAATCTCTACGAACGCGTGCGGGCGCTGTTTTTTCTGTATGCCATGCACCGGTTTCAGCTTCCGGCGCGGGAGTTGGGCGGGCGCGGCGGAAATCTCCCGCACTCCGGTTACGCCAATCTGCTGAAGCGCCGCTTCGAAGAGGCCATCGATATTTTCCTGGCGGCGCAGGCGGCCGGCGGACCGAGCCCTGCGATTTCGAGCGCGCTGGCCGCGGGGTATCGCGCGCTGGGGTTCCAGACGCTGGCCGACCAGGTGCGGCGCAGCGTGCGCTCGGTGCGCGGCAATCAGTGGATGTTCCGCACCGCGCACCCGGCCGACTACCCGCTGCGCATCCGGCCGGAGCTTCGGCGAGGCGAGCCGCTTTTCCCCGTGCTGCGCGAGGCCACGCCGGTGCGCATGGACCTGACGCACAGCGGGTGGAGCGACATCTTCTTCCTGGGAATGGATTTTCCGGAAGGGGCGCGCGTGCTCAACATTTCCGTGGACCTGAGCGTGCGCGGGTCGAGTCTATCGAGCGAGCCGCGGCCTCCAGTGGAGGCGTATTTTCGCGTGATCGATCAGCCGGTGATCCGGCTGGCCAGCGTCGATCTGCGGGCGTCCGCGGAGATGGCATCCATCGCCGAGGTCTTCGATTTCGCGCGCGATTATCTGGGGCTGCTGAAGGCGGCGGTGATTGCGTCGGGCATCGTGCCGCCGGGGTTGGAAGGCGCCGTCCAGCCCTTGGAAGAGGTGCTGGCGCGGCTTACCGGCAAGCCCGGGCACGGCATCGAAATCGTCAGCAAGGTGAACGATATTCCCAAGGGGTCGCGGCTGGCCGTGTCCACCACGCTGCTGGCTTGCCTGATTGCGGCGTGCATGCGCGCCACGAATCAGATCCACGCGCTCACGGGCGNNGTCGGGAGGCGGCTGGCAGGATTCGGGCGGCGTGTGGCCGGGGATCAAGCTCATCCACGGTGTGGTGGCGGGCGCGGACGATCCGGAATTCGGCATCAGCCGCGGACGCCTCCTGCCGGACCACCGCATCTTCAGCCGCGCGGATGTGTCACCAGAAACGCGCGAGCAGCTTCAGGAAAGCCTGGTGCTGGTGCACGGCGGGATGGCGCAGGATGTCGGCCCCATCCTGGAAATGGTCACCGAGAAGTACCTGCTGCGCTCGGAGACGGAGTGGCGCGGAAGGCAGGAGGCCATCCGCATTCTGGACGAGGTGGTGGGGCATCTGGGCTCGGGCGACATCCGGGCTATCGGGGGATGCACCGGGCGCAACTTCGACGGCCCCATCCAGACCATTATTCCGTGGGCGGGCAACCTCTACACCGATACGCTGATCGGCCGCGCGCGCGCCGAATTCGGGGACGACTTCTGGGGATTCTGGATGCTGGGCGGCATGTCGGGCGGCGGGATGGGATTCCTGTTCAGCCCGCATCGCAAGGCGCTGGCGCAGGAGCGGCTGCAGGCCATCATGAGCGAGACCAAGCGGCAGATGGAGCACGCCGTGCCGTTCGCCATGGAGCCGGTGGTCTACAATTTCGCCATCAACGAGCGGGGGACCGATGCCGTGGTGCTGCGCGGCGATTCGGCGCTGATGCCCGCGGATTACTACCGCATCGCGGTGCCCCCGCTGATCCGCACCGAATCGCGCCTGCTATCGCCCGTGCGCCGCGCCGAGCTGGAACGATTCACGGCGGCGTGCCGCGAGGACGCGGAGTTCTCCGGCATGATGCAGCATCTCTTCGACGACCTGCTGCCGCGCGGCCAGGAAAAAGCCAAGGACGGCCGCCGCTCCGAGAGCCTGGAGAGCCTGCTCGATGCCTACGGGTTCGACCGCGTGCAGCACGAGCAGATCCAGGCGGACCTGCGCGGCGGGCGGATCGGGCTGGCGCAGAATCGTCTGCCCGCGAGCAGCCGCATCGAGGACGTGTCAGAGAGGCCTCCCGGCCTGTCTGCCCTGTCCGAGCATCATCGCAAAAAGGGCATGGACGCGCTGGCGGCGGGCATGGTGGCGGTGGTGTCGCTCGCGGGCGGAGTGGGCAGCCGGTGGACCAAGGGCGCGGGCGTGGTGAAGGCGCTCAATCCCTTCTGCAAACTGGGCGGGCGGCACCGCAGCTTCGTGGAGACGCACCTGGCCAAGAGCCTGCGTGTGGGCAGGGCCTGCGGCGCGATGGTGCCCCACGTCCTCACCACCAGCTACCTGACGCATGGGGCCATCGAAGCGCATCTCCGCGCCAACGCAAACTACGGCTATCCCGGGCCGCTGCTGCTTTCGCCGGGGCGCATCATCGGGCTGCGCCTGGTGCCCATGGAGCGCGACCTGCGGTTCGCGTGGGAGGAAATGGCGCAGCAGGTGCTCGACGAGCAGGCGCAGAAGGTTCGGGAGAGCCTGCACACCACCCTGATGGCGTGGGCGCGGCAGACGGGAGAAGGCAGCAACTATACGGACAACCTGCCGATGCAGTGCCTGCATCCGGTGGGGCATTGGTACGAGGTGCCCAACCTGATGCGCAACGGGACGCTGCTGCGCCTGTTGGAGGAGCGGCCGCGGCTGCGGTACCTGATGGTCCACAACATCGACACGGCGGGCGCCGACGTGGACGCTTCGTTGCTCGGGTATCACATCGAAGAAGACGCGGCGATGACCGCCGAAGTGATCGCGCGGCAAGTGGAGGACCGCGGCGGCGGGCTCGCGCGGATCGATGGCCGGGTGCGTCTGGTCGAGGGCCTGGCGCTGCCCGACGAGGAGACCGAGACGCGATTGTCGTACTACAACAGCGCGACCTACTGGATCGACATCGACAAACTGCTGGCGGTGTTCGGGCTGGAGCGCGCGGACCTTTCCAACGCGGACAAGCTGAACGATGCGGTGCGCGGCGTGGCGGCCCGGATGCCCACGTACATCACGTTGAAGGATGTCAAGAAACGCTGGGGCAAGGGGCAGGAAGATGTTTTCCCGGTGGCGCAGTTTGAGAAGCTGTGGGGCGACATGACCGCGCTGCCGGAGTGGCAGTGCCGGTTCGTCGAGGTATCGAGGATGCGCGGACAGCAGCTCAAGGAGCCGGCGCAACTCGATGGTTGGCTGCGCGACGGCTCGGCGGCTTATGTGGAGTCGCTGATGTAGCACAGGCATTCTTGCCTGTGGGGGGTATTCAAAAAGCAACACAGGCAGGAATGCCTGTGCCACTAAAACGTATAATCCGGCGGCTGGATTCCCTTCACGCGCAAGTACACTTCCGCCTGGCCGCGATGGTGCGCGGTGTGCGTGAAATAGGCCCAGAGCCACTCGAACGCGGTCATCTTGCGCGTCTGCGGACCCACCACGGCGTCCAACTTCTCAGGCGTCATGGAAGCCACCGCCTGGTTGCAGAAGTCGAAAGTGGTACGCAGGAATTGGACGGCAGCCGCCTTGTCCACGGTGACTTTTTCGTCTTTGAGCGACGCGGCGAGGGCGGGAGGCACGGCGGGACGCGTCATGCCGCTGGCGTTTGAGCAGGCGCTCATGTTGGCCCCGGCAATCTGGACCATCAATTGTCCGAAACTCAGCTCTTCGGGAACGGGTTTAAAACTGTAGCCGTCGGCCGGCATCTTTTCGGCGACGGCGATGGTGAAATCGCTGGTGACTTTCCAATGCTTTACGAGCGCGTCTTTGACCGTGGTCTGGGCCAGCGCGGGAATGGAGAGGGCGAGCATCGTTAACACGTTTTTCATCATAATTTTGCCTCGGGATATAATTGTTATCGCACACTCTGGAGAACCCATTGGGATCGAGTAACCGTCCTCTACCCACGCGCGGCACCGCGCCGCCGATATCCGCGCGCGGCGGAGACCGCTACTTCGAGCTGAAGTCGCAGATTCACCGCAAGCTGATCGGGGTGCTGAACCTCGACCGTGTGTCCTCGATTCCCAAGGACCGCGTGCGCGCCGAGATCGG
>OMOG01000422.1:10702-13203 GCA_900290305.1 Candidatus Sulfopaludibacter sp. SbA4
CTGGGGCCGCTCGAGACGCTGCTCAAAGAGGCGACCATCTCCGATATCCTGGTGAACCGCTACAACAAAGTCTTCATCGAGCGCAACGGCAAGCTCTCGGAAACCACGGTGCGCTTCAAAGACGATGCCCACCTGCTGCACATCATCGAGAAGATTGTTTCGCAGGTGGGGCGCCGCATCGACGAAGCGCAGCCCATCGTGGATGCGCGCCTGCAGGACGGGTCGCGCGTCAACGCCATCATCCCTCCGTTGGCGCTGGATGGCCCCTGCCTGAGCATCCGGCGGTTCGGCCGCCACGTGATCACGCAGGAAGAGATGCTGCAATACAAGACGATCACCCAGGGGATGCTGCGGTTCCTGGCGGCGTGCGTGCAGTCCAAGACCACGGTCCTGATTTCGGGCGGAACGGGTTCGGGCAAGACCACCATGCTCAATGCGCTCTCGCGGTTCATTCCCGAGGAAGAGCGCATCATCACCATCGAGGACACCGCGGAACTGCAGCTCCAGCAGCGGCACGTGGTGAAGTTCGAAACGCGGCCGCCGAACCTGAACAAGGAGGGCGGCATCAACCAGCGGCAGTTGCTGCGGACGGCGCTTCGTATGCGGCCGGACCGCATCATCGTGGGTGAGTGCCGCGGCGCCGAAGCGCTGGACATGCTGCAGGCCATGAACACGGGCGTCGAAGGGTCCATGAGCACGGTGCACGCCAACACGCCGCGCGACGCCTTTTCGCGGCTTGAGACCATGGTGATGATGGCCGACCTGGAAATCCCCACCCGAGTGATTCTGCAGCAGCTCACCAGCGCCATCAAGCTGGTGGTGCAGGTATCGCGATTGCAAGACGGCACCCGCAAAATCCTGAGCATTTCGGAGGTGCTGGGAGTGCGCGACGAGAAGGTCCAGTTGCAGGAGATCTTCACCTTCGAGCGCGTGGGCGTCACGGATGCGGGCAAGGTGCAGGGCCGCTTCCGCGCCACCGGCATCACGCCCAAGATTATGGAGCGGCTGCGCGTGAGCGGCATCCAGCTCCAGCACAGTATTTTCGAAGAAGTGGTCCCGGTAAACCTGTGAAGCCCCTGAAAACGGAAGTGGCGTTCACTACGCCGTGGTTCGACCTGCTGGCTAAGACCATGAAGCCGGACGAGGCGCCGTACTACTCGCTGCGCATGGCGGACTACATCGCGGTAGTCGCGATCACGGAGGAGCACCGGGTACTTGCGGTGCGGCAATACCGGCCGGCGGTGGAACGGTACACCATCGAGCTGCCCGCGGGCATGGTGGACGCGGGCGAGGCTCCGGACGCGGCGGCGCAGCGCGAGTTGCGGGAGGAGACGGGCTGCGAGGCGGGCGGCTTCGAGTTACTCGGACCGATGCTGCCGGACACGGGCCGCCTGGGCAACCGGATCTGGACGTGCGTGGCCACGGGGGTGCGGCCGGTGGAGGGGCGCGCGCCGGAGAGTGACATCGAGGTGCTGAGTTACTCGCCCTCAGAGTTGGCGCGAGCGATCGCCGACGGGGAGTTCAATCACGCGCTGCATGTGGCGGTGTTGATGATAGCGGTTGTGCGGGGGAAGCTGAGGCTGGAAGATTAGCCGGGCCGCTGGCCGAGCCGGGCGAATAGGGCATTGAAATCGACGGCGCCAACCAGGTCCGTTTCCGCGACTCCTGAGGCGCAACGGCGCATACCCTTGCGATCTGCTTCTGCCACCGTGCGCTGGTACGGATCGATCACCCAAATGTGCGGGATTCCAGCCGCCAGGTATTCGCCGACCTTGGCGAGCATTTCCGGAATCGTATCGTCCGGCGACACAATTTCGATGACCAAGTCCGGCCTCACCAGGACCGGAGTGGCCTCGTGTGGCAGAGCCTTCACGCAAAGATCCGGGATACGATAGCGAGGCTCGTCGTTGACATGAACCCGTTGTGCAATGAAGCCACGGAATCCCCGCTCCTGCTCCCGCTGTCCGAGAACCCCGCCAGTCAGGGATTGCATGCGGCTATGAAAATATTCACCCACGTGACGCTCCACCAGTTGGCCATCGACATATTCCATGTCGGGCTCGTAAGTCGTCCGCAGGTATTCTTCGAGAGGAACGATTGCAGGCGTCGCCATATCCTTCAGTCTACTTCCGCGCCCGCATGTGGCAGCGGATGTCGAGCGCCGGAAAGATCCACGCGGCGTGGCGTTCGTACCAGTTGAGCGACCGCTTCGCCAGGAAGCGGCCCATGTTGTCCAGCACAAAATTCCCGCCGAACGTCAGCTCCACTTCTACGATGTCGAAGCGGTAGGGCGAGCCGGCAAAGCTGGGAAAATCCTTGCCCGTGAAGTACTCGAAGCTGCGCGCTGCCAGGTGGCGCTTGTGGGTGGGATCGATGTAAGAATTGTGCGAGCTGAAGTGCGGCGTCGTAATGAAAACGTCGGCGCCATCCTGCGCCACGCGGTACACCTCCGCCATGGCGCGAATGGGGTCGTCCAGATGCTCGATCACGTGCGACATGTG
>OMOG01000421.1 GCA_900290305.1 Candidatus Sulfopaludibacter sp. SbA4
CGCCTGCAATTCCATGCATCTACAGGGTTTGAACTTCAATTACACTTTTGGGAGACGAACCGTTTTTTGTCGTCTGTCTCCGTTCCGATTGCGGGGCAGGTTTTCAACCTGCGGCCGATTTTTCAATCGGCCTGCCGGCGCCGTCTTCGCTTTCGCAACTCATGGTGAGTACCTTGGCCGGCCAGTAACGCCGGCGGTCTTGCCGCCGGCTCAGCTTTCAGCCGGATCTCCCTCCCTTGGAAGGCGCTACTTACTCAGTGCCGCCGCCACCGAACGCCAAGCCCCCTTGGCCCCATAATTCGCGTCGAATTCCAGCGCCGCGCCCATGCCCCGATACGCACCGGGAATCCAGGAGAACTTGTCTGTGAACCCCCACGTCTGTATGGCCGTGCAGAGCTTGAACTTCACGCACACCGCCGCCACGTCGTTGTAAATCCGGGCCTGCGCGATGAGTGAGTCCTCGCTGGCCGCGCCGTCTACCAACGGCACTCGCACATCCAGCTCCGTATATTGCACCTGCAATCCGAGACCGGTCAACCGCTTGATGTTGGCTTCGATGTCCGCGATCAAGGGCGGTTTCAACGTCAGGTGCATCTGCAGCCCGATCCCGTTTATGGGCACTTCGCGGGCCACCAAATCCTTGGCCATTTGGTAGATGGCATCCGACTTCGCATTGATGCCCTCGGCGTCGTAATCGTTGTAGAACAGCAGTGCCTTGGGGTCGGCCGCATGGGCCCATCGAAACGCCTGCTCGATGTAGGCGGTGCCTTCGCGCCCGATTCCCGGTGAATCGAACCAAATCGTTTTGCGCAGCGTGCCATCCTTCTCGAACGCTTCGTTGACCACGTCCCAGGCGTAGATCTGCCCGGCATAGCGGCCCGCGACCGTCTGGATGTGCTTCTGCAGAATCGCGGCCAGCCGGTCCGGCCCGAATCCGCCGCGGGTCAGCCACGCGGGATTTTGGTTGTGCCAGACCAAGGTGTGGCCGCGCACCGCCATGTCATGCGCTTTAGCGAAGGCCACCAGGGAGTCCACCGGCTCGAAGTTGTAGGTGTCCTCCTGCGGGTGAACCGGGCCGAACTTGGCGGCGTTCTCCGGTTCGACCTGGTTGAATTCGCGCGCCAGCGTGGCCGCGTACGCCGGATCGTTCTTGAGTGCGGCGGGATTGACCGCACTGCCGATGCGAATCCCGCGCGATTCCGCCAGCTCGCGCAACGGCGAACCGGACTGCCAAGCGGACAACGCCGCCGGCGCGAGGAGTGCCAGCAAAGCAGCTACGTTGCAGATCATAAAGTTCGAGTGCAAGACTAAGTGCGCTACCCCTTCTGAATCGAGAACACCCGCCCCCGATCGAGGCCCAGCAGGATCTGCACCAGGCGGTGCGCAATCAGCTCGTGCAGCGTCAGAAGCTCCCGGTTGGCCTTCGCGATCGCGTCCGCATCGCGCGGATCGTTACCGCTATTCCCGTCGGATCCGCCCGCTTTCAGCGCGTCCGTCGCTTCCTTGATGATGGGGTCCGCGATCGCCTCGCCCGCCATCTCCCAAAGCGTAATGAACCGGTCCACCGCGCTCGGAAAGCTCACTTCGAACACCCCGAACTGGCTGGTGGTGCGCGGCGGCTTGTAGTCCAGGTTGAACGGCCCGTTGTACCCGTGGCTGCGCAGCAGCACCAGCACGTTGAGCCAGTCGAGCGGATTCACCAGTCCCACACCGATGTCCACATCGTGCTTCAGCCGGTAACCGTCGTTAATGTCGAAGTGAAAAAGCTTGCCCGCCAGAAGCGCGCGCGCCAACGCTGCCCGCGGTGCCCCGCCCCACATCAACTCGTGCAGATATTCGGGATTCAGCCCGACCATCTCGGGATGCGTCAACAGTCCCGAAGCGATGAATGCCAGCATGGCATCGCTGGTGGGCAGCAGGATCTCGGCCTGCGGCTCGAACGGCTTGGCTTCCAGGCAATGCTTGAGAGTCGGCCGGCCCTTCTTTGCGGCCACCTCGATATCTCGGTCGCACGCGGCATTCAGCGCTTCCGCGTACCACCGCAGCGTGTCCATCTCGTCGATGGCGCCTTGCACGTAGTAGCCCAACGACCCCGGCCAGTACACCGCGAAGCCCGCTCCCAGCTCGTGCCCCACCTCCACCGTGTTCTGCACGCGGAACTTGGCGTACTCGCGCACTGCGGGCGCCTCCGCCGCTGGACTGGCCGCCCACACCGCGTGATAGAACGTCTCGGTGGTCACCATCGAGCACTTCACGCCATTTTCCGAAAGCGCCTTCTGCAGCCGCGCCACAATCTCGCCCTGCTGATCCCTGCCAAGCGCTTCGGTCGGGATTACATCTGTATCGTGGGTGCTCCAATATCCGATCCCGATCTCGCCGTACTTGCGGATCACATCCTCGAACCCGATGGCCGGCCGCGTGGGCGCGTGAAAAAGCGCCTGCCCCTGGTAGGCAGCGGCCCATTGCGGCCCGGAGATATAATATTTCCGCCGTGTTTCGGGTGAATAAGATCCGCCGCACGCGTGCATGAGCCGCGAAACGAGCGCCTGTTGCTGGTCAATAGGAACGGGTTTCATAATGAGTATTGTTGTACCATAGAACTAAATATGCGGATCCGGGATATTCGCGCGACCACCGTAACGGTCCCGCTGGAAGCTCCCCTGCGCCATGCCAACGGCTGCCACTGGGGCCGCTTCGTCCGCACCATCGTGGAAGTGGAAACCGATAACGGAATCGTGGGCCTCGGCGAAATGGGCGGCGGCGGAGAATCGGCTGAAGCCGTCTTCCGCGCCATGAAGCAGTACCTCGCCGGGCACGATCCCGCCCGCCTCGAGGAAATGCGCTTCCTCATCGCCAACCCCACGGCATCACTATACAACAATCGCACCCAAATCCTCGCCGCGCTGGAATTCGCCTGCCTCGATATCCTGGGCCAGGCGTGGGGAGTGCCCGTCTGCGAGATCCTCGGCGGCCGCCTCCGCGACCGCGTGCGTTTCGCCGCCTACTCCTTTTTCCGTTATCCTCATCCAAGCACCGGCGCGGGCGAAGTGCGCACCATCGACCAGGTGGTCGAGCACATCTGCTCCCTCAAGCGGCGCTTCGGCTTCACCACCATCAAGGTCAAGGCCGGCGTCTTCCACCCGGATTACGAGCTCGAAGTCTACCGGGCCGTCGCCGCCGCGTTCCCCGACGACTCCCTCCGCTTCGATCCGAACGCCGTCTGGTCCACCGAGCAGGCCATCCGCTTCGGCCAGGCGATTGAAGGCCTGCGCAACGACTACCTCGAGGACCCCGTCTTCGGCCTCAACGGCATGCGCCGCACCCGCGAGAAGGTGCGCGTGCCGCTCGCCACCAATACCGTGGTCGTGAACTTCGAACAGCTCGCCGCCAACGCGCTCGATACCGCCGTGGACGTGATCCTGCTCGACACCACTTTCTGGGGCGGCATCCGCGCCTGCGTCAAGGCCGCCGCCGTCTGCGAGACCTTTCAGCTCGGCGTGGCCGTGCATTCGTCTGGCGAGCTGGGAATTCAACTCGCCACCATGCTGCATTTGGGCGCGGTCATCCCCAACCTTTCGTTCGCCGCCGACGCGCACTACCACCATTTGACCGACGATATCATTGAAGGCGGATTGATGCGATACGAAGCGGGCTCCATCCGCGTGCCGGACGGACCGGGGCTCGGCGTCAAGCTCGACCGCGAGAAACTGCGCGAGTACAGCGAACTTTACCAGCGGCTCGGCGGGTATCCCTACGACCAGGATCCGGGCCGCCCGGGCTGGACTGCGATCGTTCCCAACGACCGTTGGGCCGATCCCTCGGACGACCGCCCGGTGTCCGTCCCGTATTAGTATGAGGAATCTCGATGCTGCCTGAACAGTGGGAGACATTTAAGCGTGCGGCGCGCCTGGAGAAGATGGACAAGATTCCCATGGCGCTGATCATCGATAGCCCGTGGATGCCCGGGTACCTCGGGATCAAGCACCTGGACTATTACCTGGACCCCGAGCTGTGGTTTCAGTCCAACCTGAAAATCATGCGCGAGTTCCCCGATATCATCTTCGTCCCCTCGTGGTGGATGGAGTACGGGATGGCCGCCGAGCCATCGGTGCTCGGCGCGAAAATCAAATTCTGGCAGGACAACACGCCCAGCGAATACCACACGCTCTATCACCTCGAGGACATCGATCAGTTCCCCGAGTACGAAGTGGAGGCGGACGCCTTCGCGGCGCTGACGCTGCATCGCATCGGCATGCACAAGCAGCGCATCCTGGACGCCGGCTACATCCTCCCGATGGTCACCTCGCGCGGCCCCTTGTGCACCGCCGGTTTCGTCCGCGGCACCACGAATTTCATGATCGACATCGTGGAAAATCCCGAAGGCGCCCACAGGCTGATCGACCTGTGCACGCGGGTGATCATCGACTGGCTCAACGCCCAGCACAAGGTGATGGGCGATACCGTGGAATCCATTTTCATCCTCGACGACATCGTCGGCTTCATCAACGAAGAGCACTACATGGAGTTCGCGCATCCCTACCTCAAGCGGATCTGCGACGCGTTTCCCGAAAACTGGATCAAGGTCTACCACAACGACGCCGAAGTGGACGCCTGTCTCGACCATCTTCCCGACGCCGGCTTCCAGGTGCTCAACTGGGGCAAGCAGAAAGACATCCGCGAAGTGAAACAGCGCGTGGGCGATCGCATGTGCCTGATGGGCAACGTGAACCCGCTGGAGATCGCCGTCCGCGGCACGCCGGATGAAGTCCGCGAAGCCACGCTCGACGTGCTCGAAGGCTCCGGCGGCGAAGGCGTCATCCTCTCGGTGGGCGGCGGAGTCAGTCCCGGCATGCCGCGCCAGAACGTCGTCGCCATGCTGGAAGCGCTCGAGGAATTCAACGCCGGACGGCTCGCCGGCCAAGGGGCCCGGCATGCCAAGGGGTTGTGAATGATCGATTACGCCTTCATGAATCAGTGCCTGTACGAGGGCAAGGCCAAGGAAGTCGAGCAGATGACCAAGGACGCCCTGGCCGAAGGGCGCGCCGTGCAGGAGATTCTCAACGAGGGGCTCATCGCCGGCATGAGCGTGGTGGGCGAGGATTTCAAGCACAACGTGCTCTATGTGCCCGAAGTGCTGATCGCCGCGCGCGCCATGAAGGCGGGGATGGCGGTGTTGAAGCCCCTGCTCAGCGCCAAGGACAGCACCACCAAACGCGCCGGAGTGCTGCTGATGGGCACGGTCCGCGGCGATCTCCACGACATCGGCAAGAACCTGGTCTGCATGATGGCCGAGGGCGCGGGCTTCGAAGTCTACGATATCGGGGTGGACCAGAGCGTCGAAAAGTTCATGGCCGCGGCCGCCAAATGCAAGCCGGACATCATTGGCATGAGCGCCCTTCTGACCACCACCATGACGTACATGAAAACGGTGATCGACGGCTTCAACGCGGCCGGCCTGGGCCACATCCGCATGGCCATCGGAGGCGCGCCCATCAGCCAGATGTTCGCCGACGAGATCGGCGCGGATGGTTACGGCGCGAACGCGTCCGCCGCCGTCGACCTGTTCGTGCGTCTCGCGGCCGAGAGCAATCAAAATGGCAACCTACAAGATCCTGTACTGGCAGGAAGTGCCCTCGCAGATCAGAGCTGAGGACGGCGAAGACGAAATCACGCTGCCGATGCCGCCGAAGTTCATGGAGCGCATCGACCAACTGGCGACGCAGCGCGGCCTGCACGGGTCGGACGACTACCTGGCGCAGTGGCGCTGGAGCGACGAAGAGGAACGCGAAGGCTCCGCGCAGGAAGTCGCGGAGGCGGTGAAAGCGGAGCTGGAATCGAATTGCCCCTAGCCCTCACCATCAACGGCCTCGAATCCCAAGCCCCGCTCGGCGCCTCCCTCTTCGCCTGCGCCGAAAGCATCGGTGTCCGCGTCCCCACCTCCTGCCAGATGCAAGGCAAGTGCAAAGAGTGCATGGTAGAGGTAACCGAGGGCATGGACTGCCTCTCTCCCCCCACCCCGGAGGAACGCCACCTCAACGGCACTTTCCGCCTCTCCTGCCGAACGCTCGTAGCATCCGACACCGGCCACATCCGCTGCCACACCATGCGCCGCGGCCACATGCGCATCGAAAGCGGCGCCGTGGGACTGCCCACCCGCGCGCGCGACATCGATCGTCCATCTGGGATCGCTGATGCGGCCGCCCCCGCACACGGCATCGCCATGGACCTCGGCACCACCACCATCGTCCTCCGTCTCTTCGACCTGTCGACCGGCGCCCTCATCGCCGACGCCTCCTTCGAGAATCCCCAGCGATTCGGCGGCTCCGACGTGATGTCCCGCATCCACTACGACACGCTGCATCCCGGCAAACTCCTCCGCCGCACGCTCGCCGGATACCTCAGCCACGCCATCGAAGAATTTCCCGTGGACCCGCAAACCATCCGCGAAATGGTCGTGGTGGGCAACTCCACCATGCGCGATCTCTTCTTCCGCCAGAACGTCTGGTCCATCGGACAGAGCCCTTACCGCTCCATCACCGAAATCCAGATGGCCGAAGGCACGCGCGCCACCACCAGCCTCACCGAGACCGGCCGCCGCTGCCTGCTCCCTATCCACCCCCAGGGCCGCGTCTACGGCGCCCCCATTGTGAGCGGCCACGTGGGCGCCGACGCCGCGGCCTGCATGCTGGCCATCGACCTGGCCCACGAAGACCGGATGGTGGCCATCATGGATATCGGCACCAACACCGAGCTGATCGTCGGCAACCGGCACCGCATTCTCGCCGCCTCCTGTCCCGCCGGTCCCGCGTTCGAAGGCGGCGCGATCGCCTGCGGCATGCCCGCCCTGGATGGCGCCGTCGAAGACGTCACCCTCCTGGATGACGGCACGTTCCGCCTGCGCGTGATCGGCGATGTCGCTCCCCAAGGCATCTGCGGCTCGGGGCTCGTGTCCTTGATGAGCGAACTGCTCCGCACCGGCCGCATGAATCAGATGGGCCGCTTCCACGACGAGGAGCGCCGTATCACCCTCGACCCCGAACACGACATCTTCTTCCTCGAAAGCGACGTCAACGAACTGGCGCAGGCCAAGGGCGCCAACGTCGCCGGCCTGCACGTGGTGCTCAGCAACTACGGCATCGATTTCGACGACATCGACGTCTTCTACCTCGCCGGCGGCTTCGGCCGGCACATGACGGTGGCCGCCTCCCAACGCGTTGGCCTCATCCCATGCATTCCCGAGTCGCGCATCGTGCAAGTGGGCAATGCCGCCATCGAGGGCGCATCCATGGCCTTGCTCTCCGCTGCGAAACGCGATGAGATGGAATCGCTGGTCCGCCAGGTCGAGCATTGCCGCCTGGAAACCCACCCCCGCTTCTTCGACTTCTTCGTGGAGGGCTGCCAGTTCAAGCCCATCTCCAGCATTCACGAGGTGGCCGGATGACCCTAAATGTCGAACCTGCCGAATACCAGCGTCTGTTGGGCTACCCGCGCAACGCCGTGCTGAGCGAGCGCGCCGGCGAGCTGGCCGAGTGGGCCCGCGAGTGGTACCAGCGCCACGGCAGCCCCTGGGTCTACGAGCGCCATGCGGACCCCAGCGAACTCCTGCCGTTCACCAGCGCGCGCCTCGACCGAACGCTGCAGCAAGCGGAAGCCAGCGGCGTGGTCCTGGTGGCCGTAAGCGCCGGTCCCCAGCTTGAAGCCGAAGCGCAAAGACTCTGGCACGAGGAGAAGCCCGACGAATATTTCTTCCTCGAAGTCTTCGGATCGGCCGTGGTGGAGCACCTCATCACCATCGCCGGCGCACACCTCTGCGCCTGGGCCGAGGAGCGCGCCATGGCCGTTTTGCCGCACTCGAGTCCCGGGTATGACGACTGGGACGTCGCCGAGCAGCGCCGCCTCCTGGAGTTGATCGCGCCCCCACCGCCCGCCCGCATAGAGGTGCTCGAATCGGGCGCGCTGCGGCCCAAGAAATCGCAACTCGCGGTCTTCGGATTGACCCGCCACACCGATCGCGTGCGCCGCCTCACCGAACTCGTTCCCTGCGAAAACTGCTCCTTCGGCCCGTGCCAATTCCGCCGCGCGCCCTACCGCCGCAACACTCCGGCTTCCGCCACCAATCTGAAAGCCCTCAAACGATGGGCCGCCGAACGCCTCACACTCGAAGCCCGGCCCGATGGCGTCATCGACGCCCGCTTCCGCTACGACGGCACCACCTGCACCACCTGCACCAACATGGGCCGCCCGCTGGCCTTCGATTACCGCGTGCAACTCGGACCGCGCGACGACGGCTACCCCATCCGCGAACAATGCTGCGAGCCCGCCCCCGGCGATACCGGCCACACCTCGATGTGCCAATACATCGCCAACCCCGCGCAACTGATGGCCGCCATCGAGCGCGAGAAGCCGCTCCTCGGGCGGCCCTTGAACGACGTGCTCTCCTGGCGGCGCCCCTTGTCCCCCGCGGGCTGCTACTGCGAGCCGGAGTCGCGCAACCACAAGTGGGGCCTGGTGCTCGAAACCATTCATTACGCCCTTTCGCGAAACGGAAACTCATGAAGCCGCCCTTACTCGACGCACTCAAGCAACGCACTCTCCTTGGCGATGGCGCAATGGGCACGCAGTTGATGCTCGCCGGCCTCGAGCAGGGCAATTGCGGCGAGGCATGGAACCTCACCCACCCCGAGCGGGTCCTTGCCATCCAGCGCCGCTACGCCGAGGCCGGCTCCGACTGCATCCTCACCAATACCTTCGGCGGCTCCCGCATCATGCTCAACCGGCATTCCAACGCCGACAAGGCCGTCGCCATCAACCAGGCCGCGGTGGCCATTGCGCGCGAGGCCTTCAACGGCCGGGCCGGTTGCAGCGATGGTTACGTGATCGGCGACATCGGCCCCTTCGGCGGCCTGATGGAACCGTACGGCGACTTCACCAAATCGGACGTGCGCGCCGCTTTCAACGAACAGGCGCGCGCGCTGGTCGACGCGGGAGCCGACGCCATCATCATCGAAACCCAGACCTCGCTCGAAGAGCTTCTGCTGGGCATCGCCGCCGCCCGAGAAGCCGGTGCGCCTTGCATCATCGGATCGATGGCCTACGATGTGACGCTCGATGGATCCACCTTCCGCACGATGATGGGCGTCAACCCCGAGCGCGCCGCCGAATTCATGCAAAAACACGGCGCCCATATCGTGGCGCTGAACTGCGGCACCGGCATGGATATGGAGCGCGCGCGCCAGGCCGTGCTGCGATACCGTAAGGTCACCGATCTCCCCGTGATGGTCCAGCCCAATGCCGGCCAGCCCAAGCTGGTCGCCATGAAAGTGGTCTACGACGAAACCCCGGAGCAGATGGTCGCCGGAGTCGCTCCCTTGTTGGAGGCCGGCGCCAACATCATCGGGGCCTGCTGCGGCAGCACCCCCGAACACATCCGCGCGTTCCGGAAAGCGCTGGACAGTTATGAAAAGGGTCGAGATGAATCTCGACGGGCCCAGAGGGCACCCCGGCAAGACTGCCTGCGCCACATATGAGCACCCCATGAAAACCAAACTGTGTGACGTCAACCCCGCGGCCATCGAAAAACTCCCCGAATTCACCGGCGACAAGTCCGGCATCGGCGTCCACTACATCGACGCCTACCTGAAGCCCATGAACACCAAGCTCGAAGACGGCACGCCCGTCAAGTGCAAGCGCCGCGGACTCAAAATCGCGCTCTCCGCCGGCGCCAAGAAGGGCGAAGGACTGATGCGCAGGCTCGCCGTCAACAAAGACCCGGTGGTGATGCTCGACGCTGCCTTGCAGGAAGCCGCCGCCGCGGCAGGAATCGAACTGAGTGTAGAAGACCATGCCATCTTCATCACGCTTTGAACCCCATCGCCTGCTGAAAGCCGGCTGCAGGATGAAATCCTGCCCCACAACCGGAACTGATCCGGGTCGGTTGACAGACCACAAAAAACGATGGTCTGTCCCACTTGCCGCCCTACTCCTCCTCGCCGCCGCGCTGCACGCGGAAACCGGCTACAACGCCTGGCTCCGCTACTCCGCCATCACCGGCCCTGCCCTCGACCAGTATCGCCAATCCTTCCCGCCGGTCGTCGCAACCCTGGCCGATTCTACCCTCGAAAGCAGCGCCCGCAGCGAGATCATCCGCGGCATCCGCGGCATGCTGGGCCGCACCCCGCGCGCCGAATCCGGCATCCCCCAGGAAAGCGCCATCATTCTCGGTACCCTCGAGCAGATCCACCGCGCCGCCCCGCAATGGCGACTCGAAACCACCCTGGCCCCCGGCGGCTACTGGCTCAAGACCGTCACCGCCGGGCCTACGCATTACACTGTAATCGCCGCGTCCGATGAGCGCGGCGTGCTCTACGGCGCATTCGCCCTCCTGCGAAAAGTCGCCCTCGGCGAACCCGTCGCCCCCCTCGACGAGAAGCAATCCCCCTACGCCCCCGCCCGTTGGGTGAACCAATGGGACAATCTCGAGGGCACGATCGAGCGCGGGTATGGCGGCCGATCCATCTTCTGGGACAACCTGCACGTCCGCGACGACCTCACCCGCGTCTCCGACTACGGCCGGCTCCTGGCATCGCTCGGCATCAACGGCTGCTCCATCAACAACGTCAATGCCAACCCGCGCGTGCTGTCTCCGGAATTCACGCCCCAGATCGCGCGCATCGCCGACGCTTTCCGCCCATGGGGCGTGCGCGTGGCCATCGCGGTGGATTTCGGCAGCCCCAAATCCATCGGCGGCCTCGACACTTTCGACCCGCTCGACCCGCAGGTCGCCGCCTGGTGGAAATCCAAAATGGACGACCTGTATCGCGCAGTCCCCGACCTCGCCGGCGTGGTCCTGAAGGCCGATTCCGAAGGCCGCGTCGGCCCCTCCACTTACGGGCGAACCCACGCCGACGCCGCCAACGTCCTGGCCCGGGCCCTGAAACCGCACGGCGGCTTGCTCTTTTACCGCGGCTTCGTCTACGACCACCACATGGACTGGCAGAACCCCAAGAACGATCGTGGGCGCGCCGCCTACGACAACTTCCACCCGCTCGACGGCCTGTTCGACGACAACGTCATCGTGCAGATCAAACACGGCCCCATCGATTTCCAGGTGCGCGAGCCCGCCTCGCCCCTCTTCGGAGCACTCGAGAAAACCAACCGGGCCGTCGAACTGCAAGTCACTCAGGAGTACTTCGGCCAGTCGCGGCACATGGTCTTCCTGGTTCCCATGTGGAAAGAGGCCCTCGATTTCGACATGCAAGTGAGACAGGCCTCCCGGCCTGTCGTTCCCACCCCCGTGAAATCCCTGGTCGCAGGATTCGTGGGCGTTGCCAACATCGGGCTCGACGACAACTGGTCCGGCAATCACCTCTCGCAGGCCAACCTCTACGGCTTCGCCCGCCTCGCCTGGAATCCCGACCTGAGCGCGCAGAAGATCGCCGCCGAGTGGACCCGCCAGACCTTCGGCCCCGATCCCAAAGTCGACGACACCATCGACGCCATGCTGCTCAGCTCGTGGCGCACCTACGAGAACTACACCGGACCGCTGGGCCTGCAGACCCTCACCGACATCACCGGCAACCATTACGGAGTGAACGTGGAAGCCTCCGAGCGCAACGGCTGGGGCCAGTGGCACCGCGCCGACGAAAAGGGCGTGGGCATGGACCGCACCGTCGCCACCGGCACCGGTTACATCGGCCAATACCGCCCGGCCGTGGCCCGCGTGTATGAGTCACTCGAAACCTGCCCCGACGACTTACTACTCTTTCTGCACCACGTCCCCTACACCTACAAACTCCACTCCGGCAAGACCGTCATCCAGTACATCTACGCCTCGCACTACGAAGGCGCCGATGCCGTGGAGCAGTACGTCCGGCAGTGGAAGTCGCTCAAAGGCCTGGTGGACGAACAGCGCTACGGACAGGTGCTGGCGCAACTCGAATACCAGGCTGGCCAGGCGGTGGTGTGGCGCGATGCGGTCAACACCTGGTTCCAGCGTGCGTCGCAGATCCCCGACGCGAAAACACGCAGCCTGCCCGCCCGCTTCGAGGCCGAAGCCATGACCCTGGAAGGCTACACCGTCCGCGACGTGACGCCCGCCGAAGACGCCTCCGGCGGTAAGGCCATCGCGTGCCCCACCGGCGCCACGCAATGCACCGCCGCGCTGAAATTCACCGGTGCGGCCGGCTGGTACACGCTGCGCGTCGAGTACTTCGACCAGGCCAACGGCGTGTCCCACTATCGCGTCTGGGTCGGCAGCCAACTGGTCGACGAGTGGGCCGCCGATCTCCGGCTGCCGACCATCCGCCTGGACTCCACCTCATCCACGCGCCGCGCGATTCCCGGCATCGCTCTCCGCCCCGGCGACCTCATCCGTATCGAAGGGCGGCCCGATGGAATGGAGTCCGCCGCCCTCGACTACCTGGAGATCGTGCCGCAGTGAGTGGAAGCGGTCGCGCCGGATCGCCGTTGGCTGCAAGCGGCCCCGGGTGGCGCATCTCGCCGTGGATCGAAATATTATTTATGACATTGTAAGCCCCTCTGTTTGTGTGGGTTGCGGAGACGGGGCGGCCGGGTGACGTGCAGGAGCTGCTCGGAATTGGGACTAGGTTCGTTTGGTAGTACGCCGGGGGCATACGGAAGGAGCAGGTTGTGCGGGGACCGCTGGTACATGAGTGAGACGCATCTGGAACATTTTGTGGAGATGCGCCTCCAGCCTCGGGGCGGTGACTGACGATTTTGATCGATTGCATGAATGTGCCTCCCAGAAAAGAAAAACCGCTCAAAATGAGCGGCCGGTTTATTTAAGAATCAACAGCTTACCAGGGAAGACCGCTCAGTTTTGAGCGGTTTGGGTTCGTTCCCGAAGGAGCGCCCGGGAAGGGCGGTGCTGTTCCTCGCCGGGTTCGGTTCCGACTGCCCGGTGCGACGCCGGGGCGGTCAGTCTCACCCTGATTTAAATGTAGCAGACAAGCATGGTGCGACCGGCGTCGCGGTGATCGGGAGGCCGACGTAAGTGGTTTTAGAATCAGTAAAAGTGTACCGAAAAATAAAGTTCGTTCCGGCGTGACTCGGATTCTCAGGGTGGGCCATTTTTGTGCCTGGCGGGCCCTGGAGCAGCCTCACGGCACCGAGACCGACCCCATGGCCTGCCAGTCCGAACTGATCGTGCTGTTGCGCGTGGCGAGGTAGAAGACCTGGTTGCCAGTGAAGCTGTGGTTGAACGTGATCGGCAGCGTGAGTGTCAGCGTGTTGCCGTTGGCGGAAACCGAGCCTCCGGCGCCGCTGATCGTGCACTGGCTGTTGCTCACGCTGCCGGAACCCGGCAACACTAACCCCGCGTAGGGGCCTGCTGCGTCGCCCGCGTCGTCCACCAGAAACAGCGAACCTGAAGATGCCCCCGAGGGAACGAATGCCAGATAGCAGGCATGGCGACCGTCGATCGCGCTGTTGATCAGGATATTCGCGACCGTGATGTCTTGCCAGCCGTTGGTATCGGTGAAGGTGAACGTGTACGTCTGGGTCGAACTGTTACTGTGAACTGGGCTGACTCCGCCCACGCCGGGTCCGGATGGCGGCGATCCCGGAATTCCCCAGGTCGCCAAGGCGTGCCAGCCCGAGTTATTCTGCGCGGTGTCACGGGCGGCTGAATATACCACCATGTTGCCCGTGAAGCCGGCGCCAAAACTCATGTTCAGAGTTAGAGTCAGCACGTTGCCGTTGCCGGATGCGGACGACCCCGCTCCGGTAACGGTGCACTGGCTGTTGGCGATGGAGCCGGATCCGGTGAGCGGGAGGCCGGGCAACAGGGCGGTTCCGGGATCGTTGACCAGGTACAGGACGTTTAGCGGCCGGCTGTAGGCCAGGTAGCATGCCTGGCGTCCGTCGAGGGCGTTGTTGATGAGGATGTTGACGACGTCGAGGTCCTGCCAGCCGCGGGGGTCGGTGAAGGTGAAGGTCCAGGAGTTTCCGGTTCCTTGAGTGGCTGCTGTTGCGGCGGGGGGTTGGTTCGCAGTGGAGGTGTTCGTGATGACTTGGGAGAGGCGGTTGCCAGCGGAGTCGTAGGTGTAGGCGATGGTGGTGCCGTCGGGGTAGGTGACGCTGGTAAGGCGGTTGAGGGAGTCGTAGGAGTATTGGATGGCGGCAGCCGTTCCCACGATTGGAAAACAGAGTAGAACGCTCAATGCACAGACCATTCTCACCATTTGAGGCTCCCTATCCAATTAACCACGGCGGTTGCCCTGGACTCTACGTCATTCCACGCAGTCTTCGCGTTTTGAGGAAAATCGAGAAAATCCTGCGCAAGGTCCGCCAAGCCCGGCACCTGGACGCCGTTTACGCTGCCACCAGTGATGACCGAATTCAACGGTTTGCCCGGGCCGAAAAGTTGGTTTCCGACCCAATTCCCGAAAGCGTAGGCTAGCGTTGAGCCTGGGACCAGTGCGTTTGCTCCAAGGTCAAACGACGATTTCGCCAAAGCCAGCGCTTTCGTATTGTCATCAAAAATTCCACCCTTGAATGTCTGGTAGTTGTCATAAACAAACTCGACTAGCGAAATCACTGATAGCGCGTCTTGCGTCTTATCAAACCAGGGCGGCAAGAGCTTATTACTAATCTCTAAAGAGCCGTCGGATAACCGTTGGATCTGCCACATCGGAAAACTCTTGGCCAGCGCTTCATATAAGTCCGACGCATTTCCGAGCTTGTCAAGGGCGTCTCGGATAGCCCCCAGGTCTAAGCTCAGTGCACTGGTCGAGGCACCGACGCCCTGAGAGATTAGACCCGAGGGGTCAATCAATCCCAACGGCGACTGATTGCCATAAGTATACGTTGACGCGATCGGCGCTAAAGCCGATGCTGGATCTTGGCTCGAAAAGGTGCCCCTTGTATCGTACAAGCGAAAGCCGGTAATGGTATATGCGCCAATGCTAGGAGCCGAAAAACTACCAAGAAAGCCGAACGAATTTGCCACTTGCTCGCCCGAAGATGGCAACTTCTGGCCGAACGGATCGTATCGGTAGCTGTTCCGGGTGGCACCTGCGCTATCGATGAGAGCCACGGTAGAGCCCTGCAGGTTATGGAGGTATGTGTACGTCTGTCCACCCGAGACCTGGGAAAGCATGCCACGCGGACCGAAGACGTATGCGGTTTGCAGCGCTCCGGTTGAATCAAGCTCGGCTAGAATGCGGTTGCCGGCAGCGGTCGGATCGATCAGGTATCGGTGAGACGAGCCGGATGCGTCCAGCTCCGCGATTTTTCCGTCGCCGAGGTACTTTATGTTTGCGCCGATCGACGTTCCGAACATGTTGATCACGCGGTTGTTCAGATCGTAGGTGAAGTTGGTCGCTTCGCCATTCATGAGCTGGACCGTCAGATTCCCGTTCTTGTCGTAGGTCGGCGCTCCGAAGGTCGCGGTGGCAAGCTCATCCGCGTCGTTGTAGGTGTAGGTCGTGTTCTCGGGTTGCAGTCCGGGCGGGTTTATGCCGGAGATGTCGCTAGATACCGGATTTCCGTTGGCCGACCACGTAGTGGTTTCCGAATACAGGACGTTGCCGCCATGATTGTGCTGAATGAGGGTGTTCTGGCCGACGGCATCGTACGTGTATTGGCTGGCAAGGCCGTTCGAATAGCTCACGTTGGTGAGACGGCCCGCGGCGTCATATGTATACGTGGCGGCCAGGCCGTTCCAATCCGCGACGGTGGCGATGCGGCCGTCGGCATCGTAGGTGTATTGGGCCGATTTACCTCCGGGGTATTGGATGGCGGTGCGATTGGAAGCGGCATCGTAAGTGAAGACCAGCGAGGCCTGGGCTGGATTCGTGTAGCTCTGGAGCCGGTTCAAAGCGTCATAAGAGTAGGTGGAGGTGCCTACGAGGTCCATCATCTGGGTCCGATTGCCGTTGGCGTCGTGTGTGAATTGGATCGCGCCGCCGGTCGAGTAGGTGACATTCGTCTGCCTGCGATTCGCGTCGTACTGGTAGGTCTTGGTGTTGCCGTTTCCGTCCGTCACCTGAGTCAGGTTGCCGACCGCGTCATACTGACTGTTCGTCACGTTGCCGAGCGGATCGGTGGTCGTGAGGATGCGGTTCATGAGATCGTAAGCGAACTTCGTCGCCTTGCCACGAGTGCCCGTGATCTGGGTGCGGTTGCCGACCTGATCGTATTGGAAGCTGACCTGGCCTCCGGCGGCGTCAACGATCGAGGCTTGCCGGCCGTCCGCGTCGTAAGAATAATTAGTGGAGTTGCCGGCGGGGTCGGTTTTCCTGACCACGTGCCCGGCAGTATCGTACGCCGTGGTGGCCTGGTTCCCGAGGGCGTCCTTGACGGATACCTGGCGGTTCAGCGTGTCATATCCAAAGACCGTCACATTGCCGAGCGGGTCGGTCACTTGAGTACGGTTGCCCGCGGCATCGTAGGCGTAGCTTGTGGTCTTGCCGAGAGGGTCCGTCACCCCGGTCAGGCGGTTTTCGGAGTCGTAGCTGTACCGGGTGGTGTTTCCGCGCTGGTCCGTCACGGATGCGAGGTTGCGGAGCTTGTCGTAGGTGTTCGCGACCTTATTGCCGAGCGCATCCGTGGTCGCGGTCAACTTGTTGTTGCCGTCGTAGGTATAGGACGTCGACTTGTCGCGAGGATCGGTAGTGGTGATGCGGTTGTTGTTGGCATCGTAGCTGTACAGGGTGCGGTTGCCGAGCGGGTCGGTCACGCTCGCGACGTTGTCATTGGCATCGTACGCGGTGGCCGTGGCGGAGCCGTTGGCATCGGTCGTTGAGGTGCGCCGGCCAACGGCATCGTAGGCGTAGGTGGTCTTGTTGCCGAGCGGGTCGATTACCTGAGTGAGATTGCCCTGGGTGTCGTAGCTGTAGTGGGTGGTGCGTCCCAGGGGGTCGGTCTTGGATGTGAGCTGACCCAAGAAATCGTAGGCGAAGGTTGTCTTGTTTCCGAGCGGGTCGGTGCTGGCGACGAGATTGCCCTTGGTGTCATAGCTGAATGTTCCCTGGTTGCCGAGTGCGTCGGTGCGGCTGAGAGGGTTGCTCTGGGCATCGTAGGCCGCCGCCTGGATGTTCGACTGTGGGTCTACGGTCGAGATGACGTTGCCGTTGGGATCGTAGCTGAGGCGGGTGGTGTTGCCGTTGCGGTCCTGAACGGAGATACGGAGATTCGATTCCCCAATGAATCGTAGACGTATTGGTCGTTCTTGCCGAGGGTGTCGGTGGCGCGGAGCAGTTGAAAATTGGAATCGTGGAGATGGGAGCTGGCCTTGCCGTTGGGATCGGTGATGGTGGTGATCAGGGTGCTCAAATTATACGAGTAGGTCCAGCGGTTGCCGGCGCCATCGGCTTGGGAGATGACGTGGCCGGAACTGTCGTAGGTGTTCGTCAGGAACGTGTTGTTGTTTGGATCGACGGCGGTGAGCATTTCACTGGAGGCATCGTAGGTGTACCGGAACGTGCCGCCACGCGCATCAGTGAAGCTGGTCAGGTTGCCGGCCGAGTCGTAGTTGTACCGTATGGACCGGCCTGAGGGGTCGGTGATGGAGGAGAGGTGGCCGGTCGGATCGTAGGCGACCGTGAACTTGCGGCCGACCGTATCTTCGATCGTGTTCAAATTCGCGCCCGAGTATGCGAGCTGAATAGTGTTGCCGTTCCGGTCCGAGACTGATATGAGCTGGCCGTTGTTGAAGCGGTACGAAATGAGGGCCTTGGTGGTCAGGACATAGGTGCCATTAGAGGGGGACTGGAGCGTGCTGTAGACGTTGTTGAAGCGTGAGACGTATGACCCGTTGGGGGCGGGGTCGAAGACGAGGAGTTGGCCGTCGGGAGCTGCGATGGCGAGGGAGCCATCGGGGTTCTGCGTCAGCGAGGCCGCGTAGGAATGGGTCCAACCGACACCCATGGGGCCTGGGACGAGGTTTTGCGAGCTGTAGGTGCGGGTGAAGGCGAAGGGGAGGCCGCGGCCCGGTACGGTCATGTCGGTGTGCTGGTAGGTGTAGCTGCCGGTTGCCGTGTTGATGGGGTCCTGAGAGCAGCCGGAGGTGTTGGCGCCGCTTTGGCAGGTGGGAAGGGTCTGAGAGGTTGGTTGGTTGAGGGAAAACTGTCCCGAAGGGGATTTGCTGCTGGCACTGTCGACAGCCCAAACAGTGTAGCTCCCGAGCGTGCTAGATAGCTGAGTGGTGTACAGGAAGGTGAAGGTGCCATCTGACCCCACGTTGGGCTGGCCCACGACTGTGCCTGAAGAAGCGCCCGGCACTTGGACGTAGACCTTCGCCGCTCCACCGGCCAGTCCACTGCCAGTGATCGTGAAGGTTGTTCCTGGCGTACCCTTCTGTGGGTCCACGCGTATGGCAGGGTTACTCGCGGTTGTGCCAGGTCCGGTGGCGGAGACGGAGAGGTTCTTTAGCTCCGCCCCCCTTGAACCGTTGGAGTAGTCCCAAAGGTGGAATACATAGTGTTGAGGGAGGGCTTGCACGGCGACGGGCGAGGCGCCGCTCAGGCCTGTGGTCACAGGTGTTTCCGGACCTATGGTTGCCGTGTACCAGATCTGAGCGGCTGAGACGTACTGCGTTGTCCAAGTCAGGGAGATGGTGCAGGTGCCGTTGGTGGTGGTGACTTGACAGGTGGTGGGGCTGGCAGTGAGGGTGCCGGCGGGCGTGCCGCCCACCGGAGCCACCACCTGGAAGCCAAACGTGTTCGACGCCTGGCCGTTCGGGTTGGTGACTCGCACCGTCCAGTTGTCCGCGTTGGTCTGGGTGACGATCGACATC
>OMOG01000420.1:0-1414 GCA_900290305.1 Candidatus Sulfopaludibacter sp. SbA4
GCCAACTGTACGCCTCACTCGGCATAATCCGGCACTCGGCATAAGGCCGGTTAACTGCCCCACCTTATGCCGCGGCGTCGACGTGGGCGAGACGATGCCGCAGCGCCTCATGGGCGCGGAACACCAGGGACTTGACCGCCGATTCGGAGCAACGCAGCGTAAGGGCGATGGCCGAGTATTCCATTTCCTCGTAACGCTGCATGCGCACGGCGGCCCTCTGGATATCCGGCAACTCGGCGATCGCGCGCCGCACCGCGTCGAGTTTCACCTGGCGCAGCAAGCGCTCTTCGACCGATGGGCGGCCATCGGAGATCTGGAAGACGGCCCGGGACGAAGGCGATTCGCTCAGGCTTTCGTGCCACGCGTCTTTCTGCCTGTCCCGCACGGCGTTCAACGCCAGGTGGGTGGCGATGCGAAAGAGCCAGGTGCGGAACTTCGCGGTGGCCTCGTAGGAATGGCGGGAACGGTAGACCCGAAGGAACACTTCCTGGGATAACTCTTCCGCCAACGCCTGGTTGTGAACCTTCCGATAGATGAAACGCAGAATGGCCGGACGATGCCTCTCCACTAACAAACCAAAACTTGCGGAGTCTTCCTGTCCCACGCGAAGCATTAACTCAGCGTCATAGTCGAGAGTCATGTTAAGTTCGACGATCTATAAGTTCGGAGGGTTTCACTTACAAACCAGATTACAGGCACTTACTAAGTCTCAACGGAGCGGGCGGACACCACTCCCTGAAGTGAATTTCCCCCAGGGACCGGCGAAGTTCCAATTTTTTTCGTGAGCTGCCGGAACGCGGCGGAAACGGAGGTCCGCTATCCGATCGACGGCATGGTGGCGCGGAATTGGCCGTGGAAGATTTCGTCGAAGATTTCCAGGACCTGGCCATGGAGCGCGCCATTATCGGCCAGCAGGTGCTCGGAGCCGGTGACGCTGTGAGGGGCGCCTTTCATGTCGGAGACGCGGCCGCCCGCTTCCTGGACGATCAGGCTGCCGGCCGCCATGTCCCAGGGCTTGAGGCCGAATTCCCAGAAGAAGTCCAGGCGCCCGCAGGCCACGTAGGCCAGGTCGATGGCTGCCGAACCGGTGCGCCGCACGCCGTGGGAGGCCATGGCCAACTGGTAGTAGAAGTGAATGTTCACGTTGTGGTGGCGCTTGCGGCTGGGGAAGCCGGTGGAGGCCAGGCTATCGCCCAGTTGCTGGACGTCGGAGACGCGGATGCGGCGGTTGTTCAGGTAGGCGCCGGCTCCGCGCTCGGCGGTGAACAGCTCCTGGCGGATGGGGTCGTAGATCACGCCGGCCACCAGTTCGCCGGCGCGTTCCAGTCCCAGGGTGACGTTGAACATGGGAAAGCTGTGGGCGAAATTGGTGGTGCCGTCGAGGGGGTCGACAAACCAGCGGTACTCGGAAGAA
>OMOG01000420.1:1424-9289 GCA_900290305.1 Candidatus Sulfopaludibacter sp. SbA4
TTCAGCTCGAAGGCCACGCGGCGCTCGAAGAAGTTGGCGAGCACCGAGCCGGCCTCGCGTGCAATCTCGACAGCAGTCTCCAGGTAGGGCATGGGGCGCGAACGGGACCGGCTACTTGTCTTCCTGCAGGTACTTGATATCGTGCTTGAAAATGAAGAGATTCGGCTCGCCCTTGCGGGTGAGGCGAATGAAGGACTGGTCGTAATACTCGATCACTCCTGCGACCTCTTCGCCGTCGGCCATCTTGACCCGTACCGGCGTGGCGCTCTCGATCAGTTGTTTGAGATATCTGGCCTCTTCAAACGTCTGCTCCGGAGCGCGCGCGGATTTTCCACCTTGTTGTGACGTAATCACTTCTCCTGCCTATTTCTTTTTTCGGACTATTTCTTTTTCCGATCGGGCGCCGGAACGTTCCGCTCGGGGGTGATCGAAATCCGGGTGCCCGGCGATCCGGAATCACCCTCAGCCTCTCCATAATAGCCGTTGCGCGCGGAGACTCGCAATTCGGGCGATTTCAGCCGGACCTCGAGCTTGTGGAACGGGTCCTTCTTCACGGGCACGTCGTGCGGGTAAAAGCCCAGGAGATACTGGGTGCGCAGCTCCATAATGATGTCGCCGAAGGTCTTGTCGAGGTCTTTGCCGATGGAAGGCAGGAAGGTGCGGCCGCCGGTTCCCTGCGCCATGATGGTGAGGGCGTTTTCGCCGCCGATATTGCGGCCGGCATCGTTGGTGATGGGCATGACGACCACGGCGTAGATGACGGCATCGGCGAGCTGGGCGGCTTTGAGGGCGGCGTGGAGATCGCGGGCGCTGGTAGTATCGCCGCCATCGGTGACCACGATGATGGCCTTGCGGCCCTGGCGATTTTCGAGCGCGCGCGAGGCGTACCAAACGGCATCGTAGAGCGAGGTGGAGGCCTCGCCGTGGAGGTTCTTGAGCGGGCGTTCGAGGGCGGCGTAGTTGTGGGTGAAATCGTGTTCCAGGCGGATATCGTAATTGAAGCTGTAGAGCGCCACCGCGTCCTCGGGGTTGCCCTCGGCCAGCAGGGCATGCAAGAAGCGCGCGGCGGAATCGCCCTCGTACTTGAGCTCCTTGGCGGTGGAGCCGCTGGTATCCACTAGCAGGGCGATGGAAAGCGGCTGCTCGGTCTGGCGGGAGAAAACGGCGACTTCCTGGCGGGCGCCGTTGTCGTAGATCTCGAAATCCTCCTGATGCAAAGTGCCCACCAACTGGCCGGCCTTGTTCTTGACGGAGGCGATGATGCGGACCAGGTTGACGTTGACCTTGATGGTGTCCAGTTGTTGCGCGGCAAGGGCGGCGGCGCAGAGGATGGCGATCGGGATGGCGCGCGCGCTCATTCCCGACCTCTGGCGGCAGCGGTTGGCTGCCGGGCGGTAGGCACGTCGCGGTCCCACTCGCCTTCCACCCAAACTTCGCCATCCACGAAGTGCTCCTTCTTCCAGATGGGTACCAGCTTTTTGAGGCGGTTGATGCCTTCGAGCGCGGCTTCGAACGCCGGACGGCGGTGGGGGGCGGTGACGATGACGGCGACGCTGGTCTCGCCGATCAGCAGGCGCCCGAGGCGGTGCACCATGGCCACGCGGCCGACCGGGTAGGCGGCGGCGATTTCGCGCCCGATCTGGGCCATCGTCTTGAGCGCCATGGACTCGTAACATTCGTAATCCAGGCAGAGGGTGGGGCGGCCCTTGGTGTTGTTGCGGACCGTCCCTTCGAAGGTCACGACGGCGCCCTCTGATCCGGTCATGATGCGCGCGATGAGTGAACGGGAATCGATGGCGTGGCGGGTCAGGGCGAAGTAGTTGCCGTCTTCCGCGATCGATAGGGGGTCGGTAGACGCTCCACCCGAGACGGGAGGCAGGAAGGCCACCTCGTCGCCGTTTTGGACGGGCGTCGAGAGTTCCGCAAACTCCTGATTCCGGGCCATTACGATGCTGCGGGCCATGTCTCCAAGGACGGGATAACGGCGGGCGTAGCTGTCGAAGATGGCGGCCAGATTGGCGCCATCTGGAAAGTCGCACTCCTCGCCGGGGCGCCCTACGAAATCCTTGAGCATCCCGAAAAACAACACTCGCACACGCATGATGGGCTGTTAACTATCAGTCTAACAGACGGTTTCGGGCGACCGTCCGTTGCGTCGGGTTACAATGCGATTTCCCGATGACGCCCGCCACTGAGACGCGCATTCGCGTGCGCTATGCCGAGACCGACCAGATGGGAGTGGTCTATTACGCGAACTACCTGGTGTGGATGGAGGTGGGGCGGGTGGAATTGTGCAAGGCTTGCGGCTTCAACTATCGCGATATGGAGCGGGACGATGGCATTCTGCTGGCGGTGGCGGAGGCCAATTGCCGCTACGCATGGCCGGCGCGGTTCGACGACGAGGTGATCGTAAAGACGTGGATTGAAGAGGCCGGGACGCGGATGGTGAAGTTCGCCTACGAGATGCGGTTGGCGGCGGACGACCGGAAGCTGGCCTCGGGGTACACGCGCCACATCTTTGTGACACGGGAGTTGCGGCCGGCGAGGCTGCCGGTGAAGTATCACGCGATGTTCGGGCTGAAGGGGCGGGTTGAATAGCGGGGCCGCTATTTCCGAGAGCGGCTTCGAGCTTTGACGTGCGTCTTTTCATCAAAACCGGAGCCGGGATAGATCGGATTGCCCCCGGTAAATATGCCCTTCAACGTGTCCACAGCCGCCAAGCCTTGCGTTTCAAGGATGCTGCGCAAGCGGCGAATCAACGGCACAATCGAGGTTGCGCCGGAGCCCGTCTGGGCTGTTTGTTGGTAACTGCACACTGCCTGCCGCGAAGCTCTTTTGTCCGGGCTGTCATGTGCGATTGGTTTCCGAGGCTGGCCGGTCTTCGTCGAGCGGTTTCCCGGGCGAAATCGAGGCCGCGTTGCGGGTTGGCTTCCCAGAAGTAAATCCCCGGCCCCAGCCAGTCATACTCGTTGCTGCTGGGCCTGAACGGGTTACCCTTGAGAAGCCGCTCTCCGATGCTACGGTCGCAGCCGTGGTAGCCAAGAACGAATGTCGAAGTAAGCCGGTGCAAGAGTTAACGGTAGCGCTTGGCAAGCCTGCCGGATTTGGTACAGATGCCTTCGGAGACCAGGATCTCTCTGGCGGTCTCGCGAGATTGAGTTGCACGAGCAGTGAACGCCTTGGCAGCCTTTCGGAAGCGTTCCAGCGCTTCGCGGCTTCCGATGTCGATTGCACTCGGAGCTCCATTCCTCTTGAAGTTGGCGTTCACAATTATTGGTGTACCTCATGCGCCCCATCGAGGCTACCGGCGCAAGGCCTTTAGCGCCCAAATCCCCACGAAGAGGGCGCCGCCGAAGAAGACGAGGTAGAGGGGAATTCCGAGGATGCGGTTGTCGTCGGCGGGCGCCGATGCGGGTGTTGCCGGCGGGAGAGTCGGCGCCGGTGCCCCCGGCGCGTTCACGGGCATTTCGCCGTGGAACGCGGTCACCAGCGGTATCCAATGATCGCAGCCGCTGGCGCAGTATTTGTAGCGAATCAGCTCGATGGTGTCGTAGCCGCGGTTGAGATAACTGCGGCGAAGGAAGCGCGTGACGTGCTCGGCGCCTTCCTGGTAGCTGGTGAACGCGGACGCCGGGCAGGTGCGGCGATGGAACCAGTTCCAGGCATTGTTGGCGGTGCACTGGTGCTGGCCGAAAGTAGTTTCCGCGCCGGCGATGGCGACCACCAGCCGGGGGTCCACATCGTAATCGCGGCCGTAAGTCGAGAATACGTTTCCCATGCCGGCCATGGGCGAGTGTTTGCGGGACAGGTAGTCGTCGATCTGCGCCGGGGTAGGGCTGGCGGGGGAGTAGTCCAGCGTGGCCGCGGTGAGGCGGGCGGCCAGGAAGGCAAAAGCCCATGCGGTGCGGAGTGACTGGTTCAACGGAGTTGCGCCTCCCGGACTAAGTTGGCAAGCGTCGCGTCCAGCGCGGGTTCGTTGCGGTCGCCGGTCCAGTGAGTCAGATAGAACTTATAGAGAGTCGCGCCGTGCGGGATGTAATCGACCACGGTCTTTAGCGAGGTGTCGGGGTTCAGGCTTTCGGTATAGGTGGCCTGGATGCCGGAGTTCGCACCCTGCGCGAACTCTTGCAGGGGAGCCACGTCCGGGCCGGCCAGTTCCTTGCGGATGTAGTCGACCAGGTTCGGCGGGGCCGGTACGCTGGTGATTTCGATTTCGGCGCCGTCGGGCGGTGGGAAGCCGCCCTGGGTGTAGGCCCCGCCGAAGTTCGTCATCGCGATCGGGCCGGAGGCGGCGATCAGACGGTCGTTCGCAGACCATCCCGCGGGTACGGGCACGCGCACGCCCCGGGCTTCCACCGAGGCGGACTGTGGGGCGGACGGTGTGGATTGCGTGATCAGAATTGCGAGGGCCGGCAGCCAAGCCTTTTTGGTCATGGAATTCATGTTACCTCCGGTGGCTGTTTTGGCGCACAATGAAATGTCGCCATGCACGATTACGATGTCGCGTTCAAGACGCTCCTGCAGCAGTCGGTGGATCTGATTCGGGAGATTGCAGGCACGACCATTGCTCGGTGGCTGAGCGTCGAGCTTCCCGAAGTGCAGAACACGCGGGTGGACCTGCTGGGGGAGACCGCGGGCGGCGAGTTGGTCCACATCGAACTGCAGAGCACGAACGACTCGACGATGGCGCTGCGCATGGCGGAGTATTGCCTGCGGGTGTTGCGGTTTTTCGGCAGGTTCCCGCAGCAGGTGCTGGTGTATGTCGGGGATGCTCCGGTGTCCATGAAGACGGAGCTTCGCGGACCGGCTTTGAGCTATTCCTACCGGCTGGTGGACATAAAGGACCTGGATGGGGAACGGCTGCTCGCAAGCCCACGGGTAGGCGATAATATAGTTGCGATTCTGACCAGGCTGCCGGACATTCGGGGCTCGATTCACCGGATCCTGGAACGGATTGCGGGCCTCAGTCCGGAGCAGAGGGAAGCGGCACTGAGGCGGCTCATGCTTCTGGCGGGGCTGAGAAATCTGGAGGAAGTGATAGACGAGGAGGCCAAACAGATGCCAATTCTCAACGACATTCTGGATCACGAGGTTCTGGGGCGGGAGTACAAAAGAGGTGAGCTGACGGTGCTCCGCGGGCTGATCGAGAAGCGATTCGGCGCGGTCCCGGCTTGGGCGGATGAGCGCTTGGCTACCAAGTCCGCCGCCGAAATCGTGGATCTTAACGTTCGGCTGCTCGATGCGAAGAGCCTCGAAGAATTGCTCGGGTAGCCATGCCGATTCTCACGGACATTCGGGATCACGACTTTTTCGCTCCCTATTTCAAGATGGGCCCTCTGGTAGGTGAACGCGTCGTCACCCGCTGGATGATCGGGATGTTCTTCAGCCCGATCCCCGATTGGGTGGACGAGCGACTACATAAGATGTCGGCTGGCGAACTCCAAGCTGTCATAGACCGCCTGCTCGATGCGAAGAGCCTCGAGCAATTGTTGTAGTAGGCCCTACCGCACGCCGCCGCCGCGGCCGCCGGCAACCGCCCCAGCAGCGGGAGCAGGCGTAGCGAATTTCGGATCCAGAATCTTGGCGATCTCGTCACGCGATGCTTCCAGGTGCGCCTTGGTCTCGTGATCCGTGGTCTTCGGTAACGCGGCCACGATTGCGGCGCTCAACGCATGCAACTCGGCCCGATACATGGGCTTCTCATCGCCGCTGGTGGGAGGCCGCACCGCACCGCGCCCGCCGCCATCCGGCGCGGGAAACACCGGTATCGCAGCCGCTGTGGGAGCGGGATTCAGTTTCAGATTCACGTCCTGCAGATAAGAACGCTGCAACTCGCGCCGGTAGGCATCGATCTTCACTTGCGGGGCGTCCAGTTCCCGCCACAGGCCCTTGCGCACGGTGGCCAGAAACTCCACCGGCGAATAGGCGAGATTGCCATCCAGCGTCTCCTGCTCCAGCAGGCGCGCGAAGCGGGCGCTGTTCAGCAGCGTGGTGAGGATGCGGTTCTGCGCGGTGTGGACGCGCTCGATGGCGCCCACCGGCTCGATGCGGCGCAGAATTTCCTCGTCGATCATCCAGGTGGGCGTCACGAAGGCGTTGTCCAGCAGGAACTTGACGGCCGACTGCTGGTAGTCCTTGGGAATGAGGTTGAAGATGCGGCCTTCCTGCCCGACCACCTTCTCCTGGCTGTTGAAACCGCCGACGATGCCCGCCACGTGGTTCATCTCGGTCGACCATTGGCTGAGCATGCGTCCATACAACTCCGATAGTTGCTCGTAGGTCTCGCCCTCTTTGTACGCCGTGGCCGACATCAGCATCTTGACGACGCGCTGCAGGTTCTTCACCCCGAGTGCGGTGGACTTGACGGCATCGGCATCGCCTACCGCTTCGGTCTCATCGAAGGGGTCGGAGCCGGCGGAGTTGGCCGTGGAGAAACGCAGCCACGGCTTGTCGTCCTGCTCCTTGGCCCACTTGTTGAGCGTGGCCTTCTCTTCGTCGGGAGTCTTTGCGCCCGGAATCGGCGTGTAGCCCCACTTGGTGGCCCAGATGTCATACGGTCCGATGCGCGGGACCAGGTCCTCAACGGCGATTCCGTCTTCCGGCTGGGCCACGTAGTTGAATCGCGAGTAATCCATGATCGAGGGCGTGTGTCCCATGGTGTGCACCCACTGCTTGTCGCGGATCTTCTCTTGCGGGTACATGGCGCTGGCCTTCATGTTGTGCTGGAAGCCCAGGGTGTGGCCGACTTCGTGGGCCACTACGTACTCCAGCAGGCGGCCCATCAGCTCGTCGGGCAGCGGCAGTTTCTGCGCGCGCGGGTCGAGCGGCCCGGCCTGCACGAAGTACCAGTCGCGGGCCAGGTTCATGACGTTGTGGTAGAACTGGATGTCCGCATTCAGAATCTCGCCGGTCCGCGGATCGGAGATGTGCGGTCCACTGGCATTTTCCGTCGTGGAAGGCAGCCAGCGAATCACGGAGTGGCGCACGTCTTCCGCGCTCCAGTCGGGATCCTGCTCGGGCGTGGGCATGGGCTTTCCGACGATGGCGTTCCTGAAGCCCGCGGCTTCGAAGGCCTGGTTCCAATCTTCCACGCCTTTCTTGAGCCAGGGCACCCACTTGGTGGGCGTGGCCGCATCGATGTAATAGACGATGGGCTTGATGGGCTCCGAGATGGCGGCGTTGGGGTCCTTCTTCTCCAGGCGCCAGCGCGCGATGTAGCGGACGCGGTCGGCCTTGTACTCGTCGTGGGTGTAGTCCATGGTGCTGGTGGTGAAGTAGCCCACGCGCTCATCGAACAGGCGCGGCATCATGGGCTTCTCGGGCAACCGCACCATGCTGTGATGCAGGACCACGGTGGCGCTGCCGGGGCGCATCTGGCCGCCGCCCAATCCGCCGCCGCCCCTGCCGCCGGCCGCCGCCGCGCCGCCCTGACTACGCGTGTAAGTGACGGTGACTTCCGCCTCCACGTTGTCGGGATACGGGGAGATGCGCTCGATGAAAGTGCGAGTGGCATCCACCGCGGTGGCGCCCAGGCGCTGGCGCGCGCTGAACTCCTGGAGATCGCCGGTGAAGAGCCGGGTCACTTCGATGACCGGCGCGCCGTCCTTGGCGAAGGCCGCGACGGGGAGGGACATGATGATCGCGTCGTTGTTGGCGGCCTTGACCGCCAGGGCGATGGGCGCCTTGGGATCGGCGACCAGGCCGAAGTCGACTTCCAACAACAGGACGCGGTTGCCCTTCAATTCCCAGCGAATCACTTTGTCCACCAACTGGCCGCCGCCATAGCCTGCGCCGAGGGTGGTCTTGGCGATCTGCGAATTCCAGAGGAAGTCCTTATTCAGTTCGCCCTTGGGGATCTCGTAGTA
>OMOG01000752.1 GCA_900290305.1 Candidatus Sulfopaludibacter sp. SbA4
GGAAATTGTTGCGGGCCGACGTCAGCCAAGAGCTTTACAGCTTAAAGTAAGCGGCATTGGGCGAAAGCGCCTGCCCCACCAAACCTACTGCTCGACGCGCCGCTGGCGCTCGTAGGGCGTCTTGAGGTACTTGGCCGCTTCTTCCTGCGCGCCCTGCGTGTCGTCCTTGGTGCGGATGGCGAGGTTGTACTCGTTCACCGCGCGGTCGCGCGACCCGGTGACATCGAAGATCTTGCCCAGGTTGATGTGCGCCCACACCTCGGTCCACTTGGGCTGGAGGTCGCCGTTCAGCGCCTCGCGGAACTGGTTGGCCGCGGTCTGCCAGTTCTGCTGCAGGAAGGCGATCTCGGCAATGCGGTAGAGCGCCAGCGAGCTGTTGCGCTGCGTCTCCAGCGCCTTCTGGTACTCCTTGATGGCGTCGGAGAATTCGCTCAGCTCGGCGAACTGCTCGCCGCGGCGGATGGCCACCGCGACGCGCACGTCGGGGCTGTAGCGCAGCACCTTGTTGCCCGGATCGATGAGAATGTTCTTGGGCTTCCCGAAGGTGTCCACCACGAACTCGGACGAAGTCCCCACCACATCCACGCGCTTCTCTTCCGGGTTGCCCTCGGTTTCGATTTTCAGGTCCACGGGCATGCGGAAAGTGTCGAGATCCTGCGAGATTTTGCCCATCACGCGAAAGCCCTTCTGGGTGCGGAAGATGGTGTATTCGAGCTTGAACTCGGGCGCGCCCGAGGATTCGATCCACTGGATGAAGAAGTAGCCCAGGTCCTGCCCCGACACGGTTTCCACGGCCTTGCGGAAGTCGTCGGTATTGACCGATTTCCAGGCGTTCGCCTTGGTGTAGCCCTTGAGGAGCTCAAAGAACTTCTCGTCGCCGATCACGAAGCGCAGCATGCTCATCACGGCCGCGCCCTTGCTGCCGGTGAGGGCCCACAACTCGGGAGAGTAATCCTCGAGGCGCGCGGATTGATTGATGGGCACGCTGTCGATGGTCAGGGCTCCGACCATCTCGCTTTTGAGCGCCGTCTCCATGGCGCCGGGGCCGCTGACGTGCTCGGTCCACAGAAGCTGCGAATAGTTGGCGATCCCGTTGGTGAGCCACAGGTCATTGCGCTTGGTGCCGGAAACCAGTTCCTCCCACCACTGCCGCGAAATCTGGTTGGCCAGCAGGTTGTCGCTCACCGGCCGCACGATGCCGGCGGGAGCCAGGAAGATCAGGCCGGGGGCGGCGTAGCCGTTGGGCGCGCCGGCTTCGGTTTCGACCACCGTCAGGTTGGCGTAGGGTGGAAGGCCGAACATGCCGGTGAAGTACGACATGATCTTGCCGATCTCCTCGCCGTATTGCTGCACCGACTCGGCCTCCGGTCCGCGGAAGTAGAGCGACGTGGTGACGCCTTCGGCCTGCACCTTGCTGGGCTGGTCCTTGACCACCGCGATGCTGCCGGGGAAAGACGGATGGTCGAACTTGAATTCGTACTGGTTCTTGTCGCCGGCAGTCTGTTTGCTATCGATCCCGCTGCCCACCACGGAGTAGCCCATGGGGACGGTGATGCGCATGTCGGCGGCGAAACGGTCGGTCGAATAGCCGCTCACCGGGAACCAGCGGGCGGGGTACATCAGGTAGGCAAATTCGGGATGGATGGCCGCGAACTTGATGCCGTAGACCGGCGAATCCTCCTGCCCGGTCAGCTTGCCATCGTAGGTGAACGTGATGGTGACGGGCTGGCCCTTGGCGAGCGGCTGGTCGAAGCTGAGACGGACGGAGAAGTCCTGCTGGTTGCGCGAGGCGTTGATCTGCTTGCCCGTGCCGTCCACGACCCGGGACACGTTCAGCGCGTTGTTCAGCTCGAAGGAAGCGCTGGTGATGCCGTCGTCCAACGGAATGAACCGGACGGTGGCTTTGGCCGCCACGGATTGCGTGTTGGGCGAGATCTCGGCGTCGATGGTGTACTGCTCCACGTCGATTTTCGAAGTGGCGGCGCGGCGCTCCTGGGCGGGCGTCCCCAGGGCTGCGGCGAGCAGCAGGCACGCCGCCAGCGGGGCGGCCGAAATAGTCGGGCGTCTAAGAAACATGAGCAACTTGTCCTTCCCGGGTTTTCCGAGCAGCGATTTTCTGAGCGACGATCTCCCGAACGAGTTCCTGAACAATGGCGGCGGCGCGCTGGGGCGCGGGCATTCCGGCATAAGCCAGCTTCTCTCGCACCTCGGCCAGACCGGCCTTCATCTCCGCGCGGGCGTTTTCGTCACCCAGCAACCGGCGCGCTTCGCGGGCGATGGATTCGCCGGTCATTTGACCTTGCATCAGCTCGGGCACCACGGCGCGGCCGGCAATCAGATTCACCATACAGTAAAACGGCACGTCAACCAACAGCTTTCCCATCACCCAGCTCGGCGCCGTCACTTTGTAAAAAGTCACCATAGGGGTCCCCAAGAGCGCCGCTTCCACCGTTACCGTGCCGCTGGCCGCCAGCGCCAGGTCGGCGTGCGCCAGGGCGTCCCAGCTCTCTCCTTCGATCACACCGACCGGCGAGCCACCCGGCCGCTCACGAACCAAGGCCGCGCGAAAAAAGGCGGCCCCGGTATTGGCCGAGGCCGGCAGAACCAAATTCACAGCCTGCTCCCGGTAGAGCCGCTCCGCGGCGTCGAGCAACGCGGGCAGATGACGCGCAGCCTCGCCCCGGCGGCTACCGGGCAGCACCGTAACTAATGGACGTCCCGCGGCCAGCCGGTGTTTCTTAAAAAACTCCTCGCGGCGGAGCGAGGGCCGGACCAGCCCGGCCAGGGGGTGGCCGATATAGGTTGCGGGAACGCCTTCGCGGCGGAAAAAGTCCTCCTCGAAGGGGAAAATGCACAGCAGGCGCCGCACGGTACGCCGCATGGTTTTGAGCCGTCCCTTGCGCCACGCCCAGGCCTGGGGCGCCACCAGGTACACCACCGGAATGCCCAGGGCGTGGAGGCGCCGGGCCGCGCGGAGGTGAAAATCCGGCGAATCGGTAAGGATGGCGAGGTCCGGCTTCTGCTCGCGGGCGGCGGCCAGGAGTTTGCGGTATTCGCCGTAAATCCGGGGGATGTGCGCGACCACTTCCACGAGGCCCACCACGGCCAGGGAGGCCGCATCCACCACGGTGCGCACACCGGCAGCCTTCATCCGGGGCCCCGTGCATCCGAAAAACTCGGCATCCGGCCAGGAGCGGCGCAATTCGGCCACCAGCAAAGAGGCGTACAGGTCGCCTGAGGCCTCCCCGGCCGATACCAGGATTTTCAGGTGCATCTAGTATGAGTTTAACGTGCGCTTCCAGCAGGGTGGGGTGGGGCAGGCGGTTTCGCCCAATGCCGCTTACTTTAAGCTGTAAAGCTCTTGGCTGACGTCGGCCCG
>OMOG01000419.1 GCA_900290305.1 Candidatus Sulfopaludibacter sp. SbA4
TGGTAGAGCATGTGCCTTTTAAGCACAGGGTCGCGGGTTCGAGTCCCGCCCGGCTCACCAGTTTTAGAATCAATAACTTACCACCCTTTAAAATCTTTAACTACTGAAGAACGCCCGTTTGAGGAGCGGGCGGGCTTTGTCGTGGAAAAGCAAGCAGTTCGCCCGCCCTCTCTTTCATCGGCGAGTCTTCGGCAACAGCAGATCTCCGATGGCATGGCCGATCTAGGCTGATTCCCGGCCGTCTCTCGTCCGTTTCGGGTCGGGGAGTCCCGGGTCGGCCCGGTACCCAGGGCCAGGATCCGGCCGACCATTTCATGCCCCAGGATTATCGGCAGTGTAATCTTGGTGGCCAGCGAGCCCTGCCACAGATGAACATCCGTTCCGCAGATCGAGCACATCTCAATACGCGTCAGGATTGCGCCGGGCTCGATCTCGCGCGGGATCGGAACTTCTTCGATATTGACTGGAGCACCGAACTTCCGTACGACCGCAGACTTGCTGAATTCAGGGAGTACCATCATAATCCTCAGTCCCGATTAGAGTATCAGGGATAGGCCGTCGCCCCCTAACACGATACGAACAGATGATCATAGCTTCGCGCGCAAGACCGACGATAGCGCAGGTCGGCGCCGGGGTTAATCGGCGTAACCGTGCGGCTGCCGTCAAAGCACGGTTAAAGGCAGCCCAAAGCCACACGGAACTTGACACCGTACTCCTCGCGGTTGCGATCACGAGGGCGAGCGCGCCTTCCTGCGCGACAGCGCGACTCGGGGCTTCGGCTAACCGGCATTCCCTCTCGCGCGGCAGGCATTCTCGCCGTTGGTGCCGAGCACGGCGGCCGGGATCTGCCTGCGTGGAAATGATCGCCGTGTGAGTGGAGCGATCCTCGCGCGAATCCATTCCGCTCGAAGAGGTGGCGAGCCGCGTCACCGTCGAAACCAGGTCGCAGAAGCGGCGGCTACCTGACTTCGGTCGGCGTACAAGGCCTGAACCGCTGCGAGACCCGCAGGTGCGGCGGGCTGATTGCTGGGCTGCCCTAGCTGCTCTGCCGGCATCCCGTCTCGCGCGTAATGCTGGAGAGTACGCACGAAAGCAGCGTCCAGCCGGCGCTCAACAGAAACGCGATCTGAAAGGCGTCCACGCCGTACACGCGCGCGCCATTGGCCATCGCACCGGTCCAATGCCGCTCCAGGATGCGGCCGATGCCTGGCTGCAGCAGCGTCGGGCCGATCATATTGCCAATATTGATCGCGCCTGAGACTGTTCCGAGGTACTGCACGGGCACCGATTCCTTGCCGTAAGCAAAGCCGAGAATCACCGAACCTGACGCCATGCTGGTGATTGCGGCCAGCGCCACAAACACGGAAAGCGAGAGGGACGGCATGTAGAACATGGCGGCCCAACCGACGGCCGCCGCCACGCAACCCGCTACATAGAGGGGCTTGCGCCGGCCGATCTTGTCTGAAAGTGCCCCAAAAATCGGGCTGGCTACTGCCCAGCAAACGATCATCACCGAGCACACGGCAGCTGCCGTAGTGGAGGTCACGGCAAAGCGCGCCTTGAGGAAGGGCGGCCCCCACAATCCGGTGAAGGACAAGATGGGCCCGACCAGTCCGCCTTGCGCGAAGAAAATCAGCCATATGTTGCGGAAGGCGAAGATGCGTTTGAATCCCGCGCCGACCTGGCGGAGCGAATTCTTCTTCTGGTCTTGAATCTGTTGCGGAGCGTAGCTGGAGTACCCGCGCTGGGAGGGGTCGTTGCACACCAGGACCCAGGCCAAAACCGCCACCAGCAGAATAGCCACGGCCGATGCGATGACGACGGTTCGCCAAGTGAAGTGCTCCACCAGAAGACGCAGCGGCACCTGTGCGGTCAGCGCGCCGATGTTACCGATGGCCAAGCCGAGCCCGGAGAGCATGGCGAAGCGGCGCGAGGGGAACCAGTGCGTTGCCAACTTCAGAATCACCAGCCAGGCGGCCGCGGTCGCTCCGCCAGTGATCGCCCGGCCCACACAGGCCAATGCAAAACTGCTGGTGGCGCCGAAAAGGAACGCGCCAATGGCGGACGAGATAGAGCAGAAGATCAGCAACTTGCGCGGCCCCAGGGAATCGATCAGCATCCCGGTCGGGATCTGCATCAGGACGTAGGCGTAAAAATAATACGCGGAGAGACTGCCGAGGTCCTTGGCGCCGATGCCGAACGAATGCATCAGCTCCGAGGTCATCACTGCCGGTGAAGAACGGAGATAAAACGCGAAAAGGTAGAAGATTGCCGGGATGCTCCACACCACGATGGAGAGCAGGATCGGCGGCGGCTCGCCGTGCCTGGGGGGGACTGTCGAGGAGACGGCGGTGGTTTGCGGCACGTCAATCGCCCTTTCTCATCCCGGGGTCGGCGACGCCGGCGGCGGGACATGCAGCCGGACACACTACCCGATCGGGTCGATCCTAACACTACCGGTCCGCCCAGAACAAGAAGGTAACCGTAACCGCACAGTAACCTGCTGGAAAACGGGACATCACGCCCCGGATCTTGTGCTAGTCTGAATCCCGCGGACGTCATTCGAGGCCGCCCGGAGGTGTGTCATGAGGAAGTCGGGATTCGGTCTGGCGCTACTCGCGCTGCTTGGTGGGTCATTGCTGGTCCGGTCCCAGCAGAATGCAGCGCCGGCGCCTCCGCCCCAGGGCGGACGGGGGCAAGGCCAGCCGGGTGGCGGCCGCGGGGGGCGAGGCGGGCGCCCTCCGGGACGCAAGGTCGTGCTGGCCTGGGCGGACACGCGCAACGGAATCGCGCAACACGATTCGGTATCCCACGCGCTCGCGACCATCGAGCGGCTGGGCTACGAATCCGGACTCTGGGACACGCACATCCGTACCGATTCCAATATTGCGTCCTACCACCCGCTCATGACCACCGGCCAACCGGCGAGCGGCGGTCCCAGCCTGGCCAACGTGGACGCGATCTTCTTCATGGGTCACCGCGAAGTGCCGATCGACGACCAGCAAAAGGCGGACTTGCTGAAGTTTGTGCACGACGACGGAAAAGGATTCGTCGCCGCGCACGTCGGCCTGACCGCACTCATGTCGTGGCCCGAATTCGGTGAGATGCTCGGCGGGCAGTTCCAAGACCATCCCTACGGCTCGGTCGCTGGGTCGGTGATCAACGAAGATCCGAACTTCCCCGCGACCCGGCACCTGCCTGCAGTCTTCAATCTGACCGACGAGTTCTATCAACCGAAGAACTTCTCTCGCGAGAAAAGCCGCGTCCTGCTGCGCCTGGACACTTCGAAGTTGCCGCCCAACCAGAACCTGTTGAACAAGGACGGCGATTTCCCGCTGGCCTGGGCTAAGATGTACGGCCAAGGCCGCGTGTTCTTCGGGTCGTTCGCGCACGACGCCAAGACTTGGGATAACCCGGACGTCTACCACATTTACTTCGAAGCCATCCGGTGGGCGCTGAAGCTGACCGACGGCGACGTGACTCCTCGGCCGTTTCCGGGGGCTGCCAAGTAGCACTGCGCCGCAAGTCCGGAACTGCCGGGCGGGCAGTAGAATGACGATATGACCGTACAGAGCTCCACGCCCGAGCTCGGCAAGAGCTCCGATCCGAAGCTGGCGGAACAACTGGGGCGAATTCTTGTCAGCAAAGCGTTCCGCCAGTCCGATCGCCTCAAACGGTTCCTGACCTTCATCGTGGAAGAGACCATTGCCGGCCGCGGGGAGCGGCTGAAGGAATTCGTCGTCGGCGTCGAGGTGTTTGACAAGCCGGAAGCGTTCGATCCGCGCAACGACCCGATCGTGCGTGTACAGGCGAGGCGGTTGCGCTCCCAGTTGGCCCGGTACTACCACGAAGAGGGACAGGACGATGCACTCGTCATCGATCTGCCCAAGGGCGGTTACGCGCCCATGATCCGCCAGCAGAAAACCGCTCCGCAGAAGCGTTCGGCCATGCCCATGCTCGTAAGCAGCAACACGGTCCTGGTGCTGCCGATCGCCGACCACAGCGCGGCGGGCGACCAGCGCCACTTCTGCCAGGGCATTCGCGAGGAGATCATCCACGTGCTCGCCGGACTCGGCGGTATCCGGCTGGTGGCGTGGGAAGCGGCCGGCGACACGAGTTCCGACGACGACATGCGCCAGGCGGCGAACCGGCTGAATGCGGCCATGATCGTGGTCGGGAGCGTGCGCACCGCGGGCAGCGAAGCGCGTATCACCACCAACCTGGTGGACACGGCCAGCGGCTGCTATCTCTGGTCCGGCTCCATCGACCGGAAGATGGAGAATATTTTCGCGATCCAGGAGGAGGTGGCGCGTGCTATCGCCGGGCAACTGACGGCGCAGCCGGAGGGATCAAGGGCCTCTCGCGGATCCGGCCATCCCACGGGGAATCTGGCGGCGTACAACCTCTACGTGCAGGGCAAGTATCATCTGAATCAGCGTACCGAGGAGGGATTGCGCCGCGCGGCGGAATTCTTCGACAAGGCTATCGTGGAAGACGCCCAATACGCCCAAGCCTACTCGGGCTTGGCGGACGCTTACAGCCTGCTGGGGCACTATGGCGTCCTGGCGCCGGCCGAAGTGTGGACCAAGACGGCATCCAACGCCGCGTGGGCCGTGCTGTTGGACGAACACTCGGCGGAGGCGCACACTTCCCTGGCTCACGTCAAGGCCACGCAGGACTGGGACTGGCTGGGCGCGGAACGCGAGTTCCAGAGGGCCATCGGTCTCGATCCCCGCTATCCCACCACCCATCACTGGTTGGCGCGCGTGCGGTTTTACCTCCAGGATTATGAGGCGGCGCTGGACCAGTGCGACCACACCATCGAGCTGAATCCGCACTTCTCGCCGGCATACTGGACCCTGGGCCTGATTCAGGAACAGCGGGGCGAGTTCGACGAATCGGCCGCCGCGTTTCAGCGCGCGCTCCAGCTTTCGCCGCAGAGTCCCACCATGCAGGCCGCACTGGGACGAACCTTCGCGCTCTCCGGAAGACGGGAGGAAGCCTTGCGTATCGTCGGGGATCTGCACAAACTGGCGGAGAAACGCTACGTGTCGCCGTTTGAACTGGCCGTTTGCTATTTCGCCCTCGACCTGCCGGACAAAGGCTTTGAGTGGCTCGCCAAAGCGTTTCAGGACCGCTGCTTTGAGCTGATTTCCCTGCGTGTCGATCCGCGTTGGCAGGCGCTCGGCAGGGATCCCCGTTTCCAGGAACTGCTGAACCGCCTGGAACTGCCATAGGGCTGAGAAGCCCCCGTCCGGTGACGGGTGTGGGAGGACCGTCTCATGAAGAACGCGATCTGGTTGACGCTGGCCGCCGTCTGCGCGGCGCAGGTGGTGGAGAAGCCGATTCCCGGCGATCCGGTGACGATTGACACCGGGAAAGTCGAGGGGAAGCTGCTCGAGTCGGGAGTCAAGCAGTACCTCGGCATTCCGTTCGCCGCCCCACCGGTGCGCGACTTGCGCTGGCGCGAACCGCAACGCGTCGCGGCGTGGAAGGGAGTGTACCATGCCGACCGCAAAATGGCGGAGTGCATCCAGCCGCTGCGCCCGCACAATATCAACCACTACTTCGGCGAGGAGGCCACCAGCGAAGACTGCCTGTACCTGAACGTCTGGGCGCCGCCCCAGGCACGGGCCGGCGCCAACCTGCCGGTGCTGGTGTTCATTT
>OMOG01000444.1 GCA_900290305.1 Candidatus Sulfopaludibacter sp. SbA4
GATCGCCGGAGGTCCAGCAGATAATGCCGGACTGGGAGCGGTCTGGGTATTTACGGAACCGGCGGCAACGCAGTTCACGGTATCGGCTCCGGCATCGGCGACCGCGGGTTCGCCGATCAGCTTCACGGTAACGACGTTCTCGGGATACACGGGCACGGTGCATTTCAGCAGCAGCGATGCGGCGGCCGTACTGCCGGCCAACACGACGCTCGCGGGCGGTACCGGAGCGTTCTCCGCTACGCTCAATACCATCGGCAACCAGACGATCGCGGCCACTGACTCGCTAGTCTCCTCGATCACCGGGACTTCGGGCGCGATCGCGGTGGGCACCGGAACTTCCCCGGTCTCGGTTGCTCCCGGGTCGGCCGGTCCGGCGTCCGGCAGCGGATCGAGTCAGTCCTTCACATTCACTTTCACCGATCCGCGCGGCTATCAGGATCTGAACGTCGTCAACGTGCTGTTCAACAACTTCCTGGATGGCCGCAATGCCTGCTACCTGGCGTACGCCAGACCGCTGAACGTGCTCTACCTGGTCAACGATGCGGGCACGGCATTGTTGCCGGGCCTCAGTAATAGCCAGTGCTCGGTGGCTGCCGGGTGGTCCGCCAGCGGAAGCGGCAATACGCTGACCTTGACGGTCAATCTGACCTTTACTGCCAGCTTCGCAGGCAACAAAGTCACTTACCTGGCGGCGCGCGACCTGGAGGGCGACAACTCCGGATGGCAGGCGTTGGGCACCTGGGGCATACCGGGCGCTACGACTTTCCCCTCGGCAAACGCTGTGAATCCGTCGCGCGGGTCCGGCTCGTCTCAGACATTCACGTTCACCTTCAGCGACACCAAGGGCGCCCAGGACCTGGGCATCGTGGACATCCTGATCAACAACTTCCTGGACGGACGGCAGGCCTGCTACCTGGCGTACAGCCGGCCAACCAACACGCTGTTCCTGGTGGACGATTCGGGCGCGACGTTGTTGCCGGGCCTGAGCAACAGCCAGTGCACCGCGAGTGTCACCGGATCGTCCACCAGCGGCAACACCCTGACCCTCAGCTTGAACATCAGCTTCACGGCCGCATTCGACGGTGACCGCGTAATCTACCTGGCGGCCCGCGATGCGACCGACGCCAACACTTCGGGCTGGCAGTCACTGGGATCGTGGACGGTGCAGTAAGTCACTTCTGCCGCTCTTCGAGCATGGCTCGCAGGCCGGCAATCTCGCGCTTGAGCTTGCGCTCGCGGGCCACCATCATGAGGACGTAGATTACGGTGATGACCCAGGCGGCGGTGAGGCCGTAGCTCAGGAATGTGTAATTGTGCTGGAGGAAGAGCTTCTCACGCTCCAGATCTTCGACGGAAACTTGGGCGAGCAGCAGGGGGATGGAAGTCAGTCGCATAGTCAGTACCTCAGATGGCATGCGCCATGCGGCGCAGCGAATCGATTTCCCGTTGGCATTCTTCCTGGCGCAGGCGGACGGCTACCATCACCGTCCCGACGAGAGCAATTGCCAGCATGTTCCACATGAAGTGCGTGGTCCAGTCGGGCGGAAAACTTCCGCCGCCCCAGAACACGGGCTGCGGATGCTGGGTTCGCCACCACTTGATGGAGAAGATCACGATGGGCACGTCGATGAAGGCGAAGATCGAAAACACCGCGGCGAAGGTGGCGCGCTGGGTGGGCTCTTCGATGGCGCGGCGCAGCATCAGGTAGCCGGCATAGAGCAGCCAGCAGACCAGCGCCGAAGTAAGGCGCGCATCCCATGCCCACCAGATGCCCCAGATCTGGCGGCCCCAGATGGAGCCCGTGACGAGGTTGCCCGCCAGGAGGGCCAGGCCAACTTCGGTGACGGACACGGCCAGGGCATCGTATTTGAAATTCTTGGTGATGAGGAAGAGCACGCTGGCTACGAGCGCTACCGCCGATGCTGTCATGGCGGAGATGGCCATGGGAACGTGGAAGAAGATGATCTTGAAGACCACGCCCTGCCGGGTTTCCTCCGGCAGTTGCGCGATGGTGTTGATGTTCCAGACCAGGATTACCAGGGCCACGACACCCAAGAGATAGATAATTTTGTCACGCATAGTCGTCATCCTATCAAGACACACAGGCACGAATGCCTGTGCCACTACCCTACCAGCACAATCTCCACCAGGGCCAGCGAGGCCGCGGTATAAATCAGGTCAAAGCCGATCAGCATTTTCAGCCAAGTCAGGTTGTCGCCGGCCAGCGGCTTGCCCATTACCAGGCTGGAAGTCATCAGCATGGCGCCCATCAGGGCCGGAACCAGAATCGGATAGGTCAGCATGGGCAGCATCACTTCGCGTAGACGGATGTTCACGGTGAGGGCGCTGAAGATGGTGCCGATCACGGTGAGTCCCCAGGTGCCCAGCGCCATCACCAGCAAAATGGGCCAAATCTGCTGGCCGACCGGACGGGTCACGTTGTTGAAGATGCTGAAGACGGGGAGCGAAACCAGCTCCATGGCCAGCACCAGGACGTAATTGGCAATGGCTTTTCCGAGGTACAGGGCCGCACCGGAAATGGGCGCGGCCACCAGGGCATCCAGGCAATCGTTGGGCAGCTCGCGCGCGAAGCTGCGATTCAACACGAGCGTTCCGGCGAAGGCGAAGACAATCCACAGCAGGCCGCCCGAGATCTCGCGGGTGGTCTCGGCCTCGGGGTCGAAGGCGAAGCTGAAGAGCAGCAGGATCACCAGGGCGAAGGCGAACGAGGCGTTGATCGCCTCCTTGGTGCGGATCTCGGCGCGCAGATCTTTCACCGCGATGACGAAGACTTGCCGGAAAAAGTTCATCAGGACTCGCCGTACCGCGCATAGACGTACCCGGGATCGGCCACCATTTCGGGGGTACACGGGCCGTGAAATGCCACGTGGCCGCGGTTCAACAGCGCGACGTGCGAGGCCAGCTCGAGGGCTTCCCGCAATTGGTGGGTCGACATGACAATGGTTTTGCCGGCGGCGAGGGCTTCGCGCAGCAGGCGCTGCAGGACGGCGATGGCGCGGTCGTCGAGAGCGGTGAAGGGCTCATCGAGCAGCAGGAGCGATGGCTCATGCAGGAAGGCGCGGGCCACCGCCAGGCGCTGCCGCATGCCTCGGGAAAACTCGCGCACCAGGCCGTCGCGGACGCGCTCGAGGCCGGTGCGCTCGAGCCACTCGAGGGCCGACTTGCGCGGGTCGGAGAGACCGTAGAGCTTGCCGAAGAGCTTGAGGTTTTCGAATGCCGACAGCTCGTCGTAGACCGAGATGCCGTGGCCGATGAAGCCCATTTTGCGGCGGGTTTCGGCTTCGCGCGGCTCGGTGCCGAAGATCTTGATTTTGCCGCGGCCGGGACGGGAGAATCCGGCGACGATGCGGAGGAGGGTGGTTTTGCCGGCGCCGTTGCGGCCGATCAGCGCGAGGCAGGCGCCGGGATCAGCGGCAAGCTGGATGTCGCGCAGGGCAGGGAAGTCTCCATAGAACTTCCAGACTCCGTCAATGACCACCGCGCTCATTCGCCTCCTTTGGCGATGGAGCAGCGGGTTCGGCGCGGTACAACATGGCGAATCCGAGCGCCAGGATGCCCAGCGCGAGGCCCAGAATCAGCGGCGCCTGATTGAAGACGCGCGGCATGATCTGCTCGATCTGCGGACCGCTCGATTCGGGCTGGTCGGCGGCGGCTGCGGGCGGCGCGGCTTCGGCGCCGGTCAACTGGATCTTGTACGAGGTTGCGGAGAGGCCGAAAATGTGGGCCTGGGTGCGCGGCTCGGCGCCGAGATCGGTGAGGCCGTCGCCGGTGAGGGTGATGCCGTTGGGCGCGATGAGGTAGGTGTTCTCGTCCTTGGTGACGACTTTGCCTTCGTAGGGTTCGCCCGCGGTGTAGGGGACGGTGTAAGTGAGGTCGAAGCGCGTTTCGCCGGGCTTCACCGGGAAGTCTACCGCGTAGATATCGGGTTTGGTGGTTTTGTTTACCGGAGCGCCGATGGGCATCCCGCCGGGCGCGGTGGCGGTGGCTTGCACGCGGTCCACGACACCGTGCGCGTAGAAGTGGAGGGTGCCACCGTTGTCGGAATCGTTCCAGGCGGTCTTGCCGGTGTTTTCGAAGATGAAGCTCTCGTTGATGAGCATCTTGCCGTCGGAGGGCTCGAAGAGCAGCATGTGTTTCGAGACCTTGGCGTCGCCGGGCTGTTTCGAGGCGTTGTAGACATCCACCGTGAGGCCGGTGGTAGGCGAGCCAGGAGGCAGCATGTGGTTGTAGGTGACGCCGTCGTAGGCGGTGCGGAGGAGGTGCGGTGGCGTTGATGATCCGGGGCCTCCCTGGATTTCCTGGTTGATGGTGAACTTGCCCTGGGCGTCGGACTTGGCCTGGTCGATCATCTCGATGCCGCCCTGGCCGAGTTTGTTGAGGGCCACGGTGGCGCCTGGTTGGGGCTGGCCGGTGCTGCGGTTGATGACTGTGCCGGTGACTGCGGCGTAGGTGGAGGACGCGAGGAGGAGGAGGCTGGTTAGACGGGTCATTGAGTCACCTTCATGGGCTTGCCGCACTCGCCGCAGAATTTCAGGGGTTTGTCGAAAGTGGCGCCGCAAGCGGCGCAGGAAAAGGGGGTTGGGGGCGGGACCGCTCCCTCGCTCGCCAAGGGCGAGTCACGGTCGCGGCTCCGATTGTTGCGGCTCGGGGTGGCGGCGGCCGGGGCGGTGGCGGACGCGGTGGCTGGGGCGGACGGTGCGGCGGGGCGGGAGGCTCCGTTGAGGGTCAGTTTGATTTTGTCTACTTCGGCCAGGACTCCGGCGAGTTCTTTTTGCAGGTCTTTCTTGGTGCTTTGGTAGTCCTCGTCGGAGAGCTTGCCGACGCGGTATTCAAATTGGAGGTCGCGCAGATTTTCGTAGATCGCCGCTTTGCGCTCGTCGAGGTGCTGGAACGGCGATTCCGGCTCGGGTACGGGGAGGTCCTTCGGCCTCACCCCGAGGATGAATGCGATGACGGCGATCGCAATGACACATGTAATGACGATGATCAAGATGACACCAAAATAAAGGTTGGCAGGCGAAAGCGCCTGCCCCACTACTCCAGGTTCGCCATGTCCTTTTCGATCTGGTCCTTGTACTTCTCCAGCTCCGGGTCGTCCAGTTGCATGGGTCCGCCGGCACGGCCAGGGATTTCGGCGATTGGCGCGGGCTTGCGATACTTCTTGACGAACAGCCAGATCACCACGAACCCGAAGCCCACCGCGGCGTAGGGCACCACCCATCCGAACGCATTGGGCGGAGCCAGATAAACTCCCGCGCCGTAGTCGCGGATGAAGGCCTTCACGATATCGTCGTCGGAGTAGCCGAGGGCCTGCATCTTCGCGATCCTCTCTTTGGCGGGCTTGGAAATGTGGCACTCGAGCATGCTGCAAGTGGCCACTGAATCCTTGCACCCGCAAGTGCAGGCGATGCGCGCTCCCACGCGCCGCACGTCCACGTTCGGTTTTTCGGACGCGGTTTGCGCCAGGGCGGCCGCGGCCGCCATCACCAAACACAGCCAATTATTTTTGAACTGTCGCATGTTTCTTTGTATAGCCCACCACTTCGGTGCGGGCGTACTGCATTTTGATCTTACTCGGGACCAGGCAGACGAAGGTGCCGCCAATCAGCACCAGGCCGCCGATCCAAATCCACGATACCAGCGGAAACACGTAGGCCTGAATCACGGCCCGCTGGTTGTCGTCCGACATGCCGCCGAAATTCAGGTAGAGGTCCTCATTGGGCCGCTGCCGGATGCCGACTTCGGAGGTTCCCTGGCGGCTGGCGATGTAGAAACGCTTCTCGGGTTCGAGGGTGCCGAGGAGAGCGCCGCCTTTGTAGACTTCCATGGTGGCTCGGTGCCACTGGTAGTTTTCGTTCTGGCCCTGCTCGAGGTTGATCATCTTCAGGTCATAGGAGCCGACGCGCATATGGTCGCCGATGTTCAGTTCCTTCACCTCGTTCTGGTTGAAGGCGTGGCCGGTGAATCCGATGAACATGAGAACGATTCCCATGTGGACCAGGTATCCGCCGTAGCGGCGCGTATTGCGATGAGTCAGCTCGACCATGGCGTGCAGCAGGTTCATGTTGTTCTTAGCGGCCACCGAGCGCCCGCCCTTATAGAACTCCATGAATACGGTGAGCAGCACGAAGAGGCAGAAGCCGAAGGAGATGAGCGCGTAGAAGTTGCGGATGCCGGCGGCAAACAGCGCGGCCACCAGCACCAGCGACGCGATGCCGGGCCACTGGAAGTTGCGGCGCAGGCTGTCGGCCGAGGTTTTGCGCCAGGCGAACAACGGTCCCACGCCGGTGAGCAGCAGGAGGAACAGCCCGATGGGCACCATCAGCCGGTTGTACCAATCGGCATCGAGCGAGATTTTGTCACCGGAGACGGCTTCCGAGATCACGGGGAACAGGGTGCCCCAGAGGACCGCGAAGCAGCTTGCGAGGAGGATCAGGTTGTTGAACAGGAAGCTCGACTCGCGCGAGATCACGGATTCGAGTTGCGACTCACTCTTGAGGTAGTCGAGCCGGTCGAGGATCAGGTAAATGGTGGC
>OMOG01000418.1 GCA_900290305.1 Candidatus Sulfopaludibacter sp. SbA4
TCAAGCCCAGTATGCGCCAAGCCGGCGACTTTTGCAACGAATTTCTAACTCAGGACACTAGCGAATGTTTCAAAAAGCCAATTTGAAAACGATGGCCGGGCCCGGTTGCGACAGCGGCCGGATCGACGAAAAGAAATCCGGATCGAGGGCTTTCGCCAGTTGGCCTGGATCGAAGTAATTCAATTTGCCAGCGAGTCGACGCGTACATGTGACCGACAGCGGAGCAGTCCCGAGCGGATCACACGCCACTCGGAAATTGGGCAGAGGATTTCACTCGGTAGTGTGGTTGGCCCCAAGTCCCGTCCTGGCAAGTCGCGGCCACACGGGAACCCGGGACTGGATCGCGCAGCCGAAACGGGGCCTTTAGCCGCCTTTAGCCCCTCCACCTCCATCCCCCCGACCCCTACCTGCCCGTGAGCGTCGCCGAACCGATGGCGAGTTTCCAACTCTGAAAACCCGTGCCCCCCAATTCCAGGTTGCTCTTCAGATACTTCAGCCTGGTGGTGGCAGCCGACGTCGTCTGGAACCGGTCCGCGTAGTAGTACGGAGGTGTCGATTGGTATTGCAGCGTCGCCCTCACCATGAACCGGCTCGCGTCCACGCCGGGCGGCACCGTTACTTCATACTCCACCGTCGAAGTTCCCGATCCGCTCGTGTACGCCGGATCGTCATGGATCTCCTCCGGCCTGGTGGCATTCAGGAAATACTCGGGGATCTTGACTCCCGGCGGACCGTCGTGCCGGTATCCGGCCGGCAGCAGCCGGTTGTCCTTCACGATTTCGTCGCGTTGCAGAAAACTCGTGGTGAATTTGCCGTGGGCGTCCTTCGTCAGCTCCTCGTAGATTTGGACTTTGCCGGGAGAATCGATCCTGGGGTGATCCTTGCCGTAATAGTGCGGCTGAAAGCTCCCGTCCTTGAAGTACTCCGTGGGAAGAACGTTGCCGTCGGCGTCCACGATTTCGCCATTCGAATTCGTCTTCCCGGATGCGAAGATGGGGGTTCCATCCTGATAGACCACGAACTCCAGGAACGCCCGGCGGAAGCCCACCCCGCTGGGCAGACGGTGCCCCGTAAGGTTCTCCACCTTCACCTGCGCGGTGAGTTTGCCGTTGTGGACCGCGAGCGACGGTAGGGTTACTTTCGCCGTCTTGCCACCGGCCTGCTCCTCGATGTTGGCAATCGCCGCGCTCAGGTCCGTGGTTAGTCCCGACATATAATCCTTCAGCCGCACGCCGAGGATGTAGTTACTGCCGCCTTCGTTGACGAATTGGTCGAACATCTGGAGCAGAATCCCGTTCAATCCCAGGAATTCGTGCCGGCGATATCCTTCCTGGCGGAATCTCACGTTCAGGTCCGCCGGTGCAGCCATGTGATCGGAGTATGGGTAAGTGGTGTCCTGGACGGTGGCTATCCGCGTCTGAATCACCGGAACCTTCAGCTCCGACGCGGAGTTTTCGTAGCCTGGGGGCATATGGCAATCCTGGCAGCTTTTGGCCTTGCTGCCGGCGCCGTATTCGTTCTGGAAATCGCTGTTCAGCCATTCCAGGTAGGTCGCCTGCTCCACGCTGGTGCATCCGGATTTGCCCGCATTGGCCTGGCAGCCCGGCTTGTCCATGATGGGAAGGTTGATCGTGTGGCAGGCGCCGCACATCCTCGAAGTCTTGAGAAACTCCGAACCCTGTGGCTCCACTCCCAGGCCGGTCTTCATCGGATATTGCGTAATCTCCTCGGTCTTGAAGGGCCCGTTCAGCTTGCCTGGCGCTTCGGTTTCGAAGTTGCCGTTGATGGTGTGGCTGTTGATGGTGTGGCTCAAGAAGTAGTCCAGGCTGCTATCGGCCGGTGGCTTCATACGATGGCAAACCATGCAACTGATTCCGTCGCGCGCCAACCCGCCGTATGGGAAGTTCGGGTCGGCCGGGTTCCGCAGGAAGACCCAATTGGCATCGAATCCCGGAACCGCGCTCGGAGTGGGATTCGCCGCGCCGAGCGTATTCGGGTCGATGCCGTGGTCCAGATAGTAGCTTTTCAGTCCCATGGCGCCGTGGCAGTTCAGGCAGGTGTTGGTGATCCTCTGTTTCTGCCCGGGAAAACTCGAGAACTCGCTTTCGAGCTGCGAGAAAAAGACCGGATCGCGCCCCGCCAGCCCCATCGGCGACCAGCGCCATTCGCCGTACTCGGAGACGTTGATGTTCTTCGAAGCGTCCGTGGTGCCCGGCGGATAGACCACCATGCTCGGACCGAACGCCGAATTCGCTGCCTTGGGGAATCCGCTGTGGCAACCGGTGCACTGGTCCGATGTCAGGTATGGCGGCATATGGCCTTCCGGACCTGCCACCTTTTTGTCCCAGGGTTCCGGCGGGAAGGTCTGCAGGAAACTCGGAACATCCACTGGAGCCGGACCGGGGTGGGCAACGTGCAAGGCGCTCAACTCCATGTTCTTGTTGTGGGCGCTTTCGAGCAGCGGCGCCAGCCGGGTCAACGCGGTCAACGCGGTCAACGGAATCGGGCAATCCTTGCAGATCCCCAGATACTTCTCGTAAGTCTGTTGCCAACCCGGCGCCCTCCACGAGTCGTCCACCCGGTAAGCGATCGGCCATTCGCCATCCGTCCCGACATAGCCTTCTATGTTGGTGAGGCTGGCGAAGGTGGATTCCTTGCCCGCGAATGCATGGCAGCGCACGCAGTAAAGACCGTAACCGGCGTTGGGATACTGGTAGGGATCGGTGAAGTTCAAGGGTTATTAGGGGCGCTCTATCTCGCGGATCTCTTCCGCTACCAGTTCCGGAGCTTCCATCGGAATGAAATGCGTGTGGTCCTTCAACAGCACGTCGCGGCCCCTGGGAAACTGCGCTGCCAGGTCGGGGGCTGCCGGCGACGCGGTCGGCTCGAGCACTACCCGATTCTGCGCGGTTCCGGCGCGCATCACCGCGACGGGAATCGCGATCGACGGAATCCCCGGGTAGAGATCGGATTCGGGAGCCTTCGAATGCCCGTAGATGGATGCCTCTACCGCCGGGGGACAGGCCAGCACGAACTCGCCGCCGCTGGCCAGCAGTCCGTAGTCGCAGTAGTCCCGCAGCACCTCTTCACGCCATCGCGAGAACGGCGCGCGATTCCGGAAGCGCTCGAACATCTCCTCCGGCGATCGCCAGGTATTGCGGCGCTTCAGGATGAACGATGCATCGAGCGGCGCCTGTCCATAATAATCGCGCGGGAAGATCGTCGGGTCGACCAGCAACAGGGCGCGGAAAGTCAGGGGGCGCTGCAGCATTGCCGACACCACCGAGTGGCCGCCCATGGAATGGCCGATCCCGATGGCCCCTTCCACCTCGAGGCGCTCCGCCACCGCCGCCAGGTCGCGGCCGAAGTTCGGCCAATGATAAGGAGGGTCCGGCTTGCTGCTGCGCCCGTGCCCGCGGAAGTCGACCGCCAGGCAGTGGCGCCCCGGGAGCATGCGGACAATCTGGTCCCAGACGCGGCCGTGAAAACCCGTGGCGTGGGCAAACAGGAGCGGCGGACCGGCGCCCTCCCATTCCCAGACGGCGAGTTCCAAGCCGTCAATCGGGATGGTCTTCAGAGTCGGGGGCAGCACGTCCGCATTGTCCCATGGATCGGACGCTCCACCCCTGGCCGCGAACCGCCAGGGCCGCGGCATAGGCCGGTGAAGGGCTGACGTCAAACAGCGACCACGTGTCGCCGGCAGGCAGTGCCGCCGCGAGCCCTTCGCCGGAGGCCTTGGCCACCGCTTCCAGGCGCGTCCAGCAATCGAAGAAGACCTTGGTGCGCAGCGCTGGAGGGGCCGCCAGCCACCGCGCGATTTCGTCGGGAGCAAAGTGACGGCGCGCGATCGCCTCCGCATCGTCGATCTCACGGATGGCCTCGAGGTCCACGCCAACTTCCTCTTCGGCGCAAATTGCCAGCAGCGCCATCCCGCCGGAATGCGAAAGGTTGAAATGCGGCCCGCCCTCGACATACGGTTTGCCCTTGGGTCCATAGCCGAAGCACAGGGCGGCGCTTTCGGTCTGCAGGTATCGTCCCAGCAGCACGCGGAGCCATCCGCGGCTCGCGATAAACCGATGACGGTCCCGCTCAAACCGGAAGCGGCGCGCCCGTTCACGCTCATCATCCGAGAGCAGCGGGAACAGCCACTCGGCAATGTCGAACGAGGCCGACCAAAGGTGAATCTCGCGCTCGCCCAATGGCGCCATTCTAATGCCATGTTACACGTGCTAGAAGCTAGAGGAGAGCGGTACTGCGCCGACGACAGGCAGCAGGAGTACGGTAACCGAAGTGTACTGGTCCTTGCTTACCACTGCATGGCTTGTGTTCGGCGGCGCATGGCGCTAGTCTGCGGGTGTACGGTAGAAGGAGGACGCGATGCCGGCCGAATCTCGACCCTGCAATGTTTGCCTGGTCCAGCACGACGACGAAATCCACGCCGCCACCCTCAGTGTGCACGACTGGTTTCACGACCAGGTTACGCAAGGATTCTACGAGGAGCTCGAGGAGCAGGGCGTGCCGCCGGCAACTCTGGAAGAGTGCCAGGTAGCGTAGGCTACGGCGTCGCTTCACACCGCAGCCGGAGCCACGGTCGTCAACTCCCGGCGCATCCCGTCGAATAGCTCGACGAGGCCGGAGACATCGACCCGGCCGAGACCCCAGGTATACAGCAGCAGCCGGAATTGAACCTGGATCATGGCGCGGGCGAACTCCGCCTGGTGTCGCAGAAGCAGGCTAGCCAGATCGCGGCGGTCTACGCCCGATGCCGCCACCACCAGCTTGAGAGCCTCGCAGACACTTCCGAAGTCGGCATTCAACGAGCGCAGGTATCCGCGAAAGATCCGGCAGCGCTGGATGCGGATTCTGGCGATTTGCCGTCGGGTAATGCCCGGTTGTGAGCGCAGAAACTCGAAATCTTCGCCGTCCAGCAGGCGCATCATGGGACGATACCGTTCGGCAGAGATTTCATCGATCCATTCCACCGCTTTCGGACAGCTCATGGAACTCCTTTCCGCGGATGCGGTTTACTCTGGCTAAGAGTCGAGTATTCACCAACGATAGGGTTCGATTAAAGTCCCGGTGGTACGGGTATGGTTTTAGTACGCTGTTCTACCGATCCCATTGGTACGCCACCTGCACCTGAAAAGAAACGACAGGTGCGTTCGTCACGAACGCGCCGGGAGGTATATAAATGTCTCTTTTCGCTTGGATTTTGCTTGGATTGCTGGCCGGCTTCATCGCCAGCCACCTGGTCAATCACCGCGGTGAAGGCATGGTTCTCGACATTCTTTTGGGCATTGTCGGGGCAATCGTGGGCGGTTGGGTTTTTCACATTCTGGGTTTGACCGGCATCACCACGCTGAACCTGAACAGCTTGCTGGTGGCCATCGCCGGGTCGGTGCTTTTCCTGCTGGTCTATCATGGAATCCGCCGCTCGGTGATGAGCCGGCGCTTTTTCTGACCGCCTCAGGTGGGTCCGCTCCCTGATAGTCGCGGCTCTGTTACGACCCGCCGTAGACTTCCCTGGGCGATCTCCGCAAGAGGCGGCGGCGAAATTCCGCGCCGCGGATCCGCAATCGATCCAGATACAGGTAAACCACCGGGGTGGTATACAGCGTCAGGATCTGGCTCACCGCCAGTCCCCCGACAATCGCAATGTCCAATGGCCTCCGCATCTCCGAGCCTGTCCCGCCACCCAATGCCAGGGGCAGGCCGCCGAGAAGCGCCGCCATGGTGGTCATGGTGATGGGCCGGAACCGCAGCAGGCAGGCCTGGGAGATCGATTCTTCCGGACCTTTGTGCTCCCGGCGCTCGGTTTCCACCGCGAAGTCGATCATCATGATAGGCAGCGTGTCTCGAAAAGGCACAGTTCGATCGCGCCCGGCAAGAGATCCTGATAGTGTCCGCCGCCGGCCATCTCGCCCAGCAGATCGATTTCACCCAACGAAGTCGTCAACGTGAAATTGAGCCCGCGCGCGAGCGTCGCGCGGTCCCAACGGAAGGGGAGTCCGGCCGGAACACCGCGCAGATAGGGCTTGTAATTAGCCAGAGCGGCCACCAGCCTGTCAGGTTCCCAGGTGAACGTTCGTTATACGAGGTCCAGATCCTGCGTGAGACGCGCCGAGCCGTGCGCAATGGCCGCCGCGCCACCGACCGGAGGCCGTGAAGAGCCTGACGCGGGCCGCGGACTTATACGAAAAGTCAGGCGACCAGCCGAGCCTGGCATTCGCGCTGCAATTCCTCGGCACCCGGCAAGAGATCATGGGTGACCTGGAACGTGCAAAGGTGGCGTATGATCGATCCCTGGCGATCAGCCGCGCGGCCGGCGATCGAATCGGAGAGGCCAACGCGCTGTTGAGTCCGGCCATGAGCACGGCTCTGCGCGGCGACACGCGGCAGGGCATCGAAATGCTCGATCGCGTTCTCGGCGTCTCCGCAGTGAAGTGTCCTCCACCGCCCAAACCCCGTTATAATCAGCTTCAACCATGCTGCTCGAACTGGTCGTCGAGAACTACGCCGTGGTCGAACGCTTGCGCGTCCACTTCCACTCCGGGCTCAACCTGCTGACCGGCGAAACCGGCAGCGGCAAGTCCATCGTGGTGGACGCTCTCGGACTCCTGCTGGGCGCGCGCGCATCCGCCGACATGATCCGTACCGGCGAGCCCCGCGCCCGCGTCGCCGGCATCTTCGACGTCCACGACCATGCCCCCATCCGCCGCCTGCTCGAACCCGCGGGCCTCGAAATCGAAGACGGCGAGCTGCTCATCGAGCGCGAGATCCTGTCCGGCGGCAAGTCCCGCGCCTTCGTCGGCAGCCGCCCGGTGGCCGCCTCGCTCCTCAAAGAGCTGGCGCCTTTCCTGGCCGACATCCACGGACAACACGACCAGCAACTTCTGTTTTCCTCCGACGCGCAGCGCGACCTGCTGGATGTCTTCGCCGCCCACTCCGACCTGCTCGACCGCGTCGCCGCCCTCTACCAGCAGTGGCGTGCCACCGCCGCGGAGCTCGAGAAACTGGAGCGCACCGAGCAGGAGAAGCTGCGCCTCCTCGATCTCTGGAGCTTCCAGCGCAAGGAAATCGAAAGCGCCGCCCTCGATCCCGGCGAGGAGGCCGCCCTCGAAAACCAGCGGCGCGTCCTGCAAAATGTGCAACGCCTCGAGGAGAGCGCCTCGACTGCCTACACCGCGGTCTACGACGGTCCTGAATCCGCGGTTTCCCTCACCCGCACCGCAGCCAAGAGGGTAGACGAGCTGTGCCGCATCGATTCCTCGCTCGAAAGTCTGCGCGAGCACCTTAAGGCTGCCGACCTCAGCCTCCAGGAAGTCTCCTACACGCTGCGCGATTACCTCTCCCGGCTCGAGGCCAATCCGGGACGCCTGGAAGAAATCGAGACGCGCCTGGCGGCCATCGACAAGCTCAAGCGCAAGTACGGCCAATCCATCGCCGAGATCCTGACCTTCCTCGATCAGGTCCGCCGCCAGATCGCCGCCGTGGAGCACGCCGGCGAGCGGATGGACGCCTTGCGCAAAGAGCAGGCGGGGCTTGCCGCCGAGTTCGAAACACTCGCCGCGGGATTGAGCGAGCGCCGTAACAGCGCCGCGCGCAAGCTCGAAGAACGAGTGGAGGCCGAACTGGCCCAACTCGCCATGGAGCGCACGGTCTTCCGCATTGAGATCGCGCGCGCAGCCTGGTCTCCGTCCGGGACAGACCGCGTCGACTTTCTGCTCTCGCCCAATCTCGGCGAGGAGCCGCGCCCGATTGAAAAAGTCGCTTCGGGCGGCGAGATCTCGCGCTTCGCGCTCGCCCTGAAAGCGTGCCTCACGGCTCCCCAAGGCGCTCACATTCGAACCCTGGTATTCGACGAAGTCGATGCCGGCGTGGGAGGCAGCGCCGCCGAGGGCGTCGGACGGCGTCTGAAAAAACTGGCCTCATCCAGCCAGGTGCTCTGCGTCACCCACCTGCCGCAGATCGCCTCGTTCGCCGACCATCACTATCGCGTGGAGAAGCAGGAATCGAGCGGCCGCACCGTAGCCGTGGTCGAAGAACTGGATGCCGCCGCGCGCTTGCGCGAAGTGGGCCGCATGCTGTCCGGCCAAACTCTCACACCCGAGGCCTTGAAGAACGCGGAACGGCTCATTCGGATGAGCCTGGCGTAACCGCTATGAAATCCTTACCCTCCCGGTAGAATTTTCCAGACCCTATGGAATTTTCCAGTAAGTTCTGGTATCATAGCGTACATGTTGGGCCGGTTTACCCAAATGCTTTTAGGATCCCTTTTCCTTCCGTTGTTGTCCCTCGGCTTGGCAGGTGTTTCCCCTGCACAACAATTGCCAAATGAACCTACCGCACGCGAGCGCACGCTGCTTGCGGAGAGCTATACTTCCGAGCGGCTCTTTCTCTGGCAGAAGCGGCTCAACCTGCAAGACTGGAACATCGCGGTGGTCATGTCGCGCGCCAGCGAGCTGAAGCCCAAGACGCTCGGCAACATCCACTGGGATCTCGAGAAAAAGACCGCCACCATCCGGGTCCTCGACCCAGCCGATTACAAGCTGCCTTTCAAGGAGATGCTGCAGGACATGGAATTCACGGTGGTGCACGAATTGATCCACCTGAATTTCGCGCCGGTGGTCTCGGAATTCCCGCGCAGCGACGCCAATCGCCGCGAAGAGGAACACTCCGTCAATCACATTGCCGACGCGCTGCTCAAGCTCGACCGTAATCCATAACGGTCTCATTCCTTCTTTGACGTCCAGCTCATGTAGGTCTTGTACTCGGCGCCCGGCGGCGCCACCTCGAACTTCCCATCGAGCGCGCGCCCACTCAGCCAGTACGTAAGGCGATACCGCGGCCCCGGCTGGGTCCCGTCCGATTCGAAAGTAACGCGGTTGGGCGCCGGGAATGTCAGGTTGTAGCGAATGACATGCCCCTCGGTATCGAAATAGATGGCTCGCGGAGTGTCGTTCGGCGCATCCAGATAAATCACCATCAGGTCGTCGTGGCGCACGCCGGAATCGTAAGCGGCCTGGTTGTGCCGCACGATGATCTTCTGGTTCAACTCCGCCTCGAAGGAAAAACCGCCTTGCCCCGCTCCCAGCGGGGTGTCTTTTTCGCTCGCAGTGCCAGTCCACTTGCCCAGCAGGAATTCCAGCTTCTTCCAGGCCGAATCGCCGGCTTTGTCAGCGGCGCCTTGCGCCCGCATCGGCAGAATGCTCCACAACGCCAGGCTCACAATCAACATCGTCCGCATCGTCATCGTCATCTTCCTCCTGCGGCCGCGCTCAGCCGCGTCGCAATTTCGGCCGGCTTGAGCACTTCTTGCACGGTCGTGATCGCCCACATGTACCCGAACGGGTCCTGTACCAGTCCGTAACGGTCGCCCCAAAACATGTCGCTGGGCGGAATGGTGGGCGCGGCTCCGGAGCGGACTGCCCGCTCGAAAGCTTCGTCGGCATCCGGCACGCGAACCTGGAATATGCACGTCGAGCCGCCCAGCGTCTCGGGCGACGCCAGCATCGAGTACTCCACGCGGTCGGCCCTCACCTGCGGTTCTTCCTGCGCCAGGCACACCAGCGAATTCCAGATGCGCAGATTCACATGCACGCCCACTCCCCCCGCGCACGGCGAACGGTACAACTCCTCGGCGCCGAACGCCGTTTGATAGAAGCGCATCGCTTCGTCCACATCCGCCACCACCAGGCACGGTACGATTACTCCCGGCAACGGTTCCGATCCTTCGATAGCCATGTTTTCTCCTGCTGGGGAGCCGGTCCGATTGCCCAGTGATGTCCCGCCGGATCGACAAGATGACGATAGTTGTCAAGCCATGCGAACACCCGGCCCAGCGGCTCCGCCGTCAAGCGATAGCGATTCTCGCGATGAGCCCTGCGCGCCACTACCAGCTTCGCCAACCGCAGCTCCAGCAGATGCTGGGAAATAGCGGGCTGCGATATCGAAAAGGCCGCTGTCAGCTCTTTGACGGAGCGCTCCGAGTCCGCCAGCAGATCCAGAATCGCGCGGCGCGTGGGGTCGGCGATGGCGCGGTAGACCTGGTCTGGCATCGCTCCACTTATAAGCACTTGCTTATGGTAAGCGCTCTTTCATATTTTTGCAAGCACTTCCTGCGCCCGATTGTGGTGGGTCGGACCCCAAGGGTCCGCCCCCCAGGAGTCCGCCCCACCTGGTAGAGGAGGTTAAGCGAATCCATATCGTCGTCAAGGACGGGAACGTAGCGCTTGAGGGCGAGGTGTCGAGTCAAGCCGACAAGGAACGCGCGTCTGCCCTGGCAAAACATGTCCAGAACGTGCGTGACGTGACCAACAATCTGGTGATTCAGAAATAGTCCTGACGACTGCGCCAGTTGCCCTACTGTACCGGCACGAAGCGTACCGCCAGCCCGCCGCCGGGAGCGAGATCGGCCTTTAGAGTAGTATTGCGATCCACGGTCTGTTTGCGGATGCTGGTGTTCTTCGGATACTTGTCCGAGTCAGTCGCATCCGCGTAGATTTCCGCCGTATACCGGCCGCTTCCCAGAAATGTCAGGGGAATCTCGATCTGCCGCGGCGACCAGTTGGTCATGCTGCCGAGGAACCAGGTGTTGCCGCGGCGGCGCGCGATGGTCACGTATTCGCCGGGCACTCCGTTGATGCCGCGGGTTTCGTCCCAGGTGGCGGGAGTAGCCTTGATAAACTCGAACGCCGGCTGGTCCTCGTAAGCGTGCGGGTAGTCGGAGACCATCTGGAACGGCGCTTCGTAGATGGCATACATGGCAAGCTGGTGCGCGCGCGTGCCCGCCACCATGGGCTTGGCGTTGCGCCCCACGAAATCGGATCGAGTGACGTTTTCGAATCCGCCGGGCGTGTAATCCATCATGCCCGCGAGCATGCGGGTGAACGCCAGGTTGGTGTGGTTGTCGGGGTTGTCGCGCGCTCCCCACTTGGATTGCTCCATGCCGAGCACGGCTTCGTACCCCATGACGTTCGGCCAGGTGCGCTCCATGCCGGTGGGCTTGGTGGCTCCATGGAAATCCACCATGAGGTGATGGNNATAGTAGAACTCGATCATGGACTGGTCGTCGCGCGACATGAAGTCGATCTTGACGCCGGCCACGCCCCATTTCTCGTAAATCGGAAAAGCTTCGTTGAGCTGGGCGTCGATGCCGCTCCAGTGGCACCAGATCCACACCTTCACGTTTTTCGGCGCGGCGTAGCGAACCAGCGCGGGAATGTCGACGCGGCCATTCATCTTCGTGATGTCGCCCTGCGCGGACCAGCCCGCGTCCACCAGCATGTATTCGAAACCGGACTTCGCCGAGAAATCCACGTAGGTCTTCATATTCTCGGTGGTGAATGCAGGCTTGCCATCCGGGTCGAGGCTGCCGCTCCACCAATCCCAGGAAGATTTGCCGGGATGAATCCACGAAGTGTCGGCGATCGCCGGCGGCGGATTGAGGCTGGTGATGATATTCGATTCGAGGATGTGGACGGGTTGATCGGCTACCAGGATGGTGCGCCACGGGGAGTGGTGGGGCAGGGGACCGATGACCGCGATGTCCGGATTCTGCGCGCTGGGCGCGACCTTGGCTTTGAGGTGGCTGCGTCCTTCGCCCGGGTTGGTCAGGTAGATGGCCGCGTTGCCGCGCATGTCGGCCTCGGTGATGGCGAGCCATCCGGCGCCGGGGACGTCGATCAGAGTCGGCAGTCCGATCAGCCGCGTGCCGAGCGTGCCGCCGGGGCTGGCGAACGCGCTGACCGGCAGCTTGAGGTACTCGCTCTCGTACATGGTGCGGAAGCCGGGCAACTCCAGGGCGTACGCGGTACCGTCCTTCGAGATGCGGAACTCGGTGTCCTCGCCGGTCATGCGGAATTCGCGGATGGCCGGCTGCGCGGGCACGATGTAACGGAACGCCACTCCGTCGTCGTAGGCGCGCGCTTCCACCTGCAGTTTGCGGTGCGTGCCGGAGTTTTCCTCAAGGTCCAGGGCCAGCGCGTTGTAGTGATTGCGGACGGTCGAGGCGCGGCCCGCAATGAGTTTGTAAGTTTCGTCGGCGCTGGAAAGCGTGGCGGTCACGATTTTCACGTCGGCGCCGAGCGGGCGCGCGCCTTCGAGATCCGTGAAACGCGACGCTGTACATCAATTGCGCGCCCGCCGGGGCGGCCGCGGCGCCGCGTCCGCCTCCGCGTCCACCGGGTGTTGGCGGCGGCGGGGTGAGGGTTTGAAACGCGATCTTCAGTTGCCCGTTGGGAGAGGCAAGCTCCGGATTGGACTGCGCCGAGCCGAGAGCCGTCAGGAAGAGAAGAGAACCGATGAGCTTCATGTGNNAAGGATACTACACGGCGGGGGGTGAAGCGGACGCGCCTGTCCCATGTTGGCGCAGGGGCCTGCGTCTTTGGTGGGGCAGGCGCTTTCGCCTGACAACTATTCTTCTCAGATTCTGGGCGAGCAGTGTCGCGGTTGGACCCCGAATCTCGCAGTCGTGGAACCACGTTCGTCGGCTAGACTGGAGTC